>JAUMYR010000031.1:0-5263 GCA_030528545.1 Propionibacteriaceae bacterium
CCGACCGCATTGAGCACGATCTCGGTGATGTCGAGGGGCGAACAGGCCAGTTCGGGGGAGCTGTCGAGCCTGGCTAGCAGCAATAGGTCGTTGACCAGTTTACTCATCCGAATAGATTCCGCGTCGATGCGGCTGAGGGCATGGCCGGTGTCGGCGGGAAGCTCGCTACGGTGACGCAGGCTCAACTCGCTGTATCCACGGATGGCGGCGAGCGGGTTGCGCAATTCGTGGCTGGCGTCGGCGACGAACTGGCGCAGTTTCGTCTCGGAGGCCTGCCGGGCCGCTAGCGCCCCCTCCACGTTGTGCAGCATGTGATTGAACGCCTTCCCGACCCGGGACACCTCGTGGTTGGGATGCAGAGTGGAGACGTCGACCCGCACCGGGACCTCGACCTCTCCCTGGCGCAGTTCGAGCTGGGACACCTCGCTCGCCGCCTCGGCCAGCCGGTTGAGTGGACGCACCGTGCGCCGGACCAGCGCGCCGGAGATCAGCATCGAGGCGAGCACGGCCGAACATCCGAGGATCAGCGCCGCGAGCAGGAGGGTCCTAGTGGTGCTCTTGAGCTCGGCGAGGGGTAGGGCGACCACGGTCCGGGAACCGTCCTTGTTCACGGACACCACCCGGTAGGAGCCGTGATGATCGATCGAGACGGTACGGACGGTGCCATCGGTGGGCAGGCTGAGCAGCGTCGTTATCGCCTCCCCGGCTAGGCCCCTCGCCCGCCCGCGCTCGACGACACCGGCGATGAACTCGTTGTCTCCGACCTGCTGGATCACCAGGGTCCCCGGAGGGGTCCCCGGACGGGTCACCCCGCGGGGGCGGTCCCCCTCGCCGCGCCGAGGGTCCTGCAGTTGCAAGGCGGTGGCGGCTAGGAGCTGACTGTCGAGCTTGTCGGTCAGGATCTGGCGGACGGCGACCGTGATGAGGGCGGACAGGGCCACACTGACCGCCGCGACCAGCAAAGCGGTGCGGGTGACGAGCTGGCGGGTGAGCGTCCCCGGCTGGCCGATCATGCGCCCGCGGGCTTCAGCACGTAGCCAGCGCCCCTTCTGGTGTGGATCATGGGCTCCCGCCCAGCGTCGATCTTCTTGCGGAGATAGCTGATATATAACTCGACGACATTGGCCTGACCCCCAAAGTCGTAATTCCAGACCCGGTCGAGGATCTGCGCCTTGCTCAATACCCGACGCGGATTGCGCATCAGGTAGCGCAGCAGTTCGAACTCGGTCGCGGTCAGCGTGATGGGGTCTCCGCCCCGGGTCACCTCGTGGGAATCCTCGTCCAGCATGAGATCTCCCACCACCAGCTGGCTGCCGGGACGTGCCTGTGTGGCCCCGGTCCGCCGCAACAGGCCCCGCAGCCGGGCGATCACCTCCTCGATGCTGAATGGCTTGGTCACATAGTCGTCTCCCCCGGCGGTGAGGCCAGCGATCCGATCGGAGACCCCATCCCTGGCGGTCAGGAAGATCACCGGCACCTCCGGCGACTCAGCGCGGACCCGGCGCATGACTTCCATGCCGTCGAAATCGGGCAGCATCATGTCCAAGATGATGGCATCCGGGTGAGTCTCGCGTGCGGCTCTCACCGCCTCCGCTCCGGTGGACGCCGTAGTCACCTCCCACCCCTCGTAGCGCATCGCCATGGACAACAACTCGACGATGCTGGGTTCGTCATCGACGGCCAGGACACGGATCGGGGTTCCGTCTGGACGCTGGAGCCGGTTCTCTGCTGAGACTGCCATGGAACAACTGTCGCACGCGGCCCCACTGAATCAGCTGTGGGATAGCTGTGTGTTGCCTGTGAACCCTGGATCGTCGGTGTCGCTTGGCCGTATGCGGCTCAGGCGGCGGCGACGAGGATCCCCCGCAACTCGGAGGGGGTCAGCGCGATCGGATTGCCCTTCATGGAGCTGGCCCGCTGTGCTCCCCGGACCGCCTCGGCATAATCGCTGGTCAGCAGCCCGAAACTGCCGAGACCGGCAATCCCCAGATGGCGCGCGAGTTCCCACAGCCACTCCTGTAGCGCCGAGGTATGGCGTTCCCCGGTGAGCAGCAGCGCCGCGTCCCGGTAGCGCTCGATCGCGGGATTGCCGGGCTCGCGGGCGAACATCGCCGAGAGGTTCGCCGTCGTCACCGGCGCCAGCAGGGCAGCGCAGATCGCACCGTGCGGGGCCCCGGTCATGCCCCCGAGGACGCCAGCCAGCCCGTGTACCGCGCCGAGTCTGGCGTTGGCTAGGCTCAGCCCGCCGAGCAAGGAGCACAGCGCCATGTCGGTTCGGGCGTACAGGTCGTCGGGGCTGGTGAACACCGTGGTCAGGGCGTGGGCGCGGCGCATCCCTTCCCTGGCGAAGCCGTCGGTCAGGGGGCTGGCATAGGGGGTGACATAGGGCTCAAGGCACTGAGTTAGAGCATCCATACCGGAATGCGCGCTCACCTGCGGGGGACAGGTCAGGGTGAGGACGGGATCGACGAGAGCTACGTCCGGCAACATGGCTGCCGCGCGCAGCGACACCTTGACCCGGTGCTCCCGAGAGGTCAGCACCGCGTTGGCCGTCACCTCGGTGCCGGTTCCCGCCGTGGTCGGAACGGCGATACAGCTGATCTTCTCCGCCCCGAAGGAACGCCCCGCACCGATCACCTCGGCATAGTCCAGCGGGTCACCGCCCTGGGCGGCCAGGACGGACACCGCCTTGGCGAGGTCGAGCGGGGCTCCTCCGCCCAGTCCCACGATGAGATCGGCGCCGGCCTCACGGCAGGACGCGACCGCGGCCCGGGCGTCCTCGAAGGAGGGCTCACCACTCACCCGGTAGCTGGCGCTAGCTTCGATGCCGAGCCCATAGCGGCCGGGGTCACTGCCGCTGACCAGAAAGACCCGCTTGTGTTCGGTGAGGCGGGCCAGCTCGGAGGAGACGTGGGCCCCGAAAAGGATCCGGCCCGCGGTCTGAAAGGTGAACATGCATCCATCTTGCCCGGGTTATGAGAAAACCGCGCGGTGATGTGGGCAACGGTTGCAAGATGAATCATGGCGAAGTTACCGAAGCTTGACAACGAGTTGTATGAGGCCGAACTCAACCGTTTGCAGGCCGAACTAGTCGAGATGCAGGAATGGGTCAAGGATGTCCGGGCCCGGATTGTGGTGCTGTTCGAGGGACGCGATGCGGCGGGCAAAGGCGGCGCGATCAAGCGGATCACCGAATACCTCAACCCGCGCGTCGCGCGCATCGTGGCGCTCCCGGTCCCAACCGAGCGTCAGCGCACGCAGTGGTATTTCCAGCGTTACATCGAGCACCTGCCCGCGGCGGGTGAGATCCGGCTGTTCGACCGCTCCTGGTACAACCGGGCGGGAGTAGAGAAGGTCATGGGCTACTGCACACCAGAAGAGCATGTCCGTTTCCTGCGTCAGTGCCCCCAGTTCGAGCAGATGCTCATCGACGACGGCATCTTGCTGCGGAAGTACTGGTTCAGCGTGTCCGATAAGGAACAGGAAAGGCGTTTCAGATCCCGGCTCACCGATCCGATGCGGCGCTGGAAGCTTTCTCCGACCGACTTGGAATCGTTGACCCGCTGGGAGGAATACAGCAGGGCCAAGGACGAGATGTTCGTGCACACCGACCTGCCGGGGAACCGGTGGAACGTGGTGGAGGCCGAGGACAAGAAGCGGGCCCGGATCAACATGATCGCTCACCTGCTGAACTCCATCCCTTACCATCACATCGAGAGGCCCGCCCTGGTCTTCCCGAAACGCCCGAAATCGACCGGCTATCAGCGCACCGCCCGGAGACTGCAAAACGAGGTGCCCGACGTGACGGCGAATCTCGTGCGGCGCGACAAATATGTCGACCCCGAAGACAACGGGAACGGTGGCAACGGCAACGGGGACAGCCACGACGACTGATCCCGGCGATCCGGTGGGTGCCGCTGGTGCCCACCGGGAGCCCGGCCGGGAAGCATCAGGCTCGTGGCCGCTCAGAGCCTGTGAGCCGCCTTCCCCGGCCGGGTGACCAGGGTCCGAGCCGCCGCCGCGTGAGAATCGAACTCGCTGGTGTAGCGGTCCAGCCAGTCGCTGGCGAAACCGTCGGCATCCGCGGTGGGCACCAGAGCCCACACCGACCCGCCGAATCCGGCGCCGAACCCGGTGGCGCCGATGGCCCCGAGCTGGCGGGCCAGGCTGACGAGGCGGTCGGTCTCGGCGATCTGGTTGCCGAGAACGCGGGAGGCATAGGCGTGTGAGTCGTAGGCGATCGCGCCGAACCCGGCGAGATCGTGGCGCCTCAGCGCCGCGGTGGCCTCGGGGATCAGTTCCTGGGATTCGCGGATGAAGGCCCGCAGCCGCTGGGCCAGATAGTCCTGCGTACCGATCAGGCGAAGCAGCCTGGCAACGGCCTCTGGCTGGGCGAGGACTTCGGCGAGCGTGGCGTGGGCAGCGCCAGTGTGGGAGTTCCAGCGCTCGACCAGTTCCAGCGTGGCCAGCGCCGCCCGGTTGTAGCGATCGCGGGCAGCCCCGGTCTTCTCGGCCAGAACCCCCGACACCGCCACGACGAAGGACCAGCCCGGATCGAGTTCGACGCTGTCTTCGACCACGATGGGGCAGAACCGTACCTGAGACAGATGACCGGCTTGGCAGCACAGCATCGCGGTGTGGTCCTCGGAACCGCCGAAGGTGCCAACCCCGCGATGCCCCGCGAGCCCTTTGAAACCCATGCCGTTCTCGACACAGGCGAGGTAACCGGCCAGGTCGATCCGGTCGCCGATATTGGCGGTCCAGGCTGGGGAAGAGGTGAACCCATTGTGCTCTGCGAGTGCTAGGGCCGTAGCGACGATCAGGGCCGAGGAGGAGGACATCCCGCTCGCCAGGGGGAGGTCGGAGGAGATCCTCAGGTGGGCGGGTCGCAGTGGCCCGAAGTTGGCGCTCAGCCGGTCTACCACCGTCTGGAGATAACGACCCCAATGCCCCTCTGGCAGCGTGTGGTCCGCCCCCGCGGTGATGGATACCGCCTCGGGGGAGGCGTCCGATACCGCGGTGATACCGGTGGGTGCGTCCTCAACGGACGCGGTGACGCCCCGATTCACGGCCGCGAGCAGGGAGCGCCCGCCCGCGTAGTCGGTGTGCTTGCCCAAGACCTCAAGGCGTCCCGGAACGAACCAGGAAGGGCTCACAGCGCGACCCTGCGATCCGCTAGGGCAGCCACCACCGAGGCGATGTCGCCCCTGCTGCTCATGTCGAGGACGCCGCAGGCCGCCGGGATCACGCGGTAGGGATCCCC
>JAUMYR010000031.1:5363-10106 GCA_030528545.1 Propionibacteriaceae bacterium
CGGGGATGTTGGAGCGGGCGATCAGGGCGGCCTTATCGAAACCGATCATGGCCGAACCCTCCGCGTGGGCCAGCAGTTCCAGCGCCTCCGGCGGGTAGTAATTGTCGGAGTTGATGACCAAGACCCGGTCTTCGCCCGCGAAATCCTCGGCCGCGAGCACAGCGTTCGCGGTGCCTAGGGGCTCGTGCTGTATGGCATAGCTGATCGAGATGCGTTCTTTGGGCAGGGCGTCGTAATACTCCCGGATCATGTCATGCTCGGGCCCGATGACGAGGCAAATCGAGGTGAAGCCCGCGTCTGCCAGGGCAGAGAGCACATAGTCCAGGAATGGACGCCCCCCAGCCGAGATCATGGCCTTGATCCCGGCGTCGGCGGCGGCAGACTGGCGAGCGTCAAGTTCAACCCCGGCGGCCTGCTGACGCATTCGCGACCCTAGGCCGCGGGCCAGGATGACGGCTTTGTTAGGTGCGCTCATACCGCACAGCCTAGGAGCCCGTGGGTCAGATTAGCGATGCTCCGTCAGACGACTTGAGCGATCCTGGCCAGCGGAGATACCTCCTCTGATACCACACTAATACCGTTGTGGTTTCGCGGTTTCTTAGGGTAGGCGGGAGGTCCGGCATGAGGCCAAGGGGGCACCCGGCCCTCCCACCCCCAGCGAGGCCTGGGTGTCGGCTCAGGGGAAGGACACCTCGGCGCCGTTGTGCGCCTCCGCGGCCCGTTGATGTCCCGTGAGACAGGTGAAACCGCGGGCGGTGGCGATCTCGATGCCGTGGCCCGAGACTAGGTCACTGGTCGCCACGACACCGACGCAGGTGCTCTCGGATATCTGCATCGCGGTTACTGCGTCCAGCTCCTCGACGATCCACACGCTTGGCACGGATGGCTCGGCGCGCCGAAGCGGCGCCCCGGTGAGGCTGCTGCGGATGAGGCGCCCAATCGAGCGCACATCGGTGCCCCGCTCGCGCAGCGTCGGGTTAGTGATGGCGTCGAAGATCCCGGAGATATCGGAAAAGGCCGCGTGCGTGGCGATGGGGGCGGGGGCTCCCTTGGTGATCTCGCGCGTCGCGGCCCGCAGCCAGGTGACGTCGTGCAGGATCGCGTTCTGAGTGCGGAATACCTCGGAATAGGCGGGGTCTTGAAGCCCACACTCAGTGAGGAAGGCATCTACCTCGCGGATCGCCTCGACCAGCCGGGCGAGTTCGACCTCGGGGTCGCCCGCGGCGTAGCCCTCCACTGGCACCTCGTCCGAGACCACCCACGCCGGTCCGGTCAAGGGCTCCGGGGGAGGCGGGGGATCAGCGGGGACGGCCGCTGTTTTCTTCCGGCGTGCGGGCCACCATCTCATTGTGTTTCCTTCTACGAAAGAGCGTGTCGCCCACGATACGGGCGACACGCTTATCGTTCACTCCTGGGACCCGAGCTGGGCCTGCTTGGGGAGTAATCCCTGGGCAGCCTCGCGCTCGACCGCGTCGCAGGGCAGCCCCGTCTGGCCTGCCGCCATCGCGATGATGAGCCCTTCCACCAGCGGCGCCGCCGATAGCTTCACCCTGGTGGCGAGGTCGTGGTCGAGGAACTCCAGGGCCATCTCGGCCGAGAGGATCGCAGACCCTAGGTCGAGCAGGACCAAGACCCCGT
This sequence comes from Propionibacteriaceae bacterium, assembly GCA_030528545.1. Next base: position 7,002 of record JAUMYR010000031.1, read on the forward strand.
CGGGGGAGTCGACCTCCTCGATCGCGGAGGCGATGGCCTGCGCGTCGGTGCCGAAACCGTCTCCGATCCCGGCCGCGATCGCGACCCGGGGCCCCTCGGGCGCCATCTCCTTGGCGAGATCGACCGCGGCCTCGGCCAGCGGACGGCTGTGGCTGACGACGACGATACCGATCACGGCAGCGCCCTAGCGGCCGCTTCGATGAGCATCGTGACCGAGGCGGCGCCAGGATCCATGTGGCCCGCGGAGCGTTCCCCGAGGTAGGAAGCCCGGCCCTTGCGGGCGACCAGCGGGATCGTGTCATCGCGACCATCGGCGCAGGCCTTGGCCGCAGCCTCCAGGCAAGCCCGCAGCGAATCGCCGTTCGCCAGGGCGGACTCATAGGCCCCGACCGCTGGCGCCAGCGCGTCCACCATGGTCTTGTCCCCGGGTTCAGCCTTGCCCCTGACCAGAATGCCGTCCAGTCCGGCCCGCAAAGCGGCGCCGAACCCGGCCACCTTCATCTCCTCGGTCCAGGCGCTCGACAGGCGCAGGAAGAAGGTGCCATACAGCGGGCCGGAAGCGCCGCCGACGGTGCTGACCAGGGTCATGCCCACCTTCTTGAGATAGGCAGCGGCGGAATCGAACTCGCCGGGGTCGAGCGTAGCGACCGCCTGCATGCCGCGGTCCATGTTCGAGCCGTGGTCGGCGTCGCCGATCTGGCGGTCCAGGTCGGTGAGCAGCGCGGTATTGCTGTGGATGACATCGGCGTAGTCGGCGAGCCAAGCGGCCAGTTTGGCTGTGTTGATCACTGTCATACTCCCCACCGTAGCCCAGCCGTCTTGACCGGGGAGTCCCATAGCCGGATCAGTTCATCGTCGGCCTTGAGCAGGGTCACCGAAACACCGGCCATCTCCAGCGAGGTGATGTAGCTGCCGACCAGGTTTCGCGCGATGGTGACATTGCTCTTGGCCAGGATCTCGGCGACCTCCTGGTAGACGATGTACTGCTCGATCAGCGGTGTCCCACCCATGCCATTGACGAAGGCGATCACCGGGCTGCCCGCGTAATCGAGGTCGGCGAGGATCGGCTCCACCAGCATCGCGGCCACCTCCTTGGCCGATGCCAGCGGCAGGCGCTTACGTCCGGGCTCGCCGTGGATGCCGATGCCGACCTCGATCTCGTCCTCACCTAGGTCGAAGGTCGGTTTGCCCGCGGCCGGAACCGTGCAACTGGTTAGCGCCATACCCATGGACCGGCCATTGCCATTGACTCTGGTCGCGATCTCCAAGACGGAATCCAGGTCACGGCCTTCCTCCGCCGCGGCCCCGGCGATCTTCTCCAGAAGCACGGTGACGCCGACCCCGCGGCGCCCGGCGGTGTAGAGAGAGTCCTGGACGGCGACATCGTCGTCGGTGACGATGGACTTGACCCGGATACCCTCCGCGGCTGCCAGCTCGGCGGCCATCTCGAAGTTCATGACATCCCCGGTGTAGTTCTTCACGATGTGCAAGACGCCAGCCCCGCCATCGACGCCCTTGGTCGCGACCTCCATCTGGTCGGGCACCGGCGAGGTGAACACCTCCCCGCAGCAGGCGGCGTCCAGCATGCCGAGCCCGACGAAACCGCCATGCATCGGCTCGTGCCCGGACCCGCCGCCCGAGACCAGCCCGACCTTGCCGGGCCGGGGCGCGTCGACGCGGAAGATGACCTTGTTGTCATGGTCGACACGCACCAAGTCAGGGTGTGCGGCCGCTACCCCTTTGAGGGAATCAGCTACGACATCAGCAACGTTGTTGATGAGCTTTTTCATGAGGCCAAGTGTGGTCTGGACAGCAGGCCACCGGGCAATTTTGGGCAAAGTGCCACGCAGATCGGTCAGGTGTGCACGCATGTGCGCCACATCACCAGTAAAAAGCGCTGGCCGCGGTTGGCCAGCGCTGTCGTGAGGGGTGGATCAGGGGTAGGTGAGCAAGCTCATCGGATCGACGTTGGTTCCTCCCCAGATCGTCTCGAAGTGCAGATGGCATTCGGTCGACAACCCGGTGGAGCCGGTGTAGCCGATGATCTCGCCCTTCTTGACCTTCTGGCCGGGTTTCACGATGTAGCGGGTCATGTGCAGCGAGTTGGTTTGCAGGCTCTTGCCGCGGAACTCGGTGTGGCTGATCTTGACGTTGTTGCCCGAGGCGCCGTCGAAAGAGGCCGAGATCACCGTCCCGTCGTAAACCGCGCGCAGCGGACTGCCACACGCCGCCCCGACATCCATGCCCCAGTGCATCCGCTGGTAACCGAGGATCGGGTGCAGCCTCATGCCCCAGGGAGACCCGGGCCTACCCTCGGCCGGGAACTGAAGCTTATTCTTCTCCTCCTCAAGGCGCTTGGCCTCGGAGGCGATGTTCTGCCCGGCGGATTTGAGCAACTCGTCGCGAGCGACGGCCGAGGAGGCAGCCTGCTTGTCGGCGACTTCCTTGCTGATCTCGTTCAGGGCCTCCGCGCGCTGGGCGATGAGTGCATCGACATCGGCGGGGGCGAGGCTCTCGCGGGCCGAGTCCCGGGAGTTCTGCAGGGAGCGGTCGAAGGATGCCACCACGGGCACCGCGTCGGGAGAACTGGCCTGAGCCGAGGAGGTGAGCGTGGAGATGGCGATGCCGCCGGTGCCGAGTGCGAGCACAGCCGCGACCGCGATACCGGCGCGCAAGGAAGGTTTGCGCCCAGACGCCCGGCGCGGCACCGAAGGGGTGATGGGTGCGTCGCCCGCGTCAACGGGATCGATGCCCCGGCGGGGTGGGGTAAATCCGTCGATCAAAGCCACGAGGGATACCTTAGCATTTCTTCGCAAATTCTCAGAGTCTTGCTCAGTTTTTCTTGAAGGCCCCGGAATCCCCTAGCCAGAGCTGGTTGACGGGCGATGAGGATCAGCCCAGGCCGCGCAGAAAGTCGGGATCGTCGTCTGGATTGAGCCGCTCAGGACGCCGCCGCCCGGGCTGGGGGTGGCCGAAGAACAGCCACGCCAAGGGCCCGAGGACGGGAATGCAGATCACGGCGAACACCCACAGCCACTTCGGCGCGTGACGCACGGCATAGCGGTCAGTCTGGGCCACCTCGACCACGCAATAGATCGTCAGCAA
>JAUMYR010000031.1:10206-24261 GCA_030528545.1 Propionibacteriaceae bacterium
GTCGCCGGGTTCATGACGCTGGTGCGTTCTCACGTCGCTGGCACGACCCCACGGTGGGCCCGCACCGACCTGGCCGATCTGTCGCCCGCCCCAGGCTCCAACGCCATCTCTCTGGTCTCCACCCAGCTCCACCGCGCGCTGCGGCGTCCGGGAGGGGCCGGGGCGCTGGCGGCCTACGACTGGATCCTGCTCGGGGGTTCGATGATCCGCCCCAGCCTGCTGGCCGAGGCGGCCGAGAGCGGGCTGCGGGTCGTCACCACCTACGGCATGACCGAGACCTGCGGCGGGTGTGTCTACGACGGGCGGGCGCTACCTGGGGTCGGCCTCGACATCGTGGCCGGGAAGATCCGCATCAGTGGGGCCCACCTGTTCTCGGGCTATCTCGGTGACAAGGAGAGCAGCGAACGCGCCCTGGTGGGGGGATGGTTCCACACCAGCGACCGGGGACGGTGGGCCGGGGACCGCCTAGAGGTCCTGGGACGCGCCGACGCGGTGGTGATCTCTGGCGGAGTCAACGTCGACCTGGACGAGGCGCAGCGGGCCGTGGACCGTCTCGGCGAGGAAGCGGTCCTCGTCGGCGTCCCCGACCCGGAATGGGGAACCCGGATCGTGCTCGTCACCGAGGCTTGCCACCCCCTGGAATGGTGGCGGACGCGGCTGCTGGGCGACCTGACCAGCGCAGCCTTGCCCAAGGAGGCGCTGAGAGTCGATAAGCTGCCAGTGACCGAGCGCGGCAAGCTCGATCGGGTGAAGCTTGTGCGACTTGTGGAGGAAGCAGACCGTGGCGACGCTGGCGCAGTGGGTTGAGGGTGCCCGACCGAGGACGCTCCCGGCGGCCGTGGCACCCGTGTTCGGCGGCGTCGCGATCGCCGCGCACGAAGGCGCGACGCAGTGGGGGATGGCGGCGCTGTGCCTCATCGTGGGGCTCGCGCTCCAGGTCGGCGTCAACTACGCCAACGACTATTCGGACGGGATCAGGGGGACAGATGCCGACCGGGTCGGGCCGATGCGCCTGGTCGGGTCGGGTGCCGCGCGTCCCCATGCGGTGAAATATGGGGCCTTCGCCTGCTTGGGTGTGGCAGCCGCTGTCGGGCTCGCGGTGGTCGCGATGAGCGGGCACTGGTGGCTGTTGACCATCGGCGCCGCCAGCATCGCCGCAGCCTGGTACTACACCGGTGGCAAACGGCCCTATGGCTACGCCGGCCTTGGGGAAGTCTTCGTCTTCGTCTTCTTCGGGCTGGTCGCGGTCGCCGCCACCACCTATGTGCTGCTGGGCCGGGTGCCGCTGGCCGGATGGCTGGCCGCCTGCTCCATCGGGTGTCTCGCATCGGCGATCCTGGTGGCCAACAACCTGCGCGACATCGCCGGAGACCTCGCAGCTGGCAAGCGGACGCTGGCGACCAGGCTGGGTGAGGCCGCGACCCGCACCCTGTTCCTGGGGCTGCTGGCCGTCGGGTTCGCGCTGCTGGTCTGGATCGCCTACCTGACCACGCCGTGGACGCTGCTCAGCCTGTCGGGCGCGCTGCCCGCGTCCAGGGCCGCGACGCTGGTGATGAGCGGTGCAGTGGGCAAGGAACTCATCAGGGTGTTGCAGCTGAGCGGCCTGGCGGAACTGCTGGCCGGCCTCGGCCTGCTCCTCGGGTGCCTGCTGTGATCGTCTACGACACCGCACTGAGGCTTCGGTTCCGGGGCATCGCCCGGCGCCAGGGCGTCCTGATCCAGGGCCCGGCCGGGTGGGCTGAGTGGAGCCCTTTCCTGGATTATTCCGGCGCCGAGCTGGTGCCCTGGTGGCTCGCTGCCCGCGAGGCCGCCTTCGAGGGATACCCTCCACCGCTGCGCGATGAGGTGTGGGTCAACGCCACGATCCCTGCCGTCGGGCCGGAGCTAGCCTTCGAAAGGGCCAGGTCCTCTGGGTGCCGCACGGCGAAGATCAAGGTCGCCGAGCCGGGACAGTCTTTCGCCGAGGACGAGGCCCGCGTCGAGGCTGTGCGTGCGGCGCTGGGGCCCAAGGGGCGCATCCGGGTCGACGCGAATGGCGCCTGGAGCCCGTCCGAGGCCCTGGAGCGCCTGCGGGTATTAGCTAGCTACGGGATCGAGTACGCCGAACAGCCCTGCCGCACTACCGAGGAACTGGCCGAACTGAGACGCGCCCTGCTGCGGGCGGGGGTCAGCGTCCCGATCGCCGCGGACGAGTCGATTCGCCGCAGCGACGACCCCGGGAAGGTGAAACGCCTCGCCGCGGCTGACGTGGCGGTGCTCAAGGTGCAGCCGCTGGGCGGGGTCAGGGCCTGCCTGCGCTGGGCCGAGGAACTCGCGATCCCGGTCGTGGTGTCGAGCGCGCTGGAAACCTCCGTCGGGATCGCCGCTGGCCTGGCGCTGGCCGCGGCCCTGCCGGAACTGCCCTATGACTGTGGCCTCAACACGGTGAACCTGCTCACCGCCGATGTCGTGGACCACCCACTGGTCGCGGTGGCGGGACGTCTGGCGGTGACCCGCCCGGACGTCGCTACCGGCAGGGTGCCGCTGGCGGACGAGGCGAGCGCACGGGCCTGGCGGCGCAGGCTGAGCGAGACCAAGGAGCTGGCATGTCTTCGTCCATGATGGCCACGACCCTGGTGCGGACGCTGATTTCCAGCGGCATCACCGACGCGGTGCTGGCCCCGGGGTCGCGCAACGCGGCGCTGTCGATCGCCCTTGACCGGGCGGTGCGTGAGGGCAAGATCCGGTTGCACGTGCGGGTGGACGAGCGCTCGGCCGGTTTCCTCGCCCTCGGGCTGGCGAAGGCCTCAGGGAGGCCCGCGCCGCTGGTGTGCACCTCGGGCACCGCTGTCGGGAACCTGCTTCCGGCCGCCATGGAGGCCCGGCACGCTGGCGTCCCCTGGCTGGCGCTGACCTGTGACCGGCCCGCGTTCCGGGTCGGCAGCGGTGCCTCCCAGACCACGGATCAGCCGGGCATCTTTGGTGCCTTCGCCGTGGCCAGCGTGCGGCTATCCAGTTCCTCGGGGCGTCCCGCGCACTGGGCCGCGGGGCTGCGCCGGGCTCTCGCCGCCGCGCTCGGGACCCGCACCGGGCGCCCCGGGCCAGCCCAGCTGAACGTGGAGTTCAGCGAACCGCTGCTCGGCGGCTCCGATGCCCTTGAAGCCGCGCCCCCCGCCGCCGCCATGCCGGGGCGCCTCCCCGCCCCGGCCCACCTGATCGGGTCCGGACAGCGCAGCGTCGTGGTCGCCGGGGACGCCGCCCCCGAGGTCGGGGCGCGGGCGCGGGCCTTCGCCGAGGCCGCGGGCCTGCCGCTGCTGGCCGAACCCTCCAGCAATGCCCGCGGCGGTCCCAACGCCATCGCGACCTACCGGTTGCTGCTCGGGGGGCCGCTGGGCCGCGAGATCGAGAGGGTCATCACCTACGGGCACCCCACCTTGTCCAGGCCGGTCGCCACGCTGCTGGCGGCCTCCTCGATCCACCACATCGTCGTCGCCGAACACGCCGACTGGTCCGATGTGGGTGCCACCGCCTCGGTGGTCTGCGACGAGGTGGGCTGGGCCGGGCCGGTGGCCGAGGCGGACTGGCTGGAGCGCTGGCGGGCCCAGGACCGGGCCGTTCGGGCGCGGCTTGAGGACACGCTGACAGGGTTGAACGGTTACACCCTCGCGGCGGAGGTGGTCGCCGCCGCCGGTGGGCAGGACAACCTGGTGTTCGGTTCCTCCAACCCGATCCGGGACGCCGACCTCGCCCCGATCAGCCCGGACCCGGCAAGGTCGTGGGCTAACCGTGGCCTGGCCGGTATCGACGGGACCATCGCGACCGCGAGCGGCATCGCGCTGGCCACCGGCCGGGCGACGACGCTGCTGCTGGGGGACCTCACCTTCGTCCACGACGCCGGTTCTCTCCTCTTCGGACCCGGTGAACCCCGCCCGCGGTTACGCATCGTGATCGCAGACGACAACGGTGGATCCATCTTCCACACCCTGGAACAGGGCGCTGACAGCTACGCCGACTCCTTCGAGAGGGTCTTCGCCGTCCCACACGGCCTCGACCTGGCGGCCGTCGCCGCGGCCTTCGGACACCCGGTCACCCGGGTCCAGGACCGAGAAGGGTTACGAGAGGCGCTGGCCCGTCCGATCAGCGGTGTCGAGGTGCTCCTGGTCAGCATCGGGCGAGAAGAACGCCGGGCCACCAGCACCTGGCTGGCTTCCCTGGCCGGTTGAGTCTCCCAGAGCCGGAGGCCCCGGGACGCCTCAGCCCAGGCCCCTCAGCCACTCCCGCAGGGCGAGGGTGGCGCGGACATCGTCCTCGTTGTATTCCAGAACGCGGACCCGGGCCGCCTCCCGCTCGGCCGGGTCGTCGGCGTGGACGGCGTCGTTGAACCAGGTCTGCGAGTTGAGCCCGCCCGGGTCGTCGTCGCGCCAGGAGAACCCGGCCCCGGCGTGTGCGACGGTCTTCAGGCCCAGCCCATTGGTGCCGAAGAAATGCGCCCTCACCAGGGTGAAGAGGTCGACGAAATGTGTCGTTGAGGCCTCCACCAGGTAGGCGACATCCGGATCCCCGGTCATCTTGGACAGCCGGTTCAAGAACACCCGCTCATAGTCGGAATAGTGGTAGACCAGCGCGTCCCGGTCCCGTAGCAGAGGGGCCAGGAAACGGGCGAACTCGATGAGTAAGGCGGTCTCCCCGGACCGGTCCAGGTCGGCGAAGCGGGCGAAGGCGTGGTATTCGCTGGTGCCCGCCGCCCGGTCGTTCACCAGCAGCCCCCACAGGTAGGTGCGCCCCTCATCGGAGGTCTCGATGTCGAAGTCGATCTCGACCTCGGCCGTGGGCACCTCAATCGGGCCGCTCGTGGTCCGCTCCAGTTCGATGCCGGCGAGCATCAGGCGGGCGCGCCGCGCGGCCAGCCGCAGGCGAGACTCGGCCCCCTCACGGTGGCGCACCTCGGGCAGGTAGCGGGGCAGCAGCTCGTCTAGATCGGCGTCGGCGAGATCGGTGAGGGTCGCGATGCCGAGCCCCGACAGTGCGGAGATCTCCCGCACATCGAGGGGAGACTTGTTGATCCTTAGGCTGATTGACTCCTCATCGAGCTGGGAACGGCACCGTTCCCACCAGACGCAGTACTCGCACTCCTTCACCACGATCGGGACGACCGGCGGTGGAGGGTCGTCCTTTCCGCTCCGGGCGAGGGCCTGGGTGGCGACATAGACGCGGAACTGGTGCTCGTGATCGTAGCGTTCCAGCGCGCTCCTGAGCCTCCATCCGCTCTCACTCGTCCGGCTGAAGGTGCGCAACTGTTTCTCGGACAGGTCGACCCAGCTGACGCAATGGCCGCCGGCCTGGCTGGGACGATCGAGTCCGATCGCCCCGGCCAGCGGCGGGCCCGCGGCCGCATAGCCGGCGGCCTCCAGCATGCGCCAGTAGTGGGCGAGCTGCAGCAGGGTCTTCTCCTTGGACGCGCGGAAGGCGCTGCGAGGCACCTGGAGCGCGTCCTCCAGGCTGAGGCTGCCGAGGCGGGAGATGGCCATGGTGTGGCCCTCGCGGCGTTCCAGGACCTTCTGCAGTTTGACCTCGACCGGGTGGTAGCCCGGGGTCCCCGCCGGGGTGTCGGCGCCCCGGACCAGCAGATCGGGCCGCCCGCTGCGGTGACCGGCATAGTCCCGCGGCAGCAGCGCGTCGATGATGATGGCATCGCCCCGGCCAATCGCCTCGGCGCTGGCCGCCGCCCGGGTCTCGAGGGGGGCCTCGCGCAGCGGCCGCAGGTCGGTCACGGGGTTCTTGGCCGCGATCTCATCCAACACGGCCAGCTCGAACTCCCGGCCGCCGTGGAAGGCCTCCCCGAGGGACTCGTCTGGGGGCTCGGGCCGCTCCATGGTCGGGTCGAACAGATTATGGGTCTTGACCGGACAACTGCGCGCCGCATAGGCGTCGAGGAGGAACACGTTAGGCCGCCCACCCCCGGTGCATCGCGACGATGCCGCCGGACAGATTGCACCAGCCGACCGCCGCCCAGCCCGCCTCGGACATGAGCTCGGCCAGCCCTGGCTGGTCGGGCCAGGCCAGGATGGATTCCCCCAGATAGGCGTAGGCGGGTGGGTTGCTGGAGGCCTTCGCCAGGAGCGGGACCCCGTGGCGCAGATAGGCGTGGTAGGCGCGGCGGAAAGGGGCCCAGACCGGGGCCGAGAACTCGGTGATGACGATGCGTCCGCCCCTCTTGGTGACCCGGCGCAGTTCTCGGAGCCCACCGAGGGTGTCCTCGACATTGCGCAGCCCGAAGGAAATGGTGACCGCGTCGAAGGTCGCGTCGGCATAGGGAAGGGCTAGCGCGTCGGCGTTGACGAAGGGAAGTTCCGGCAGGCGCTGCTTGCCGACCCTCAGCATGCCGAGGGAAAGATCGGTCGGGATGACCTGGGCGCCCGCCCGGGCGAACGGGGCGCTCGAGGTTCCGGTGCCCGCCGCTAGGTCAAGGACGAGTTCGCCTGGCCGTGGCTCCACGGCCTCGACCGTCGCCTGGCGCCAGGCACGGTCGGCACCCAGGCTGAGCAGATCGTTGAACAGGTCGTATCGTCGCGCGACAGCATCGAACATGTGCCCCACATCGGCGCGGCGTTTGGTCAGGTCGGCACGGGATGGTCGCATGAGCGAAAGACTATCCGCACCCACCGGCAACCAGCACGGCGAACTACCCGGGACGGACGGAGGGCCGACGGCGGCGGGCGGAGGTGGCACACTTGGGCCGTGGCGAAGAAATCCAACCGGGTGCTGCACGTATCGCAGCTGAAAAAGGCCTATGGGCCGACGACGATCGTCGAGGGGTTCAACCTCGATGTCGCGGCGGGCGAGGCGGTCGCGCTGACCGGACGCAACGGCGCGGGCAAGTCGACGGTGCTGCGCTGTATCGTCGGCGCGGACCGGCCCAACGAGGGCACTGTCGAACTGTTCGGAATCCGCATGAGCGAGACCAACCCGGAGATCCGCCGCAACGTCGCGACCGTGATCGACGACCTGGACTTCTTCCCCGACCTCAGCGTCGTCGAACACCTCGACCTGCTGGCCAGGGCCCACGGCGTCGAGGACCCAGACAGCATCGTCGACGAGGTGCTGGAAGAGGTGCAGCTGGTGGCCCAGGCCGGTCAGCTCCCGGCCACCCTGTCCTCCGGGCAGCGCCGCAGGCTGGCGCTGGCCACGGCTTTCGTCCGCCCACGCAGCCTGCTCGTGCTCGACGAACCCGAGCAACGGCTCGACGTCGAGGGCATCGCCTGGCTCGGTGAGCGGCTGGCCGCCGAGAAACGCGACGGCCTGGCGATCGTGCTCGCCAGCCACGAACCGAGCCTGGTCGAGGCGATCGGCGCCCGCAAGGTCGAACTGGGGGCACCGCGCGGATGAGCGACGCCAGATTCGGCGAGATCCACGAGGTGGACGAACGCCAGTTGCAGCTGCTGATGAAGGACTGGCGCCGCGGCCGCGCTACCCGCAACATCTGGCAAGCCCTCTCCGACGCGTATATCGCGGTCTTCGCCGTCGTGGTGGTCGGCGCGATGCTGATCGGTGCGGTCGTGCAGGCCCAGACCACCATCGCGACGTGTGAGACGGCCTCGTGCCTGGCTGGCCGCGCGCTGCTGCCCTGGGCGGCTCTGGCCGGGGCGCTGGCGTTCTCGCTGGCGGCGTCCCTGATGTTCGGTCCGGTGCTGGCTTCGGCCGCGGAGGGATTCTGGCTCATGGAGGCCCCCATCGGACGCCGCCGCCTGCTGGCGAAGCGGCTCTGGCTGGCCATCGGGACGGCCTGGGCGCTGGGTTCGGGTTTCGGCGCACTGGTGGCGGCCCTCACCGGCTCCACCTCGACCGCGGTGGGGGTGTGGGCTCTGGGCACCGGGTTCGGCGCCGCCGGGCTGGTCAGCGTCGCCGCGGTGGAACAGACCGCCGAGCGGCGCTGGGTGCTGGTCGGCCTGCAATGGGTCGTCGGGCTGTCCGGGATGGCGGCGCTGGGCGTGGTGGTCGGCACCGCGGCGGGATGGTTCTACCTTCCCGGCCTGGACCTGCTGGGAGTGGAACTGGCTCTTGGCATCGGCGGCTTTGGGTTGTTGCTCGCGATCGTGGCGGGCACGCTCGCCTACCTGCGGCTGGGCCGGATCCGGCGGCAGCGGCTCACCAGCGGCGGCTCTCTGCTCAGCGGCATGCAGGGGGCGATGTTCGCTCTCGATTTCGCCCTGGTCCGCGACATCCTGGTTGAGCGCAACGCTCGGATCCGTGGGCACGTCCGTCCCACCCGTGGTGCCGGGCGGGGTACCCAGGCACTCGTGTTGCGCGATGTGCAGCGTCTCGTGCGCTACCCGCGTCCGTTGCTGTTCTGGCTGGCCAGCATGGCGGTGCCCTATGCCTTCGCCTCACTGGGGCTCCAGACGATCAACCCCCTGCTGTCGGGTCTGGTGCTGATGGCGGCGCTCATCCCCTTCCTCAACTCCTTGCGGGTGTTGTGCCGGACGAAGGGCCTGGCCCGGTGCCTACCCTATGGCAACGGTTCCCTGCGGCAGGCGGCCATGACCGTTCCGGCCGTCCTGGCGCTGCTGTGGGGCCTGGCCGTGATCCCTGCCTTCATGGGATTCGGGCAGAGCACCACCGACCCGGGGCTGGCCCTGTCCACGGCGCTGCTGACCGCGGCCGCCGGTCTGCTCGCCGCGGTGCGCTGGATCGCGGCCCAGCCAGCGAACTATTCCGGCCCCATCGTCGCGGTGGGTGTGGGCGCCGTGCCGCCGGGCCTCATGTTCAGCATCCTGCGCGGATTCGACATCGTGATCCTGGTCACCCTCCCGCTCCTGATCGGCTGGACCCCCCTGGTCTCTGTCGGGGTCGCGGTGGTCGCCTTCTCGTTCTTGAGGTCTGGCTTCGACCAGCAGGCGATCATGGACGAGAACGAGGAACGCAAGCGGCAGCTGGAACAGGCCAAGGCCGGGGCCAGCCCCGGGAAACCCCGCCAGAAGATCAAGGTGAAGCGCGGGGCCTGAGCTGGGGCCGTGGGCCCAGGGCAGGTCGCAGGCCTTGATCTTGGGCTGGCTTCGGTGGACCCTCTCAGGTAACGGTGGGGCTGCTCGGAAGTGGTCCCTGGGACGGGCCACGGTGTAACCTACGCAACGGTTCACTTTGAGGACCGTGCGTGATTGACCTGATGCCGAGGCCGATGATCGCGTAACTAGGAACACATCGGAGCAGGTCTGCATGGTTGTTTTTCCCCATTGCGTTTCGTGCAGTATCCGCCCATGCTGGCGTGAGCACTTCCAGTACCGGAAAGGATGGCTGTGGGCTGGTCTGTGAAGATGAAGCGGCGGATCGCTCTCGCGGTCTCGTCGAGCATGGTCGCTGGGCTCGTGGCGGTGGCTGTTCTCAACCCGGGGGTGGCCGCGACCGACGTGGACCTCAACGACGGCGGGGTCTGGGTCCTCAACGGCAACGACCGTCTGGTAGGGCACCTGAACTATCCCGCGCTGACCCTGGACGCGGGAGTCAGCTACTCGGCCGCGGAACTGATCCTGTTCCAGCAGGGCAAGGAGGTCTTCGTCCGGGACGAGGCCAGCGTCAACCTGGCCCAGATCGATGTGGCCAACGCGGCGTTGCCGAATGGGACCGACATCAAGGTCGGTACCGACGTCCAGGTGAGCGGCACCAGGGTCGGCGTCCTCGACACCCGCTCCGGCAAGGCCTGGCTGTCGGAGGCCGACCAGTTGCAGAACCTCTCCGACGAGACCAAACCCCTCATCGAGGGCGTCGAGAAACCCGTCATGGCGATGGGAGTGCGAGGCGATCTCGCGGTGGCCTCCCAAACCAGCGGCGAGATCGTCACCGCCAAACAGAGCGGCTCCCAGGTCGACATCGCGCGGACGAACCGGCAGGAACTGGAGAACCAGGACGGGGTCCAGCTCACCATGGTCGGACGCGAACCGGTCGCCCTCACCGGAGGCGGGAAACTGGTGCTGCCCGGGGGTGCCTCGGTGCAACTGTCCGGCGCGGCCCTCAGGCTGCAGGAGCCTGGGCCCAGCGCGACGGACGTGCTGGTCGCGACCGACCGGTCGCTGCTGCGGGTGCCGCTGTCCGGCGGTGACCCGGTCGTGATCGACGCCGCCCGGTCCGGCGAACCGGTGTCACCGGTGATGCACAACGGGTGTGCCTATGCGGCCTGGGCGAACGCCAGCTGGTTCATCCGCGACTGCGGGGGCGAGGAACACGACTACGCCCTGGAAGTGCCCAACGTGAAGTCCGCCGCGGGGATGAAGTTCCGGGTCAACCGTGACGTGATCGTGCTCAACGACATGGCCAATGGCGGGGTCTGGCTGCCCGACCAGCGCATGATCCAGGTCGATAACTGGGAACAGATCAAAGAGGAGCTCAAGCGCAAGGAAGAGCAGCAGGATCAGACCGCGAAGATCATCGAAGAGTCCCAGCAGGAGCGCCCCCAGAACGAGAAGAACCACGCCCCGGTGGCGGTCGACGATGCCTTCGGGGTGCGTCCCGGGCGCTCCACCCTGCTGCCGGTCATCATGAACGACTCCGACGAGGACGGCGACGTGCTGGTGGCCGCCCCGGTGAATCAGCCCAGCGCCGGGTCGGTGGTCCCGGTCCGTAACGGCGCCGCGCTGCAGATCACCACGCCCTCATCGGCCTCGGGGAGACTCACCTTCTCCTACGAGATCAACGATGGCCGGGGGGAGAAGGCGCAGGCCGATGTCTCGCTCACCGTGGTGCCGCTCAGCCAGAACAACGCGCCCGAGCAGCGGCGGACGACGACGGCCTCCATCGGGGCCAAGGGCTCCATGACGGTCAACCTCATCAACGACTGGATCGACCCCGACGGGGACCCGATCTACCTGAAGTCCGCGTCCTCCTCCGACGCTTTGAGCGTCGACACCCGGCCCGACGGGCGCCTCCTCATCACTGACCTGGGCAAGGGCAGCGCGCGCCACGAATTGACCGTGGTGGTCTCGGACGGGGACAAGGACGCCGAGGGCAAGGCCGTGATCCATGTCCGTGACGGCGGCAACCTCAAGCCGGTCACCAACGGCGACCACATCGTGGTGCAGGCCGGCCATAGCGTCAACCTGAACCCGCTCAGCAACGACACCGACCCGAACGGCGATCCGTTGCGCCTCGTCGCGGTAGGGAATCCGCCGAGCGGCCTGGAGGTGCTGGCCACCGACCTCACGACCGGCAGCCTCACCATCAGGGGAGCCGCGGTCGGCACCTACAACCTGACCTACCAGGTGAGCGACGGCCCGGCGCAGGTCGAGGGCGTGATCCGGGTGGATGTGGTCGAGGCCAACACCGATCAGCCTCCGGTGGCCGAGGACGATATCGGCCTGCTGCCGAGCGGCGGCCAGACCCTGATCGAGGTCCTGGCCAACGATTCCGATCCCAACGGCGGGGTACTGGCGGTGCAGTCGGTCGAGTTGCCCGAGGACTCTCCGCTGCGGGTCGCGCTGATCGACCACAACCTGCTGCGCGTCACCGCGCCGAGCGGGTTGGAACAGCCGGCGTCCTTCTCCTATTTCGTGTCCAATGGCAAGGCCTCTCGCAGCGCCCGGGTCATGGTGCTGCCGGTGCCCGCCCCATCGCGCAATGCGGTGCTCGAACTGAGCGACGATTCGCTCGTGGTGCGCGCCGGTGATGTCGGTTCGGTCAAGGTGCTCACCAATGACCGCTCGGTGCTCGGGCTGCGGATGCAGGTGCTCAACAACCTACAGGCGAGCATCAAGGACGAGGTCGGTCAGGCCTTCTTGTCCAATAACGAGGTGCGGTTCCGCGCTGGGAAGCGTCCGGGCAGCGGGCGGATCATCTACACGGTGCAAGACACTCAGGGCAACGTGGCCTCAGCCTATGTCGACGTGACGGTCACCCCCGGCGACGACGAGAATAACCAGGCGCCGCGTCCGCCCGAGCTCATCGCGCGGACCTTCGCCGGGTCGCAGGTGAGGATCCCGGTCGAGCTCAACGGCATCGATCCCGATGGGGACTCCGTGGTGCTGCTGGGCCGTGGCGGGTCCCCGAAGCTCGGCAATGCCGAGATCAAGGACGGCCAGATCGTCTATACCGCCGACGCCAACCTCGCCGGTACCGATACCTTCACCTATATCGTCCAGGATCGCCGCGGGCGCCAGGCGGAGGGACCGGTTCGGGTCGCCGTGGTACCGCGGCCCGAGGCGAACCGGGCCCCGATCGCCACGGCGGACGCGATCTGGGTGCGTCCGGGCAAGAAGGTCGCGATCCCGGTGCTGGCCAACGACGTCGATCCAGACGGTGACAAGCTGAGGGTGGTAGAGGACAGCGTCGTCAGCCAGCACATGAGCGAACTCAGCCTCCGGGAGGGGCTCTATGTTGTGCTCACCGCGCCGGAGGTTCCAGATACCTACCTGGTCAATTACGACGTGACCGACTCGGTGCTCAAGGACACCGGTCAGATCACGGTGCGGGTGAGCCCAGAGGCTCCGCTGGCCCCGCCGATCGCGGTGGATGACGCGATCGCCGAGAACGAGGTGACCGGTCAGAGCGAGGTCACGCTCGCGGTCCTCAAGAATGACACCGACCCCGATGGCGATATCGCCGAGGCCCGGGTCAGCAGTTCCGATGCCGGGGTCCGGGTGAATGCCGACCAGTCGCTGACGATCCCGGTGACGAACGAGATGCAGCTGATCTTGTACACCGTCACCGACACCGACGGCCAGGAGGCCTCCGCGGTAGTGCGGGTGCCGCCGAACAACCAGAGCCGTCCCTACTATGACGTCTCCGCGGGCACGATCAAGGCCAAGGTCGGCGTGACCACGACGGCCAGCATCAACGACTACATCAAGAGCGGTTCGGGCCGGCAGGTCCGGATCACCGATGATGCCAAGGTGACCATGGGGCTGGGCTGGGACGGCAATAGCCTGGTCAAGGACCAGCTGACGCTGGAGTTCACCCCGGCAAAGGGGGCTCCCCGCAAAACCTCGATCTCGCTTGAGGTCACCGACGGCGCCGATCTCAACGACCCTGAGGGCCAGATCAACCAGGTCATCGTCCCGGTCGAGATCGAACCGGCCGACAACCGTCCACCGGTCTTCCAAGGAGCCGAGATCCAGGTCGCTAAGGGTGAGGACGCCTCCGTGCTCGACGTGAGCAGGCTGGTGCAGGATCCAGACGGCACGAAGCCATCCGAGATGAGTTTCGCTCTGGGGGCCAAGCCCGACGGTCTCGATGTGTCGCTGTCGGGGACCCAACTGAGCGTCAAGGCCGATGTCGGCGCTGCCCTGGGTGCGGCCGGGGCGGCCGAGATCACGGTTACCGACGGCGACCAGTCGGTGAGCGCGAGTTTCCCGATCGTGGTGGTGCCCTCGACCAGGGGCAAGATCCAGACCACCCCGCTCGAGATCACCACCAACGCGGGCAAGACCGAGACGGTCGACATCACCCGCTACGCGACCAACCCGTTCCCCGGGCAGCCGCTCACGGTGACCTCGGTGGAGGCCCCGGGCGAGATGCTCAGGGCGTCCGCTTCGGGCACGACCGTGACCATGACCATGAAGCAGGGGGTGCACGGCAGCGCCGTGGTGCGCTACCGGGTGGTGGACGCCACCAAGGACAGCAGCCGGGAAGTCGAGGGAACCATCACCTTGGAGGTCCGCGACAGGCCGGACGCCCCGACCAATCTGAACGCGATCGCCGGTAGCGTCGCCGGGGTGGTCACGCTGGAATGGAACAGCGGGTCGGCCAACGGCGCCAACATCACCCATTTCACGGCCTACGACACGTTCCAGAGAGATTCCAAGACCTGTGAGATCGGCAACAAGTGTGTCTGGCCGGGCCGCAAGACCGGTCAGATGCACACCTTCGAGGTCACGGCCACCAACGAGGTCGGGGAATCGGCGCGTTCGGCCCCTGCCAGCGTCATGGTGGACGTCGAGCCGGAACAGCCGTCCCCGCCGAAGTTGCAGCCATTGGACCGCAAGGTGCGCGTCACCTGGACGGCCCCGGTCAACGAGGGCAGTCCGATCACGGCCTACTACCTCAGGCTCTCGCCCGGGGGAGAGGAGATCCAGGTCCCGCCCGGGACGCTGA
>JAUMYR010000255.1 GCA_030528545.1 Propionibacteriaceae bacterium
TTCGGGCGAGGCAACGAGGCCTACATCTCGCCGTGCGTGGGCCGGTAGCCCTGACGGGTCTGCTGCAAGAAGGCGACATTTTTGGCGGATTGTTGAACCTTGTCCGCGACTCGGGCTCTGCACCGGTAGCCGCAGTACTGGCAGGTTGGGCCGGGCCCGAAAGCGAGCGGGCTTCACGGGTCGCCTCCGACCTTGTCGGGCGAGGGGTTTTCCTGACGACAGAATTGCTGGCTGCCTACCGAAGTGTCTTTGTCCGGGAGTCTCTGGACGTGCCGTTCCTCGAACTCAACGAGCCTATTCTTCCGCATGTGCGGTGGTTGTTGCAGATGCGTCGCGCCGGTGGGTACGCGGCGGGCCGGGCAGCGCTGCGAGAGTACGCGGGTCTGGCTGAGCCGACGAAGTCTGAAGCGGCCGCTGCCCGCCGGGGCTGGTCTCGGCTCGTCAGCCTCGCGGTAGACCTGTTGTCGAGTTCGACAACTCTAAAGTTGGCTTCATCCAGCCCCAAGTTGGCGATGCTGCCTGGGTTTGGGCTGAAGGAAGAACTCGTGCTCTTGCACGCGAGCGGTGTATCTCTCAATCGGCTTCTTCAACAGGCAACGGGCTTCCCCACGGGGAACGAGGCTCAAGGACGCGTCCTAATCACCCAGGTTCCGCCGGAATCGGGGGAGCGCTTCCTGCGCAGCCTGCGGCCAGCGGCCTCTGGTGCCTCGTGACAAGGGTGTTGTGGAAAGCCCTCGGGTGCCCGTCTGGCAACGGGCGACTCACCTGCGGCTTCATCTGGTGACCGGCGCGTCCAACCAGCTACTTTTCGACCCTGCTGAGACCGCCCGCCCTGCCCGCTTCCACCAACCCGAAGATAGGTTAGTCTTGCCTAAGAGTGCGCTCGGGTAGGTGGAAGCCGCGGCGCTCGACCTGGTGAAGGCCTGGTTTCGCCGTCCGCTCGATCCAGCGTGATCGTCCGCCTCGCCAGACCACCACGACGACCCTGGTGATGGACCCGCCTCCCCGAACGCTCTCTAGTATTTGTTACTGAAAACTTGTGTAAACATCGGCCTTAGAGAGGACCAGCCCCGTGCTGCGACGCTGCCTGAGTCTCCTGCTGCTCACCGTGCTGGGCTTGGCCACCGCGTGCACTCCGGGGGCCAGGGTGCCCGAGACGCCCCCGGCCAGCACGTCCGAGGCGGGGGCGATCAGCCTGTCCGGGGATTCCTTCCCCCTCACCGTGACCGACACCGCCAAGCGGAGCGTGAAAGTGGAGAAGCGTCCCGAACGGGTGGTCTTCCTCTCCGGCACGCCCCTCAACATCTGGTACGACGCGGGTGGCACCGCGGTCGGACGCCCCGAGCTCACCGGTAACCTCCGCCTGGCCAGCGAACACGCCGAGAAGATCATGGCCCTGCCCTCGGTCGGCCTGCCCTATGCCACGGACGCCGAAGCAGTGGCGGCGCTCAACCCCGACCTGGTGTTCGGCATCGACGGCGTCCACGACGCAGCCGCGGAGGCCTACCAAAACCTGGGCATCGCCACCGTCCTGCTGCGGGTCCGCTCCCACCGCGACCTACAGCAGGTCTACCGCGCCTTCGGGGTGCTCGGCGGCAACCCGGAACTCGCCGGGCAGCGCCTCGCCGCCCTCGACGCGCGCTACGGCGAGATCCTGGCCAAAGCCCCCAAGAAACAGGCGTCGGTGGCCATCCTGTTCGTCACCGCCGACACCATTGCGGTGAAGCTTGATAACAGTATCGCTGGGCAGATGGCTAATGATCTCGGTCTCACCAACATCGCCTCGGGCGCGACTCCCGATAACCCTGGTTCGGAGACCACCCCGCTTGATATCGAGTTCATCGTCGCCCGGCAGCCCGACCACGTGTTGGTTACGTCCATGGTTGGTAATAATGATCTTGCCCGGCAGACCCTTCAGGCCCAGATTGAGCAGAATCCCGCCTGGAAGGCCATCGACGCTATCCGGGAGGGACGCATCAGTTACCTTCCGCAGCAGTACTTCTTGTTCAATGCCGGTCCTTATTACGACGAGGCCCTCGCCTACCTGGCCGCGACGGTCCACCCGGAGGTCTTCGGCGCCCCAGTGGAGCCCTGATGGGGGTTGTTCACGTCCAGCCGGGATTGCGGGAACGCGCCTGGTACCGGGTCCTGATCTTTGTCAGTCTCGGTGTCTTGCTGTTGGCTGGCATGCTGTTCGCGATCGGTAGCGGCACCCTGAGCCTTAGTCCGGGCCAGGTGGCTGCGGCGCTGACTGGTTCGGGGGACGAGCAGTGGCAGCGGGTGGTATGGGACATCCGGCTGCCTCGCATGCTGGTGAGTGCCCTGGTTGGCATGAACCTGGCGACCTCCGGGGCGATCCTGCAGGCGGTAATGGGCAACCCGTTGGCCGACCCCGGGATCATCGGAGTGTCGTCCGGAGCCGGGCTGGCCGGGATCTCGGTGCTGCTGATCTTCCCGCAGCATCAGGGACTGGTCCCGCTGGTCGCCTTCCTCGGCGCGATGGCCGCCGCGATCGTCATCTACGTGCTGGCCTGGCGCGGCGGCATCCAGCCGATCCGGG
>JAUMYR010000256.1 GCA_030528545.1 Propionibacteriaceae bacterium
CCCGGATCGGCTGGATGCCGCCGCGCCAGGCCAGCACGTAGATGACGATCGCGGCCGCCATCGCGCCGAGGAAGGCGACCAGCGGGACCAGCCCCTGATGCTGCGGGAAGATCAGCAGCACCGAGATTCCGGCCAGCCCGGCCCCGGACGACACCCCGATGATCCCGGGGTCGGCCAGCGGGTTGCCCATCACCGCCTGCAGGATCGCCCCGGAGGTGGCCAGGTTCATGCCAACCAGGGCGCTCACCAGCATGCGGGGCAGCCGGATGTCCCATACCACCCGCTGCCACTGCTCGTCCCCAGAACCAGTCAGCGCCGCAGCGACCTGGCCCGGACTGAGGCTCAGGGTGCCGCTGCCGATCGCGAAGAGCATCCCAGCCAGCAGCAGGACACCGAGACCGGCGAAGATCAAGGCCCGGTACCAGGTGCGTTCCCGCAATCCCGGCTGGACGTGGACAACCTCCATCAGGGCTCCACCGGGGCGCCGAAGACCTCCGGGTGGACCGTCGCGGCCAGATAGGCAAGGGCCTCGTCGTAATAGGGACCGGCATTGAACAGAAAGTACTGCTGCGGAAGGTAACTGATGCGTCCCTCCCGGATGGCGTCGATGGCCTTCCAGGCGGGGTTCTGCTCAATCTGGGCCTGGAGGGTCTGCCGGGCGAGGTCGTTGTTGCCGACCATGGACGTGACCAGCACATGGTCGGGCTGCCGGGCAACGATGAACTCGATATCAAGCGGGGTGGTCTCCGACCCGGGATTGTCGGGAGTCGCGCCCGAGGCGATGTTGGTAAGGCCCAGATCGTTGACCATCTGCCCGGCGATGCTGTTGTCGAGTTTCACCGCGATGGTGTCGGCGGTGACGAACAGGATGGCCACCGACGCCTGCTTCTTGGGGGCTTTGGCCAGGATCTCGCCGTAGCGCGCGTCGATGGCGGCGAGGCGCTGCCCGGCGAGTTCCGGGTTGCCGCCGAGCACCCCGAAGGCTCGGTAGACCTGCTGCAGGTCGCGGTGGGAACGAACCTGTAGCAGGACGGTGGCGATCCCCAGGTTCTGGTAGGCCTCGGCTGCCGAGTCGTGCACGCCGTCGATGCCGAACACCAGGTCGGGGTTGAGCGCCGCCACGGCCTCGGCGTCCGTGGCGTAGGGCAGGCCAACCGAGGGCAGGGCCATGATCTTCTCGGCGTATTCGCTGGCGAGGCGGAGATTGCCGGTGAGCTCGGGGCGTCCGACCGCGGTGCCGCCCGCGTCGTACCAGATATTGAGGGGCGTGCCGGAGAGGAAGACCACCCGTTCGGGACGCTTCTCCACTTTCACGCTCCGCTTGGCGGTGTCGGTCACGGTGAGGGGGAAGGAATCCCCGGACAGGCTGATCGCCCCCGCCTCGGACGTGCTGGCCGGGGGCGTCTCGGGCACCCTGGCCCCCGGAGTGCACGCGGTGGCCAAGCCCAGCACGGTGAGCAGCAGGAGACTCAGGCAGCGTCGCAGCACGGGGCTGGTCCTCTCTAAGGCCGATGTTTACACAAGTTTTCAGTAACAAATACTAGAGAGCGTTCGGGGAGGCGGGTCCATCACCAGGGTCGTCGTGGTGGTCTGGCGAGGCGGACGATCACGCTGGATCGAGCGGACGGCGAAACCAGGCCTTCACCAGGTCGAGCGCCGCGGCTTCCACCTACCCGAGCGCACTCTTAGGCAAGACTAACCTATCTTCGGGTTGGTGGAAGCGGGCAGGGCGGGCGGTCTCAGCAGGGTCGAAAAGTAGCTGGTTGGACGCGCCGGTCACCAGATGAAGCCGCAGGTGAGTCGCCCGTTGCCAGACGGGCACCCGAGGGCTTTCCACAACACCCTTGTCACGAGGCACCAGAGGCCGCTGGCCGCAGGCTGCGCAGGAAGCGCTCCCCCGATTCCGGCGGAACCTGGGTGATTAGGACGCGTCCTTGAGCCTCGTTCCCCGTGGGGAAGCCCGTTGCCTGTTGAAGAAGCCGATTGAGAGATACACCGCTCGCGTGCAAGAGCACGAGTTCTTCCTTCAGCCCAAACCCAGGCAGCATCGCCAACTTGGGGCTGGATGAAGCCAACTTTAGAGTTGTCGAACTCGACAACAGGTCTACCGCGAGGCTGACGAGCCGAGACCAGCCCCGGCGGGCAGCGGCCGCTTCAGACTTCGTCGGCTCAGCCAGACCCGCGTACTCTCGCAGCGCTGCCCGGCCCGCCGCGTACCCACCGGCGCGACGCATCTGCAACAACCACCGCACATGCGGAAGAATGGGCTCGTTGAGTTCGAGGAACGGCACGTCTAGAGACTCCTGGACAAAGACACTTCGGTAGGCAGCCAGCAGTTCTGTCGTCAGGAAAACCCCTCGCTCGACAAGGTCGGAGGCGACCCGTGAAGCCCGCTCGCTTTCGGGTCCGGCCCAACCTGCCAGTACTGCAGCTACCGGTGCAGAGCCTGAGTCGCGGACAAGGTTCAACAATCCGCCAAAGAGGTCGCCTTCTTGCAGCAGACCTGTCAGGGCTACCGGCCCACGCACGGCGAGATGTAGGCCTCGTTGCCTCGCCCGAA
>JAUMYR010000257.1 GCA_030528545.1 Propionibacteriaceae bacterium
CCGCCGTGCGTCGTCACCCCGAACCCGGAGGGCTGACCCGCCTCGCGCCGGGCGTCGAGACTCAGCACCAGCACCTGGGCGCCGAAACGATCGGCAATCTCATTGATGGCTTCTGGCCGGGCTATGGCCCCGGTGTTGATGCCGACCTTGTCCGCACCCACCCGGAGCAAGGCGTCCACGTCATCGACGCCGCGGACCCCTCCGCCAACGCACAGCGGGATAAAAGTGGTCTCGGCGCATCTGGTCACCATCTCTCGGGTGGTCTGCCTCCCCTCGGCGGAGGCGGAGATGTCGAGGAAGACCAATTCGTCGGCTCCGGCCGCGCTATAGGCCGACGCCAGTTCGACCGGATCACCGGCATCGCGCAGGTTGGCGAAGTTGACGCCCTTCACGACGCGACCGTCGTGCACATCGAGACACGGGATCACCCGCAACGCTACACCCATGCCGAGCAGCCTAATGCCCATGCTTGCTAGGGTTCAGACCATGCTCGTAGATGAGACGTTCCGTTCGCTGCCCCTTGACCGCCTGGCCGACGCCGCGCTCAGCGCCGCTTCGGCGCTCGGTGCCTCGCAGGCAGACGTCCGGGTCATGCGGCTGAGGAACGGTGAACGAACGCTTAGGGACGCACGGCTGGAGGCCTCCCGCGACACCACCGAGATCGGCTTGAGCGTGCGGGTAGTACACCAGGGAGCGTGGGGTTTCGCGGCAGGGATCACACTGACCCCGGATGCCGCCGCCGAGGTCGCACGCCAGGCGGTCCAGGTGGCCAAAGTCTCGCGTCCCCTGGCCAAGGTCCCGATCGAACTGGCCGATGAACCGGTTCACGTTGGGGAATATGTCTCAAGCTATGAGCGCAATCCCTTCGAGGTGCCAGAGACAGAGCGGGTCGGCAGACTCGCGGAGTTGAGCCAACGGCTATGTGCCTCCCGTGGGGTCAGCCACGTCGACAGCACGGTCAGCTATGTGCAGGAGAACACCTTCTTCTCTAACCTGGCCGGGACCAGGACCTTACAGCAGCGGGTGCGGATCCTGCCCACCTTCAGCGTCACCGCCGTGCACGGTCGCGGCTTCGACACGCTACGCACGGTCGCACCGCCGGTAGGCCGGGGCTGGGAGTATCTGAACGGCACAGGTTGGGACTTCGATGCCGAGATCGCCGAATTGCCCGACCAGCTGGCAGAACTCGTCTCGGCTCCCGACGTGAGGGCCGCTCACTGCGATCTGGTGATCGATCCGACGAATCTGTGGCTGACCATCCACGAATCGGTCGCTCACGCGACCGAGCTTGACCGGGCTCTGGGCTATGAGGCGGCCTATGCGGGGACCAGCTTCGCGACCTTCGACCAGTTGGGTAGCCTGCGCTACGGAAGCGAGCTGATGCACGTGACCGGGGACCGGGTGACGGAATATGGCCTGGCTACCACGGGCTGGGACGACGAAGGTGTCGCGGCCCAGAGCTTCGACATCATCCGTGACGGCGTGCTGGTTGGCTATCAGCTCAACCGGCAGATGGCCGCCGAACGCGGCCTGGGCCGTTCGAATGGTTGCGCCTTCGCTGATTCGGCTAAGCGGATCCCGCTGCAACGGATGCCCAACGTGTCTTTGCGGCCGCTCGAGGAAGGCCCGGATACCGCCGAGTTAATCAGCCGGGTCGAGGACGGCTATTACATCGTCGGCGATGATTCCTGGTCGATCGATATGCAGCGCTATAACTTCCAGTTCACCGGTCAGCGCTGGTACCGGATCAAGGGTGGACGCCTGGCTGGCATGGTGAAACATGGCGCCTACCAGGCGACCACCACCGACTTCTGGAGATCAATGGTGGGCCTGGGCGGTCCGCAGACTTATCTGCTCGCCGGGGCGCTCAATTGCGGCAAGGGCCAACCCGGCCAGGTCGCCGCGGTCAGCCACGGCTGCCCCTCGGCCCTGTTCACCGGGGTCAACGTACTCAACACCGAAGCGGAGGCAGGACGGGCATGAGCGTCACCGAATGGATCGATCAGGCGATGACGGGCCTGGGCCAAGGATGCATCGTCGTCGTGGAGAAGACCGAGGCTAATCTGCGCTGGGCCAACAACGCCTTGACCACCAACGGACAGACCCGTAACCGGGTCGCCACTGTCGTGGTATATCGCGACCAAGACGAGGTCGTGGAATCCGCTCCGATCGACTCGGCCGCCGACCTTGCCGCTCTGGTAGCTAAGGCTGGCGGATCGGGGCGGGCGCTTCCAGTCTACGAAGCCGACCAGGACTACAGCCTCCCAGCGGACACCACCAGCATCGGGGTGTTTACGGACCTGGCCAGCGGCCTAGGCTCGCAGTTCGCGCGGGCCGAGGCATCAGGGGTCAAGCTTTTCGGTTTCGCCGAGCATCACCTCAGTACCGTGTGGGTAGCCACCAGCGCGGGCCGCAGGCGGCGAGCGGTGATTCCCATGGGCCGTCTTGAGCTCAACGCGAAGGCCTCCGATCCCGCGAACTCGGCCTGGGTCGGACGCGCCACCCGCGACTTCAGCGACGTCGACATCTCCGAGCTGTGCGC
>JAUMYR010000258.1 GCA_030528545.1 Propionibacteriaceae bacterium
TCCTGTTCTGGCCACTGCGTGACCTAAGTTGCGTATACCCGACTCAACTTTCTTTCCCGCGGTTTTATTCCCCACCCGCTTTTTCCTCTCCTCGCCAGAGGATGTGTCCTCGCGAAACGGCCGGGACGCTCAGGCCACGCCTCACCGGCGGTCAGCCGCCCGGAGGGACCGGCCCGGCGCGGGACCGTGCCCACCGGTCCGTCCGCAGCCGTCCGGGCACACTATGCACATGACTAAACTGCTGGTGATCGTCGTTTTTGTTCCGCTCAGCCATGCCGACGCGGTGCGAGAGGCGCTGGCCTTGGCCGGTGCTGGGCGGATCGGGGAATATTCGGCGTGCAGTTTCAGCGCGCCCGGGCAGGGCCGTTTCCTGCCGTCGGAATCCGCCCGGCCCCACCTCGGGGTGTCTGGACGTTTGGAGGTCGTGGACGAGATGCGCATCGAATGTGTCTGTCCCATCGAATCCGCCCGGGAGGCGGTGACTGCGATGCTGGCCGCCCATCCCTATGAGGAGCCTGCCTATCACTGCTACCCGGTGATGACCCTCGCCGAACTCCCCGGATGATGCCATCGGGCACCGGCTCGGCCCGCCTTCATCCACCGGCCGGGACAAGCTCAGCGCAGGCGCTCCCCCGAGGCCAGCTCGAACAGATGCCTCAGGACCGCACCGCCGCTGGAACGCAATCCGCTGTGCTCATAGGCGCTGGTCACCAGCGTGCGGACTCCGGGCAGCAGCGAGGCGGTCTCCATCGAGAACTCGACCGGAACGTAGACATCGCCGTAGTACACCGCCGCCGCGCCGCCGCTGCCCGATGCCCGCAAGGCGTCAGCATCGTAGAGCCGTGGCCACTCGGTCTCGGCGAGCAGCCCGGCCACCTGCTTCCAGGCGGCGAGCGCGCTGGATTCGTCGAACCACTCCGGGAGCAGGTGCTCCCCGGTCAGGAGTAGCTCGTCTTGGGCGAACCATTCCGGCCTAACGCGCGCCGCCGACCATGAGGTGCGCCCGCCATCGGCATAGCAGGACTCGTGCACGATCGCATACAGCGGGTTCCGGCCCCCAAAGGGCAACACCGCCGCGAGGTCATGCCGAAAGGCATTGCTGCCCGGCTCCTGGTCCAGCAGCCAGTGCAGCCTCATGGCTCCGTCGTCGTTGCCGAGCAGCGTCCCGACGCTGCGCAGCCGCGAGGGGGAGACCACGTCGCCATTGGGTAGGGTCAGTTCACCGGCCGCGGCCAGTTCCAGTGCTCGACGCATCCGTTGCTCATCACCGGGGAACAGCCGATAGAACTCCCGCGATTTTCCGGCCATCTTGCGATAGGTCAGGGCATAGACCTCGTCGCAGCCGCGTCCGACTGGCGGCAAGCCACCGGTGAAATAGGCTTTTTCGACGCTGTCGGGGAAGCTGCTCAGATAGCGCAGCAGCGTGAAACCGCCAAAGGACTGGCCAAGGACCGACCACCGCGTGATTCCTAGGTGCTGGCGCAGCGCCTCGCAGTCGGCGACGATCGAATCAGCCCGCAGGTGCGTGCAATATTCCGCGACCTCCGCTGGTGGCAGTTCCAGCATCCGGTCGGTGACCGGAGTCGATCGTCCAGTGCCACGCTGATCCACCAATACCACCCGGTATCGCTCCAACGCCACGGCGAGCCACGAGGGGTCGGCCGGTGCCAAACTAGGACGAGGGGCCTCGTAACCCGGCCCGCCCTGGAGAAAGACCAGATGTGGCAGATCCTGTCCACCCTCAGGAGTGACCACCCGGGCGAAGATCTCGATCCGGCGCGGATCGGAGGGATCGTCCCACACCAGGGGCACACTCACCATGTGAGTTTGGCAATTCAACCCACCATTCAACCTATCCACTCTCTGACCCTATCGGCTCGGTGCGACCTGCCACCCGGCCGGGCGCAGGTGTGCGCGGCGAGCAATCGGCCCGCCGCGCACACCCACTATCCCCCCGGCGGATTACGTCGGCAGGCTAATCAGGCGAATGCCTCGCGACACCTGGTTGATCGCGGTGGCGAAGATATCGCCGAGTTCATCAGCCCTGGCGGCGCAGAAGAAATAGTCACCATCGGTGTTCTCGGCGCGCGCTCCCTCTCGGGTGGAGCAGTCATGATCGGCGGCCGATGGGGTCCCGTCGGGCCGGGCCGAGGCTGCTTTGGCCAGTGTCCCGGCGACCGGAGGCCCATCGGTCTGGAAGGCACCGTTATAGTCCAAACGCGACATGTTGCATCCGCCGGTCGCCGCTCGCCCGTAGCCGATCGTGACGACGAGCACGCCGTCGTCCTTGGCCACCTCGGCGATCTGTTCCAGCCTCTCGCACCCGGCTCCGCCGCCGGTCGCGCGCTCTGTGGCGGTCTGGCTGGACCAAGGCACGAGGACCGGTGGCCGCTGGCCCATGTCCATTCGGCGGCGTGCCAGTTGCCTGCCACCGGCCGGATCGCCGCTCTGTGTGATCAGGCGGCTCGGCAACGACTCGTCTGGCATGCCGTCGGTCTCGAAGACGATCACCTTGCGAACCTCACCC
>JAUMYR010000259.1 GCA_030528545.1 Propionibacteriaceae bacterium
AAAGAAAGTTGAGTCGGGTATACGCAACTTAGGTCACGCAGTGGCCAGAACAGGAGAGCGACACCATGGCGACGACTTTTGATCCGTTCCGCGAGATTGAGCGTTACTTCAGCAACGCAGCCCGGGTGCCCTCGGCCGCGGCGATGCCGATGGACCTGTACCGCGACGGCGATGTCTACTACGTCAACATCGACCTGCCGGGAGTGGATGCGAACAGCATCGACATCGACGTGGAAGACCGCACGCTCACCATCCGGGCCGAGCGTAAACTCGCACCGACTGGCGAGGACCATGAGTGGCTGACCCGCGAACGTCCGACCGGAACCTTCGCCCGGCAGCTGACGCTGGGCTCTGGGCTCGCCTCGGACAGGATCGAAGCGAGTTATACCGACGGCGTGCTGACGCTGTCGATCCCGGTCAGCGAGGCGGCCAAGCCACGCAAGATCAGCGTGAGCCACACCGGCGCGAGCAACCAGATCGAGGCGACCGGGGAGTAAAGCGTCCCCCATCGCGGTGGTCGGTCCGGCGGGCTGGCCACCGCGCTACGCCCCGGGTGCGGTAGGGGCCCCTACACTGTGCCCCATGAACAGCAGCATCGTCGTCCGGGCCTGGTCTCAGCTCACGCGCGACGAGTTCTTCGACATTGCCCGGCTCCGCTGCGAGGTCTTCTACGTCGAGCAGAGAATCACCGAACCTGATATCGACGAGACCGACCGCGACGAGCGCACCCGCCACCTCTGGATCGCAGACCCCAGGGGCTGCGCTGGCTACCTTAGGGCCGTGAAACTGGACGATCCGCAGTGGGGCGCGCGACGCTCCTTCGGCAGGCTGGCGGTGCGGGCCGACCGCAGGGGAGAAGGCCTGGCCAGGCAGCTCGTGGCTCGCGTCATCGCCGATCATGGCGATGAGGCGATCGTGATCCACTCCCAGCAATATGTGGCCAGACTGTACGCCGATTTCGGTTTTGAAGCTGTGGGCGAACCTTTCGAGGAAGCCGGGATCGCCCATGTCGCCATGCTCCGGCGGCCACGAGGGCTCAGTGCCACCAGGGGATCAGCAGGTAGAAACCGAAGGCGATGATCGCGAACACCAGCCCGAAGAGCACGAAGGAGACCAGGGCGTAGCGCGAATGATAGGGCGACTCCACCTCTCCGGCCGCGGCCGCGATGTGTCCCTTGTCGAGCAATGCCGCGGCGAGAGAGACGATGCCGACAACGATCATCGTTCCGATGAAGGTGACGACCGAAACCTCCAGAAGAGCCATCCAGTTGATCTTGATCATGATGCGGGCTCCCCGGAGTTGCCACGAACCGCCACGTGAACATCGCGGGAATCATTGACGTTGCCCGCGTGTACCCGGTTCCTCAACGAGATCCAGAAGAAGTATCCCGATACGCCGATCAGCATCGCCAGGGCCAGCATCAGCCCCCCGAAGCCGAGCTTGACCATGAGCGCGGCCAGCCCGCCGATCAGGCCAGCCGCGGGCAGGGTCAGCAGCCAGGCGACGCCCATCCGCACGGCGGTGTTCCACCGCACGGGAGTGCGGCGGCCGATCCCCGAACCCAGGATCGAACCGGACGCGACGTGCGTGGTGGATAGGCCGAAACCAAGGTGGGAGGAGGCTAAGATCGCGGCTGTCGAGGACGTCTCGGCAGCGAATCCCTGGGGGGAATCGATGTCGACCAGCCCGCGGCCCATCGTCCGCATGATGCGCCAGCCGCCCGAGTAGGTGCCGAGCCCGATCGCCAGGCCGGCGGCCAGGATGACCCAGAAATAGGGGCGAGTGCCCGATTCCTGATAACCGGCGCTCACGAGGACCAGCGTGATGATTCCCATGGTCTTCTGCCCATCGGAGGTGCCGTGGGCCAGGGCCACCATGGAAGCCGAGATCCGCTGACCGTGCTTGAAAACCGCCTTGGAGAACCGCCCATGCCCTTCTCCCCGGTCGGTCAGCCGGTAGGCGAGCCGGGTAGCGTAGGCGGCAGTCAGGCCCGCGACCACCGGGGCGATGATGGCCGGCAGCAGGATCTTGCTGATGATGACCGACGGGTTGATGCCCGCCATCCCAGCCGATACCAGCACCGCTCCGATCAGCCCACCGAACAGGGCGTGGGACGAACTCGATGGCATGCCGAACAACCAGGTACCGAGGTTCCACAAGATGGCGCCCACCAGCCCCGCGAACACGATCTCGGGTGTGACCAGCTGGTCGTTGACCATGCCGGAAGAGATGGTTTTCGCGACCTCGGTGGACAGGAAGGCTCCGATCACGTTCAGGATCGCCGCGACGGTCACGGCCTGGCGCGGGGTGAGGGCGCCGGTCGCGACCGAGGTGGCCATCGCGTTCGCGGAATCATGAAAGCCGTTGGTGAAGTCAAATACCAAAGCGGTGGTGATAACGATCACCACGACAACGAGTGCCTCGATCATGGGCACACAGCTCCATCCGAATACATGAAATTAGGGGGCATCAGAAGGGTAGACCCATTCCGGGTCGAACCGTCAA
>JAUMYR010000260.1 GCA_030528545.1 Propionibacteriaceae bacterium
CTGCAACTCACCGCTCACGTATCTGCGGCCAGGCCAGAGTCAAAGGCCGCAACGAATAAGTTTAGCAGCTTCGGCGGGGGCAATCGACCAGGCCTCGACGCTCGCGCCATGGCCCTGCCGCGCCCCGGCCCATCCGGTGGGCCAGGTGCCCTTTCCCGGGAGCCTCCTTCGGTGGGCACTGGGGACGCCGATCAGGCGGAATGGTGCCTTCGGCAGTGCGCTGTCCCTCGCCCCGCAGCTGCGTCGGTAGCACGATCCCCGCTCGGGTTGCGTCTGGCGATCCATCGGCATCCGCCAGCGCTAATAGGCCGAAAGGGGACCTCAGGCAACCAGGGCTTGGCCGAGAATCACCGCGCCGACGCATGAACCCAGCGTGATGAGGACATAACCGGCCGCTATCAGCGGCTGGGCGGCGAGCCGCACCGCCTCGACGCTGGCGGTGCTGAAGGTCGTGAAACCGCCGCACAGCCCGGTGCCGAGAACCGCCACCAGGCCCGCGGGAAGCTGCCATCCAGACAATAGGCCGAGCGCCAGTGAACCGGTGACATTGATCGTCCAGGTGCCGATCGGGAGCGAAAGCCTATGGAGACGCCCCAGTGCGGCGTCCACCGCATAGCGCAGGACGGCGCCGAGGGCTCCCGCGAACCCGGTCAGGAGAAGAATCATGGGGTCTCCGCCCACAGCCGGCGCCCCACAGCGATCCCGGCGGCAGCGAGTAATACTCCCCCGGCGACGCTGGCCAACCCGTACCCGAGCCCGGACACCGCGGGTGCGTCCGCGACCTGGTGGGCGAGAGCACTGTAGGTGGTGAAGCTGCCCAGCAGACCGGTTCCGATGGCGAACCGCACGGCGGTGCGCCTGTCCTGGCTGGCTCGGGAGACGATCACATACTCACTCACCATGCCCAGGGCGAAGGCCCCCGCGAGGTTGACCGCGAAGGTCGCCCATGGCCAGTCCCCGCCCGGGATAATGGTCTGGAGCAGGGCGCGGGCGAGGGTCCCGGTGAATCCGCCCACGAAGATCAGTCCGAGTGTGTACCGCTGCGAGATCTCCTCACCTCCGTTCGCTATCAGCGCGAGCCTACCGGCGCCGCCTCGTGCCGGTGGGGGCATGCGCGTAACGTTGTCGGCATGGACCTTCAGAACTGGTTGAGACAGAAGATGATCGTGCCGCGAGTGGATGCCGCGACCGCCTTGCCCGGACGCGACAAGCCGATGTTCGCCGGCTTCCCAGACCACGAGATCTTCGGACGCCCCATCGATGAGGTGCCCCACGGTTGTGAGGTCGCCTACGTCGCGATGGGGTGTTACTGGGGTGCCGAGCGCCTGTTCTGGACATGCCCCGGGGTGGTGAACACCGCCGTCGGTTTCATGGGCGGGTTCACTCCCAACCCCACCTACCGTGAGACCTGCACCGGACGCACCGGTCACACCGAGACGGTCCAGGTAGTCTTCGACCCCGAAAAGCTGAGCTATCACGACCTGTTGCGGTTGTTCTTCGAGAACCACGACCCCACCCAGGCAGACCGCCAGGGCAACGACATCGGCACACAGTACCGATCGGCGGTCTTCACCACCTCGGATACCCAGGAGCGCATCGCCACCGGCATGGCCGCCGCCTACCAGCCAGAGCTGACCCGCGCCGGTTTCGGCCCGATCACGACCGAGATCGCCCCCGGAGGGGATTTTTACTACGCCGAGATCGAACACCAGCAGTACCTGCACAAGAACCCACAGGGCTACGCCTGCGATCATCGCACTGGAGTCTCCTGCCCCGGGTGAGGCGACCAGGCCAGGCATCGGCTTCGACCCCGACCGCGCCGGTTCCGGCGTCCGGGTTTGGTTGAGGACTCCCCGGGCGCCAGCCTCAACCGGATCGCGGGCACCCGGCTCGCTCACAGTGAGCAGCGTGCCGGTCCAGTCCCACCAGTGAATGATCCGCTCACACCCGAAGCTGCTCCCAGGTCCGGACCTACCTCCGTGGTGTGGGTCTGCCGCCAGGGACGACACACCCGCGAGGCGTTTGGATAGCATCACCGGCGCGGCACGAGAGCCGCGGAGCCCTCGTCTTAGGGTCAGGCAATCCCTTCTCGCTGCCACCACGCCGGGAAGAAGTCACGCTGAGCACCAGGCCCGTGGTTTCTTCCCGCTTGACCCGGCTTTGAGGCCAGAGCGTGCTGCCTCCTTGCGCACGCCCGGCAAGGGCAACACCGCTTGAGGTCTCCAGCTTGGGTCCTGCTAGCGCGGGTGTGCGGGCTCCGGCGAGCGAACCAGGCACCGGCCGCAGCGGCATGGAGGGCGCACCCGGCAGCCAGGCTGCCCGGTCTCCGGTCCCGCCCGTGCGCTGCGGCACCGGATTTGTGAAACGGCCCCCGCGGGTCCCGTCGAGACGATAGGTTGCGCTCAGCATTGAGCACCAGAAGAACGGGAGCAAAGATGACGCCTGAGAACTGGCAGACCATCGCGATGATCATCTATTTCGTCGGCATGATCATCCTCGGCA
>JAUMYR010000261.1 GCA_030528545.1 Propionibacteriaceae bacterium
GGTCCGGCGGGGCGGCGATGGGTGCGTGAGCGCGGGCGATGAGGGGAGTCGGGTGGGGGGCGTTGTAGGGGCCGTCGTCGACCTGTTCGGCCCCGCCCGCCCGCGCCACAGGGGCCTCGTCGGCCCCGGCAATCACGAGGTCCTCGGTGCCGCTCAGTAGCGCACCGAACAGGTTCTCGTTGGCCCCGTGGTGACGCAGCTTGGCCTGCGTGCCCGCCTCGGCGAACAGCTTCTCTTCGGCCGCCACGTACGCCGGGGCGAACTGCACGTTGGGGGTAAAGGTCAGGCCTACCGTCACCTCCGCGCTGTCCTGATTTGCGCTGCAGCCGGCTACCAGCAGCAGTCCCGCCACCAGGCTCGCCAATTGTTTCTTCATTACCTAACCTCCCAGGAACGCAAGGCGCGCACGGTGCGGCTACGCCGCTCCACCTGCGCGACCACCAGATAGATAACCGCCGCCAAGGCGCCGAGCACGCTGATGGTGGCGAATAGGCCCGCCGTGTTGGCGTTCTCCCGCTGCACGCTGAGCAGCAGGCCCAGCCCCTGCCCGCCCATTACGAACTCACCGACCACGGCGCCGGTGATGGACAGCGGCAGGCCTGCCCGCAGCCCGGCCAGGAAGCCGGGCAGAGCCATGGGGGCGTAGATGTAGCGCAGGAGCTCGCGGGGTCCCGCCCCGTCTAGGCGCGCCGCATCCAAGACGTCGCGGTCCACGGACCGCAGGGCGTGCAAAGTGGCCACGAATACTGGGAAGAACACCATCAGGGTGGTCAGCACGACGATGGGCGCCAGCCCGTAGCCGACCCACAGCACCAGCAGTGGTGCCAGGGCGATGGCGGGAATGGCCTGCGAGGCCGCGATGTAGGGGCTCAGGGCCCGGTCCACCAGCCGCCACCGAAACACGGCGTAGGCCAACGGCACGCCGAGCGCCACCGCGCCCGCGCACCCGAGCCCGGCCTCCGCCAAAGTGGTGGCCGCCATGCGGGGCAGTACGCCGCTAGCCAGGCCCTCCACCAGGCGCCGTCCCACCGCCTGCGGCGGCGGCAGCACGAAGGCGGGCACCAGTTGCCAGGTGGTCACCAGGAGCCACAGCGCCAAAAGCACCAGCAGCAGCACCCAGGCGGGCAGCCACTGCCGCCAGCGGTGCGCCCGGGAACGCGCAATCGCCTTGTCCACACCTGCCCTTCCCCTCCGGGGGTAGGCAGCGGGCGGCGGGCGCAGGCGCGCCAACCGTCGCCGTGCTACCTCCCATCCGGACTTTCACCGTCGGTCCTGGAGTTCCACCAGGTCAACCGCGCAGACGCGCGGGTCGCGGACTATCACCGCCGGTTCGGACTTACACCGACCCCGGAGCACGCGGCTCTAACCCTAGCACCTAGTGGCGGTGTGCCCCGGCCAACTGCCGGAGGGCCTCCACTTCGGCGTAGGCGTCCGCCGCCTGGTAGACGGCCGAACCGGCGACGAAGACGTCGGCCCCCGCCTCGGCGGCTCGCTCGATGGTGGCGCGTGAGACGCCCCCGTCCACCTGCAATCCGATCTCCAGACCGCTGGCGCTGATCGCCGCCCGGGCGCGGGCAATCTTGGGCAGCATCGAATCCAGGAAGCTCTGGCCGCCGAAGCCGGGCTCTACCGTCATCACCAGCAGCATGTCGAACTCAGGCAGCAGGTCGAGGAACGGTTCGACCCCCGTGGCGGGGCGCAGCCCTAGGCCCGCCTTCGCGCCTAGGCGCCGCAGTTCTCGCGCCAGGCGTATGGGTGCCTGCGCGGCCTCCGCGTGAAAAGTCACGGAGGCACACCCCACCTCGGCGTAGGCGGGCGCCCATCGGTCGGGATCGGCGATCATCAGGTGCGCATCGACCGGCAGGATGCCCGCTTGCACGACGGCCTGCGCCAGCGGCAGCCCCCACGTCAGATTGGGCACGAAGTGGTTGTCCATGACGTCGACGTGCGCAAAGTCGGCGTTGGCAATCTTCTCCAGCTCCCGGCCGAACTCCAGCGGATTGGCGTTCAGGATGGAAGGGCTGATGGTGACGGCCACGGCTACTCCTTTACCCGCAGCAGGGCCACGAACATGGCGTCCGTGCCGTGCAGATCCGGCCACAACTGTACGCAGGGTCCCGCCCCGAAGTCGGTGACGACCTGCGGCGGGTCGGCCGCGGTCTCATCCTCGCCCACTGCTGGCTCCACGGGCGCTGATTGCTCCGGGGACTCCTCGACGGGGGCGTGGGCCCGTGTGGCCCGCCCAGATCCGGCCAGCTCCCTGCGCGTCTCGCCGCAGGCCAACGGCTCGATCCAACTGGCGACGGTGCGGGCCACCGCGCTGGCGTCGACCAGCTCGACCCGGCCCTGGGCCACCGCGTCATTAATCACGACGTGGGTCTCAGCTATGTGTGGCGAACACGTCGCGTAGGCCACCAGTCCGCCGGGACGGGTGGCGGCGATGGCCGCCGCCAACAGCTCCCGCTGCAGGGGCGCCAAGGCCGCCAGGTCCCGCGGTTGGCG
>JAUMYR010000262.1 GCA_030528545.1 Propionibacteriaceae bacterium
CGCCTCGACCCGGTCTCGCTACAGACCGCGATCGACCACCTCGGTAAACTGACCGACCCCCTGGCGCGGGCCATGGTGTGGGCGACGGCGTGGGACATGACGCGCGACGCCGAGATGACCTCGCGGGATTATGTACGCCTCGTGACCGGCGCCGTGGCCTGTGAGACCGATGCCACAGCCGTCTCGGCGGTGCTGCGTCAGGCACTCGCGGCGGCGACCAGTTACACCGCGGCCGCGAAACGGCCCGAAGTCAGGGGCGAACTGGTCTCAGGCCTAGCGCGTCTCCTCGACGGGGCGGTCCCAGGATCGGACTCTCAGCTGTCCTACGCCACGACCCTGCTCAACGCGATCTTCACCGAGGCGGGGTCGGAGCTAGCCCGCGCCTGGTTGCGTGGGGAGGAGGTGCCCGGCGGTCTGGTCGTCGACGCCGACCTGCGGTGGAAGCTGATGAACGCGCTCGCCCGGCTCGGTGCGGTCGCCGAAGACGACATTGCCGCCGAGGCCGCACGGGACAAGACGAGCGCGGGGGCGGAGAAGGCGGCCGGAGTCATCAGCGCCCTGGCCGACGCGGAGGCCAAGGCCGAGGCCTGGAAGCTCGCCACCGAGGATCCGAGCGTGCCCAACGAGACCCACCGCCAGATCTGCGGCAATTTCTTCCAGTACGACCAGGACGAGTTGCTCGCCAGCTATGCCGAACGCTACGTCGATGTCCTCACCGCCATGTCAGATAAGACCGGAGTGTGGGCCGAGCGGAGCACCGCCGCACGGGAAGCCGTGTTGCGTCTGCTGTTCCCGGAGCCATTCGCCGATGAGGCCTTCGTCTCCCGGCTGAAGGAGTGGCTGGGCCAGGCCCAACGCAACGAGCAGGTCGTCAGGGGCGTCCGGGAGCGAGTCGACGAGGCCGAACGCGCGTTGGCTTGCCAGGCGGCGAGCCAGCGGGCGTGATGTCGGCTAGGCTACGCGCATGATCTTGTTGGAGACGCTGCCGGGCTGGCCGACCGCGCCCGAGCAGTCGGCGTTGGACATGCTGCTGCTCACCGTGATCGGCCCGATCGCGGTAGCTGTCATCATCACTGCGATCGTGCTGGGCCCGAAGTACTTCGCGGACAAGCGTTCCCCCGGGGCCAGCGCCGACTCGTAAGCAAACCGTAAGCCGGTGGGGCTGGTGGCCGGCCGTGGCCGCCGCCTAGGCTCAGGGGCATGCCGCGCATCCTCGTCGTTGACGATGACCCGACCGTACGGGAGGTCGTCGTCAGTTACCTACGTGCCGCCGATTTCGAGGTATACGAGGCCGCCGACGGCCTTAGCGCGCTCGCTGGTGCCCAGCAGCATCGGCCGGACTTGGTCGTGCTAGACCTGAGCCTGCCTCGCCTCGACGGCTTGGAGGTCTTCCGGCGACTGCGTCAGGACCGGGGTGTCACGGCCGTGGTGATGCTGACCGCCCGGGGCGAAGAACCGGATCGGATCCTCGGCCTTGAGGTCGGCGCCGACGATTACATCGCCAAACCGTTCTCGCCCCGCGAGCTGGTGCTTCGGGTGCGTTCGGTGTTGCGTCGCACGCACTCCCCGGCGAGCGTCGAGATCCTCAGCGATGGCGACCTGGAACTCAACGCGACCTCACGTTCGGTGCGGCTGGGCGATCACCCAGTCAGTCTCTCGTCTCGGGAGTTCGACCTGTTGCACCACTTCCTGTCTCACCCCGGGGTAGCTTTCACCCGTGAAGAGCTCATGCGGGAGGTCTGGGGCTGGGAGTTCGGAGACCAGACGACGGTGACGGTCCACGTGCGGCGGCTGCGCGAGAAGATCGAAGACGACCCGTCGCTTCCTCGCCGCCTGGTCACGGTCTGGGGCAAGGGCTACCGCTGGGACACCTCGTGAGTGAGGCCCTGGGCCCGTTGGGTTGGGCGGTGCTGATGACTGTGCTGGTGGGGCTGGTCCTTGGCGGGGTAACCCTCGCGGTCGCGCGGCGTTCCGTGCTGCTGGCGACCGCGCTGGGTCCGGCCGTCGCCGTCAGCTGTGTCGCGGCTGGCATCGTCGTTGGGATTCGGACCATGTCCATCGAATCCACCTCGATCGCCACCCTCACCTGGGTCTTGCTGGCCAGCGTCCCGGTCGCCCTGATCGCTGGCTGTGGCACCGCCCTGCACAGTTGGCGGCGAGAGCACCGCCGGGAGGCAGAAGAAGCCGAACGCGCCCACCAGGCAGAACTCGACGCCTCCCGCAAGGAAATGATCACCTGGATCTCACACGACCTGAGGACTCCGCTGGCCGGGATCCGGGCCATGACCGAGGCCCTCCAGGACGGGATGGCCCCGGACCCAAGCTCCTATCTGGAACGCATCCACGCCGAGGCGGGACGCACCGAGGCGATGGTGGCCGACCTGTTGTCCCTCAGCAGCGCCCATGCCGGGATCAGTTCTGTGTCCGGGCGGATCGATATCTCTGATCTGGTCAGTGACACCCTGGCCACCGCTGCGGCGTCCGCCGCCAGATCGGGCGTC
>JAUMYR010000263.1 GCA_030528545.1 Propionibacteriaceae bacterium
TCCTGTTCTGGCCACTGCGTGACCTAAGTTGCGTATACCCGACTCAACTTTCTTTGCCGCAGTTTTATTCCCCACGCCCGGTTGTCCTTCTCCCCCTGGAGCAGGTGGCCTCAAAAACCGGCCGGAACACTCGGGTCTGTTCGTACCCGCAACCGTCAGGGCACACTGTGCACATGGCTCAACTGCTGGTGATCGTCGTCTTTGTTCCGCTCAGCCATGCCGACGCCGTGCGAGAAGCGCTGGCCTTGGCCGGGGCTGGGCGGATCGGGGAGTATTCGGCGTGCAGTTTCAGCGCGCCCGGGCAGGGCCGTTTCCTGCCGTCGGAGTCCGCCCGGCCCCACCTCGGGGTGTCCGGACGTTTGGAGGTCGTGGAGGAAATGCGCATCGAATGCGTATGCCCCATCGAATCCGCCCGGAAAGCGGTGACTGCGATGCTGTCCGCCCATCCCTACGAGGAGCCTGCCTATCACTGCTACCCAGTGATGACCCTCGCCGAACTCCCGGAATGAGGCCATCGGGCACCGGCTCAGCCCGCCTTCATCCACCGGCCGGGTCAAGCTCAGCGCAGACGCTCCCCCGAGGCCAGTTCGAACAGATGCCTCAAGACCGCACCGCCACTGGAACGCAATCCGCTGTGCTCATAAGCGCTGGTCACCAGGGTGCGGACTCCGGGCAGCAGCGAGGCGGTCTCCATCGAGAACTCGACCGGAACGTAGACATCACCGTAGTACACCGCGGCCGCGCCGACGCTGCCCGAGGCCCGCAAGGCATCGGCATCGTAGAGCCGTGGCCACTCGACCTCGGCGAGCAGGCCGGCCACCTGCTTCCAGGCGGCGAGCGCGCTGGACTCGT
This sequence comes from Propionibacteriaceae bacterium, assembly GCA_030528545.1. The sequence continues at coordinate 853 of JAUMYR010000263.1, forward strand.
CGAACCACTCCGGGAGCAGGTGCTCCCCGGTCAGGAGCACCTCGTCTTGGGCGAACCATTCCGGCCTGACGCGCGCCGCCGACCAAGAGGTGCGGCCGCCATCGGCATAGCAGGACTCATGCACGATCGCATACAGCGGGTTCCGGCCCCCAAAGGGCAGCATCGCGGCGAGGTCATGCCGAAAGGCATTGCTGCCCAGCTCATGGTCCAGCAGCCAGTGCAGCCTCATGGCTCCATCGTCGCTGCCGAGCAGCGTACCGACGCTGCGCAGCCGCGAGGGGGATACCACGTCACCATTGGGTAGGGCCAGGTCACCGGCTACGGCCAGTTCCAGCGCTCGACGCATCCGTTGCTCATCGCCGGGGAACAGCCGGTAGAACTCCCGCGATTTTCCGGCCATCTTACGATAGGTCAGGGCATAAACCTCGTCGCAGCCGCGTCCGACTGGCGGCAAGCCACCGGTGAAATAGGCTCTCTCGACGCTGTCAGGGAAGCTGCTCAGATAGCGCAGCAGGGTGAAACCGCCAAAGGACTGGCCTAGCACCGACCAACGCCTGATCCCTAGGTGCTGACGCAGCGCCTCACAATCGGCGACGATCGAATCAGCCCGCAGGTGCGTGCAATATTCCGCGACCTCCGCTGGTGGCAGTTCCAGCATCCGATCGGTGACCGGAGCCGATCTTCCGGTGCCCCGCTGATCCACCAGCACCACCCGGTATCGCTCCAATGCCACGGCGAGCCATGAGGGATCGGCCGGTGCCAAGCTAGGACGAGGGGCCTCCTAACCCGGCCCGCCCTGGAGGAAGACCAGGTATGGCAGATCCTGCCCGCCCTCAGGAGTGACCACCCGGGCGAAGACCTCAATCCGGCGCGGATCGGAGGAATCGCTCCACACGAGGGGCACGCTCACCGTGTGAGCTTGACAACTCAACCCACCATTCAACCTATCCACGCTCTAACCCTATCGGCTCGCTGCGCCCTGTAACCGGTCCGGGCGCGGGTGTGCGCGGCCAAAAATCGGCCCGCCGCGCACACCCGCTATCCCCCGGCGGATTACGTCGGCATGCTGATCAGGCGAATGCCCCGCGAAACCTGGTTGATCGCAGTGGTGAAGATATCGCCGAGTTCATCAGCCCTGGCAGCGCAGAAGAAATAGTCACCGTCGGTGTTCTCGGCGCGCGCGCCCTCCGGGGTGGCGCAGTTGTGGTCGGCAGCCGAGGGAGTGCCGTCGGGCCGCTCGGAAGCTGCCTTGGCCAGGGTCCCGGCCACGGACGGACCGTCGGTCTGGAAAGACTCGTTCCGATCCAGGCGAGACATATTGCACCCGCCGGTCGCGGCGCGCCCATAGCCGATCGTCACGACGAGGACGCCATCGTTCTTGGCGACCTCAGCGATCTGTTCCAGCCTCTTGCACCCGGCGCCGCCGCCGGTCGCGCGCTCCGCGGCGGTCTGGCTGGCCCAAGGCACGAGGACCGGTAGCCGCTGGCCGGCGTCCAGCCTACGGCGTGCCAGTTGCCTGCCACCGGCCGGATCGCCACCCTGCGTGATCAGGCGGTTCGGCAGCGACTCGTCTGGCATGCCGTCGGTCTCGAAGACGATCACCTTGCGAACCTCACCC
>JAUMYR010000264.1 GCA_030528545.1 Propionibacteriaceae bacterium
CGTAGCGGGATCCTCCTTGATCGTGCGTATTCGGGGTCGTAGTAGCCCTCCGGTAAGCCTAACGCGCCCCCGGCGGGACGAAAAGCGGGCGGGCCCCAGCATCACGCCGTTGCCCGCCCGCCGTCGGCCGCTGCCTAGCCCTTGACGGACCCGGCCATGAGGCCGCGCACGAAGAAGCGTTGCAGCGACAGGAAGACCACGAGCGGCACGATCATGGAGACGAATGCCCCGGCGGTCAGCAGCTCCCAGGCTTGCCCGCGCGAGCCGGCAATGCTGGACAGGTAGGCGGTCATCGGTTGGGTGACCGCGCTGCCGCCCGAGAACGTGATACCGACGAGCAGGTCGTTCCACACCCACAGGAACTGGAAGATGGCGAACGACGCGATGGCTGGCAGCATCAGCGGCAGCATGATGCGGATGAACACCTTCACGTGTCCCGCCCCGTCCACCTGGGCGGCCTCGATCAGCTCCCGCGGCACCTCCGACATGAAGTTGTGCAGCAGGAAAATTGCCAGCGGCAAGGCGAAGATCGAGTGCGCTATCCAGATGGATAAGAACGGGAACATGCTGGAGATTCTCTCGCCCCCCACCTCCAGGCCGGAGAAGAAGCGCAGCAGCGGGATGAGGGCCATCTGCAGGGGCACGATCTGCAGGGCGAAGACGATCACGAAGACCGCGTCGCGCCCCCGCCACTTCAGCACCGAGAAGGCGTAGGCCGCCATCGTGGCGAGCAGCAGCGGAATGAGGGTGGCCGGGATGGTGATGACCAGGGAGTTCATGAAGAACGCCGACAGCTGGTCGGAGGAGGTGCGGCCCTGCAGCACCCGCCCGTAGTTGGCGAGCGTGACCTGCGGGTCGCCGAAGAAGGTCCACCAGCCCGAACGTGGGCAGGGTCCACAGCACCGCGATGACGACGGCGACGGCGGAGCCGATCCGCGAGGTAAGCATTTTCCGGGCGCGACCCGCGCCGCGGAGGGCGGTCTCGGCGGTCATCCGCGCACCTCCTTGTTCTTGAGCATCTGCCTGACGTTGAAGGCGATGACGGGGATGACCAGCAGGAAGATGATGACCGACATCGCCGAACCGGTGCCGTTATTGGCGTGGGTGAAGGATTGGTCGTACATCATGTTGGCGAGCACTTGGGTGTCGTACTTGGCGCCCGTCATGGTCTGGGTGATGTCGAAGATCTTCAGCGTGGCGATCATGATGGTGGTGATGACGACGACGAGGGTCGGCCGGATGGCAGGCACCGTGATGTTGCGGAACATCTGCCAGGCGCTGACCCCGTCCAGGCGCGCGGCTTCGACGATGTCGGTGGGGATGGCCTTAATGGCGGCCGACAGCAGCACCATCGCGTACCCGGCCTGCACCCACACCATCACCACGATCAGGAAGAGGGTGTTCAGTGGGCCGTCCTGCAGGAAGCGGATCGGCTCGCCGCCGAGGGAAGTCCAGATGTGGTTCAATAGACCGACTTCCGGCTTGTAGTCGTACATGAACTTCCAGATGATGCCGGCGCCCACGAACGAGATGGCCATCGGCATGAACAGCAGCGACTTGGCGAGCTTCTCGAGCTTCTTGCCGTCGATGAGGATGGCGTAGAGCAGCCCGACGATGGTGGACACCGTCGGCACGAGGATCACCCACAGGAAGGTGTTGAGGAAGGCCCGCAGCGAATCGGTGTTCGTGAAGACCCACTCGTAGTTCGCTGCCCCCACCCACTCTTCCGACCGGCGGTCCATGAAGGACATCATGATCGTGCGAATTGCGGGATAGACCAGGCCGCCGAGCAGGAAGATGGCCGCCGGGGCAAGGAAGATCACCACCATCCAGAAGGTGCGGGAGCGCTGAGTGACGCGGTCCGCCACCCAGGCCAGCGCGATGAGGGTCAGCACGATGATGCTGACGACCAGCACCGCCAGCAGCATCTGGCCGAGCTTGGTTCCTAACAGAAAGTCCATTGGCTTGTCCTATCTAGTGCAGGTGGGGGCCGGACCATCAGGCCCGACCCCCGCCCCAGACAACCTAGTTCTTCGGCCAGGAGGCTTCGATGTCACTCAAAGCCGTGGCGGTGTCCCGCGAACCGTCGATCCACTGGGTCATCGACTTCCAGAACGAACCGGCACCCACCTCGGAGGGCATGATGTCCGAACCGTCGAAGCGCGAGACGGCCTTTTCGTCCTGCAGCAGTTCGATGGCCAGGCGCAGCACGTCGGACGAGGCGTTGGCCGGGTCCACCCCCTTGTTGGCGGACGTGACCCCGCCGAGGCTCACCCGCGAGTTGGCCCAGTGCGCGGAGGACAGGTAGGTCTGCAGGGCCTGGGTGGCGGGCCGGTCGTTGAACGCCCCGACGAACTCCCCGGCCACCAGCAGCGGCTTCTCTTCGGTGGTCTTGCCCGGCAGGTAGAAGGCGAAGACGTCGCCGTCGGGCGCCACCTTGGTGCCTTCCGGCCACTG
>JAUMYR010000032.1:0-10918 GCA_030528545.1 Propionibacteriaceae bacterium
AAACGGCCTCTCGGTGAACACATCCGGCACCGGCCCAGGATCAAAATCATCCCCCACCGAAGAACACCCCACCAGACAGGACGCCACCACCGCGGTAAGAAACAGCGGTTTCTTTAGTTTCAGCCCAAAGCTTTCAGCCACGGCGACTCACACCTCGAACAATCACATCAATGCCACCAAGCCTAGGAAAGCTGTGGACACTCGGCACCCTACCCGTCTCAGGCAAACCTGGAAGCCAACCGGACACGGCGTGGCGGCAGTCCTACGGCCACTGCTCTCCACTCCATCCCGCACGGCTCCCACCATCTTGGCGACAGGGTGTCACCATTCAGGCGGGTCGGTGCAGAACCAGGGGGACCCTCCTGCACAAACGTGCAGGAGCTTTGCCCAGAACGTGCAATTGCGGGAATGTTTGATGGACAAGCGAAGGAGCACCCAATGTCACACCTGACCCCGACCCAGCGTGGCGAATCCCTGGCCGCGCTGCGATCCGATACTTTCGATGTCCTCGTCGTGGGCGGCGGAGTCACCGGCGCCGGTATCGCCCTGGACGCCGCGTCCCGCGGTCTGCGCACCGCCATCATCGAGGCCCAGGACTGGGCCTCGGGCACCTCATCGCGGTCCTCGCGCCTCGTCCACGGCGGGCTGCGATACCTCTACAACCTCGACTTCAAGCTCGTCGCCGAGGCCCTCACCGAGCGCGGGCGGCTCCTCACCCGCATCGCGCCCCACCTGGTCGAAGCCCAGCCCTTCCTGTGGCCACTGAAGCAGCGGGTCATCGAGCGGGCCTACTCGGCCGCCGGGGTCGGCCTCTACGACGCCCTCGCCGTCGCCGGTGCTGGCCTGAAGATGACCGTCCCGATCCAGAAGCACCTCTCCAAGAAAGGGGCCAAACGGCGCTTCCCCGACATCAAGGACGACGCCCTCATCGGCGCCATTGAGTTCTACGACGCCCGGGTCGACGACGCCCGCCTGGTCATCACCCTCGTCCGCACCGCCGTCGAATACGGGGCCGAGGCGGCGAGCCGGGTCAAGGTGACCGGCATCGTCAAGGACTCCACCGGACGCGCCACCGGTGTGGACGCGATCGACCTGGAGTCCGGAGAAAAGCTGCACATCAAGGCCAGGCGCATCATCAACGCCACGGGCGTGTGGACCGAGCAGACCCAGGACCTCGCCGGGGGCACCGGCGGGCTGAAGGTGCTGGCCAGCAAGGGCATCCACCTGGTCATCCCGCGCGAGAGGATCAAGGCGTCGGCCGGGATGTTCCTGCGCACCGAAAAATCGGTGCTGTTCATCATTCCGTGGCAGCACTACTGGGTCATCGGAACCACCGACACCGCCTGGCACGAGCAGCTGACCCACCCCGTGCCGACCTCGGCCGACATCGACTACGTGCTCGACCACGCCAACGAGGTCCTGGAACGGCCTCTGACCAGGGACGACATCATCGGCACCTACGCCGGGCTGCGGCCTCTGCTCCAGCCCAAGGTGCTGGACGAGTCGAAGTCCACCAAGGTCTCCCGGGAGCACACCGTCACCGAGGTGATCCCGGGCATGGTCGCGATCGCTGGCGGCAAGCTCACCACCTACCGGGTGATGGCCGCCGACGCCGTCGACTTCGCGCTGGGAACCCAGCTCGCCAAGAAGCAACCCTCGATCACCCACGATCTGCCGCTGCTGGGCGCCGTCGGACTGCAGGCCGTGCGCAACCGGTCGGCCCAGATCGCGGCCAAGTACGGCTTCCATGCCGAACGCATGAAACACCTCATCTCCCGCTACGGCTCCGAGTTGCCCAGCCTGCTCGCCACCATCGACCAGGACCCGTCCCTCGGCAAGCCCCTCGCCGCGGCCCCGCAGTTCCTGCGCGCCGAAGTCGCCTGGGCCTGCACCGTCGAGGGGGCCCTGCACCTGGAGGACATCTTCGTGGCCCGGGTCCGGCTCAACTCCGAATCCCGGGACCGTGGTGGTTCGGCTGTGGAGGAGATCGCCGCCATCGCCGCCGCCACACTCGGGTGGGATGATGAGCGCACCGAGCGCGAGAAGGAGAACTACCGCGCCCGGATAGCCGCCGAACTGGCCGCCGAAGAGGCCCCCGACGATGCCTCGGCCTCCAAGATCCGGGCTCAGGCACCCGAGATCGTCACCGGAGCCACACTCGGCTGACCAGCTCCCTCACCCGCCTCCGCCCCGGCGTCTCTCCCCCCTGGCGGGTGGGGGCCCTGCCGCCCCGCTGCCCGGCCGCCCCTCGCGACGGCGGACGCAGACCTCCCGGTCGCTCACCGGGCGGCGGGGTCAGGCGTCTTGTCCCGCTCCCAGCGGCTCACCGGCCCGCGCCCGGCGGTCAACCAGCAGCACCATGCCGAAGACAGCCATCACCGAACCGGTCACCACCAGCAAAAACTCCACCGACACCGTGTCGGCGAAGGGTCCCATGACCGCCATGCCCAGCGGCATCGCGGCGACCGACACCATCATGAGAATCGAATAGACCCGCCCCATGAAGCGGTCCTCGACGCTGAGCTGGATCATCGTCATCGCAGGTGTGGACATGAACGGTAAGAACAGCCCGGACAGGAACATCCACAGGTTGTAGAGCACGAAACTGACCGGCAGGCCCAGAGCCACCGTCAGCGCACCGAGGACGACCACCGCGGCACCCATCGTCGTGACGCGGCGGGTCCGCGTCCCCCACCACCCGACCAGGACGCCGCCCAGCATCATCCCGACCGCGAAAGCCATCTCGATCGCTGTCAGCCGCCACACCTCGTTGGAGAAAGTGCGGGTGACCTGCAACGGGGTGAGGAAGGACACCGGCGCGGCCAGGAAGTTCAGCACCGCGAAGTAGGCCAGCAGCCGCCGGACGAAACGGTGACGATTGATATAGGACAGCCCCGAGGCGATGTCGCGCAGCGGATGGACGCCGCGGGCCGCGTCCGCCCCCTCGGGCACCGGCACCCGAACCAGGATCAGCAGGATCGCGATGGCGACCGCGGCCGTGACCACGTCCAGCAGCAGCACCCACTGGATCGGCGCCACGCTCAGCAGCGCCCCCGCCAGCAGCGGGGAAACCAGCGTCACCGTGGCGTGGATGGACGAGTTGAACCCATTGACCCGGCCAAGGTGCTCCGGCGGTGTGATCTGTGGCAGCAGCGCCCCGACCGCGGGCATCTGTACCCCCTGGCCAAGGCCCCGGACGGCCATGATGAGGAAGATCATCCAGTAGGTGCCGTGCCCAGCGAGGAAAGCGACGAAGAGCGCCACCGTCGAGACCGCGACGAGGGCGTCCGCCCCGGCGATCAGCAGCCGCCGGGAGTAGCGGTCGGCCAGCACTCCCCCGAAGGGGGCCAGCGCCACCATCGGCAAGAAACCGAAGATCGTAGCCAGAGTCATCACCTGGCCGGACTGGGAGTCCATCGTCAGGTGCCACACCAGGGCGTACTGCACCAGGCCCGACCCCAGCAGGCTGACCGCCTGGCTGCCGAGGAACCATGAGACCTGACTGCGCCAGTGCTGCCGCTCGCGACCTTGGGTCATCAGTTCCTCACTCACCCGCACAGGTTACGCCTCGAACGCAACCTTCCGACACCCTTTTTCTCACCGGAACCAGGCCTGACGCGACTGATCCGGGCGATCGGTTTGGCTGTTCCGAGCCGATAGTGGCTAAAGTCGGCACCCTATGCCGTCGTCCGCTTTCGAACAGCTTTCCCCGGCCTTCCCGCAACGGGCCGCCTGGGGTACGGCCTCCAGTCTGCGGGCCTGGCAGGCCGAGGCCCTGGCCCGCTACGAAGAGGCCCAGCCCCGCGACTTCCTCTGCGTCGCCACCCCCGGGGCGGGCAAGACCACCTTCGCCCTGCGCGTGGCCAAGACCCTGCTGGAGCACCGCACCGTCCGCCGCCTCGTCATCGTCACCCCCACCGAACACCTGAAGACCCAGTGGGCGGACGCCGCCGGGCGGGTCGGCATCCACATCGACCCCGGCACCGGGGGTTCGGCCAGGCGCGGCCGGTCCCGCGAATATGACGGCTGGGCGGTCACCTACGCGGGCGTGGCGGCCAGAGCCTTCGGCTACGAGGCCCTGTGTCACCAGACCGACACCCTGGTGATCTTCGACGAGATCCACCACGCCGGGGACTCCCTGACCTGGGGTGCCGCGATCCTCCAGGCCTTCGGGCAGGCTACCCGCAGGCTCGCCCTCACCGGCACCCCCTTCCGCTCCGACGACAACCCGATCCCCTTCGTCACCTACGACGAGGCCCCGAACGGGGTCAAGACCAGCCACGCCGATTACACCTACGGCTACCGGGAGGCGCTGGCCGACCACGTCGTGCGTCCGGTGATCTTCATGAACTACGGCGGGGCCATGCGCTGGCGGATGAAGTCCGGCGAGGTGCTGGACGCCGACCTGGGCACCCCCATGACCAAGGACCTGACCTCTCACGCCTGGCGGACCGCGCTGTCGCCGACCGGCGAGTGGATCCCGGCGGTCATGCGTGCCGCCGACCGGCGGCTCACCGAGGTGCGCCGCCACCTGCCGGACGCGGGCGGCCTGGTCATCGCGACGAATCAGACCCAGGCCAGGGCATACGCCAAGATCCTGGCCTCCATCACCGGGGAGCGGCCGTGCGTGGTGCTCAGCGACGACGCCAAGGCCGGGGCCCGGATCGAGGAGTTCTCGGCCTCTACCGAGCGCTGGATGGTGGCGGTCCGCATGGTCAGCGAGGGAGTCGACGTGCCCCGCCTCGCCGTCGGGGTCTACGCCACCGCCACCTCGACCCCGCTGTTCTTCGCCCAGGCCATCGGACGCTTCGTCCGCAGCCGCCGCCGGGGCGAGGTCGCGACGGTCTTCCTGCCGACGGTCCCGGTGTTGCTCGCACACGCGGCCACCATCGAACGCCAGCGCGATCACGTGCTCGGGCGTCCCAAACAGGACGCCGAAGACATCTGGGCCGAGACCGAACGTCTGATCGAGGCGGCCAGCAACGACGCCAGCGCCTCGGACGACCTGCTGGGCAGCTTCGAGGCCCTGGACTCACGGGCGACCTTCGACCACGTGCTGTTCGACTCCCAGGCCTTCGGGATGCACGCCGACCCCTCGTCGGCGGACGAGGCGGACTACCTCGGCCTGCCCGGCCTGCTGGAACCCGACCAGGTCTCGACGCTGCTCCGGGAGCGCCAGCGCCGCCAGCTGGCCCGCCGCGAACGCCAAGACCGCAAGGACAAAGCAGAACCCGAGGTCCCGCTGCACCGGGCGCTCGCCTCCAAACGCAAGGAACTCAATTCCCTGGTGTCGCAGTACGCCAGGATCGCCGGGGTGCCGCACAGCCACGTTCACGCCGATCTGCGCCGCCAGTGCGGCGGCCCCAAACTCGCCCAGGCGACGCAGGCGCAGGTGGACCAGCGGATCGAAGTGGCGCGGCGCTGGCTGCGCGCCACCTGAACTCAGGACAGGCACCGGCCGGGACGCCCGGCCAGCCCTGAGTCTCGATCCCAGCGGGCGGGTGCGCCCGGGATTTCCCCGTGGCACCAGCCCGCTCCGCGGTGTGCTACCGCGGGACGCTCCAGTGTCGGTTCAGCCGCCGATCAGCTTCTTGCTGCAGGCTTCGCTCGCCTCTTTGAGCGCCTTCTCGTCTTCCTTGGTGCCCTTGTAGCTCTTGTCGCCATCGACGATGGCCCTCAAAGCTCCGACGCTAACGGAGTCGTAGATCTCGTCCGCCATGCACTCGGTCACCTTCTTGTACAGTTCGCCGGATTCTTCCCCGCCGACCTGCTTGAGCAGACCCGCGCGTACCTCTTCCTTGCTCGGCTTGTCGCCACCCCCGCCCGAGCAGCCGCCCAGCAGTAGTGCCAGCGCGACACCCGATGCCGCGATTGCCTTTAGCGCCCGATTCATTATTCCCCCTTGGTTGTGACGCTCGCCTCAGGTGACGGAAACCCCGCCGCCTAGAGGTATTTTCCACCGATGAAACGAATCCCCGCCCATTCAGCGAAGGGTTTCACACCGCTTTAGGATGCCGGGATAGCGAGGCGAAAGCATGACCCACACGGGTCCATCCGGCCCGGAGCGGGGTGCTGCGGAGAATAGGGTCACGGCCTCGGTTTCATCGGCCACCCCGACGGCCCCAGCGCCGGACCCATGGCCTACCCTAGGAGTAGCTGTGTTCGCCGCTCCCATTCGTGGGAGGACTTGCGCAGATGGGGGACAAGATGAAACCGGGCGCACTCTTCGCTCTGGCCTTGGCGCTGTGCGCTCTGGTCAGTTGTGCGAGCCCAGAGCGCGGCCTCCAGCTCCTCCCCTCCAACCCGGACTATCGGGACGCGCTGAGCACCACTCTGCCCACGGCCGAACTGTCCTCCGACCGCTTCTGGGATTTAGTCGCCTACGGGCATGTGGTCGAGGCCTGGGGCTATCAAGCCAAAGCCGCCCGCTCCCTCTATACCGATCTGCATTGGCGGCCAGACTATTTATCGACATTGGTCATCGCCGTCGCCACCGACGAAGTGGCCTCTCCCCTGCGGGGCTGGAAGGATCTTCTCGCAGCGGCCGAACCCGTCACGATTTCTCGCCCAAGCCTCTCCGAACCTCTGCTGTGGTCCGGGATTGGCTCGGGCACGGACGACCCATTGGAGTCCACGACCCGCTTCCTCTATGAGCTGAGCCGCTCAGGCCGGTTGAATACTCAGGGTCGCGCCGCACCGATCCACGTGTGCTTCGACCACGAGGTCAACCAGCTGCATGACGGGACGCGCCGTTACGACATCGTCGTCCCCATTGAGGGGACGGTTTCCGAACTGCGCGGGCTGTTATCAAGGAATCCCTTCGATGCCGAGATCAGCCCGCAGGCCCTGCTGTCCGCGGGGTTCCGGCTGCCGGACGGGAAGACCCTCAGCCCAGCCGATTATTCGCCCTCGGTGCGGGCCTGGGACGAACCTCCCGGCTGGAGCGACCGGGTTACCTCCCAGTTGCGCCGTCACGCGCTGGGCACCCGCGTCACCCTCGCCGACCACCGGGAACAGGGGGTCGCGGCCTTCGCGGTGCTGCTGTTTACCAGCGGATGGGCCGCGATCGCGCTACTGCGCGTCTCCCGGGGACGGGCCCGCCGCGCCATCCTGGCCACCGGAATCCTGCTCCTCGGCTGGATTCTGCTCCGGGCGCTGAGATACCCGCTGGACAGCGATCAGGTCTCCCGGCTGATGTGGTACCTGTTCTACCTGCCCATGCTGGCTCTGCCATTGGTCCTGCTGTGGACCGCGCAGACGATGAGTTTCCGGCGACGGATCGGCTGGGGTCTCCTCACGGTCTACAACACGCTGGTGCTCGGCCTCGTCCTCACCAACGATTTGCACCAGCAGGTCTTCTCCTTCGAGGGCACATCTGGCTACCAGTACCGCTGGGGTTATGCCGCGGCCGCGGTCGGCATGATCGTGCCGACCCTGTGGTCCTTCCAGATCCTCATCGCCAAGAGCCACGCCCTGCAATCGCGGCGCACCGCGGCCTGGCCCAGCTTCTGGGTCGCGGTGATGGCGCTCTTCTGCCTCGCATACGGCACCGATTTGCCCGTCCTTGGCACCCTCGATTTCACGCTGATGTTCAGCCTGCTCGCCATCGCCTTCTACGAGTCCGCGCTGCGCACCGGTTTCCTACCGAACAACCGCAAACACCACAGGCTGTTCCGTTCCTCACCGCTCGGCATGCAGATACTCGACCGGCAGGGTCACCGGGTGCTGGCCTCGGCCACGGCTCGCCCGCTGGACGAAGCAGAAGTGGCCAACGTGATGCGCCACCGCAACGCCGCGGCCACCACGGATCCCAACACGGTCATCTCGTCTGCTGAGATCCCCGGAGGCCGCTTCGTGTGGCAGCAGGACCTCTCAGGAGTGCGCGATCTCCAGAACCGGCTGCGTGAGACGTCCCAGGCGCTCCGCACGGCCAACGAAACGCTCAGCGACAAACAGCGGTTCGAGGAGTGGCGGGCCCGGATCTCCACCCGGGCGGCCATGTTCGACGACCTGGACCAGGTCATCGCCTCCCCACTGGCCGCCGCCGCACGCCTGGCCAGCGAGGAGCCTCTGGGACGACCAGCTCTCGGGGGTATTTCCTTGCTGCTATGCCAGGCCAAACGCCGCGCCAACCTCTATTTCTCTCTCTATGAACGCCGGGCCATGACCTCGGCGGAGTTTATCGGCTACCTAAACGAATTGCTCCAGATCAGCTCCCACACCGGGGTACGCGGGCTGATTAGCGGTGACGCTGAGGGTTTCATCCCGCTGGAATGCGCGAGCTCGCTCTACGACGATTTCACCGGCTTCCTCCTGTGGGGAATCACCCAGCCCTCGCTGACCGCGATGGTCAGCTTCCGCTCCGACGGTGAGACCTTCGCTCTCCGAGTCGTCCACTCCCCCACCCCGGTTCCCTATCCCGGCAGGATCAGCCTGCGCGAGGAGGCGGTGCATGGCGAGGTCCTAGCGTTCATAGCATCCAGGCGGACAGACCATGGCTGACCTGTTCCGTGCCGTCAACCCGATCTATGTCCTGGCCTTCGGGATCTGGGCGATCGCCTCTTGTCTCAGCCTCGCCACCAGCGTCCTGATCTTCAACCGCAGCGTGCCCCGGCTCTGGAGCCCCCGGCTGGTGCGGGAGGTCGCCGTGACCTGCTACGCCACGCTGGTCACGGTGAGCATCATCGAGAGCTTTCACCGCATCCTGCTCGCCCTGAACCCCACTCAGGTCTTCGTCCCGGCCCGTTACCTGATGGCCGCGCTCATGGTCGTCTCCGCCCTCTGCGTCACCGGACGCTACCTCAGCGTCCTCCTCCTGAGCGGTATCGCGGCGGCCAGCCTGCCGTTCGCCGAGGCCACCCCGCCCGGAGTATTCACCGGATTGCTGATCGCTTCCGGCGTCGCGCTGGGGCTCCGGGCGGTGACGCTCATCGTGCACGAAAGGTTCGCCCTGCGCGACAGCATCACCTGGGCCTCTGTCAGCCAGGGCATCGACCGGCTGCCGAGCGCGTTGTGCTTCGCCAGCCCCACCGGGCGCATCCTGCTCAGCAACGAGCGCATGTCGACGCTGATGAGCGACGTGACCGGTTCGCGCACCATCAGCTCCGACCAGCTCTGGGCCCGGCTGAGCAGCCTCAGCACCCAGCCTGGGGTCAAGGCTGAGGCGGTGATAGACAAGGTCTCCTGCCACCTGCCCGACCAGACCACCTGGCTGTTCTGCCGGGACGAACTCGCCATCGGCAAGCAGCCCCACGTCCAGATCACGGCCCACGATGTCACCCGCGAATGGAACCTGACCTCGGCCCTGCGCACCCAGCTCGCGCTGCTGGAACAGCGGCGCCACCAGTTGCTCAGCGCCATCGCGCTCGCCGATCAGGCCTCCCGCGCCAGCGAACTGTTTCGGGCCAGGCAGCACGTCCACGATGTCTTCGGGTCTCAGCTGAGCCTGCTGCTGATGCTGCTGCGGGAGCGGGTGGACCCACCAGCTGATCTGGCCGAACAGCTGGGAGCACTGCGCACCGAGTTGCGCATCGGACCGCAGCGGGACCCAGCGCGCGAACTGGACGGCCTGCGCGCCGCATTCACCCAGATCGGCGTGCAGCTGCGGCTTCCCGAGAGCCTACCCTCAAAGCCCGCGACCGCCCGGCTGTTCGCCGACATCATCCGGGAGGCGACCACCAACGCGGTCAAACACGGGGCCGCCTCGGAGATCACCGCCACCACCACGACGAGTGCTCATCACTACTGCCTGCGGATCACCAATAACGGGCTGCTGGGCTCGCTCGCCCTGCGTCCAGGAAGCGGACTATCGATGATTCGTCAGCGGCTGGGCCAGATTGGGGGCAAGCTGACCCTCACTACTACTAATAGATTCGTGTTAGACGCCGTCGTGCCGCTGAGTTGGGAGGCCTGATGCCACGGGTGCTGTTAGTCGACGATCACAGGATGATCCGAGACTCTTTCCGGGAACTGTTCGACCGTATGCCCGGATACGAATTGGTGGGCAGCATCTCTAGCGCCGACCTCGCCGAAGCCTTCTGCGCCCGGCTGCGTCCCGACCTGATCGTCATGGATGTCTGCACCGAGGGCAACGTCTCGGGACTGACCGCCGCCGCCACGCTGCGCCGCCGGTTCCCGAAACTAAAGATCATCATCATGTCGGGATTCGACGAGATTTCTTACAGTGCGCGCGCGAAGGAGGTCGGGGCCAGCGCCTTCGTCTCAAAGAGCGTCGGCCTAGACGAGTTCGAGTCCGTCATCAGGACCGTCATCGGCGGCGGAGAGCACTTCGCCGAATCCGAACGGGACCTGCCCGAGATCCTTTCTCTGCTGACCGACCGGGAGCGCCAAATCTTGCGCCTGCTGTGTGAGCACAAGTCACGGCGGGAGATCGCCCGGGAGCTGTACCTGAGCGAGATGACGGTCAAGCGCCACGTCGCCAATATGCTCGCCAAGACCGGTTTCGCGGACTCGGTGGAGCTGGCGTTCTACATGATTACTAACGGCTGGATCAATCCACGCTACTGATCCCTAGCCCCTGGTCCTGGTGCCTGGGGACGATGGCACCTCCCGGGGAGGGACTCAGCTCTGCCTCCTTTCCCGCGACTCCGCCTGGTTAGGCGTCCCGTACTGCCACGACCGCGAAACCCGGGGTGGCCTTGGATGCCATGAACCTCACCGAGGTGAGCACCTCCGCCTGGGTTGCCGTCGTGAAGGGGTGCTCCATCCTGACCGCCTCGTTGACCCCGCAGGTGCCCTTGACCGCGAACCGCGGCGTCCCATCGGTGACTCCACCGACGGCATAGTCCACCGGCTCGGTGGCATAGCAGGTCACCTCAAGGATGTAGTTGCCCGGCTGCTGGGCCCACTTCGCCTTCTCGTCCGAGGTCGAGAAGCTCAGCGATCTCACGTAGCCCAC
>JAUMYR010000032.1:11018-23406 GCA_030528545.1 Propionibacteriaceae bacterium
CCCACTTCGCCTTCTCGTCCGAGGTCGAGAAGCTCAGCGATCTCACGTAGCCCACCTTCTCGCCCGCCATGGTGCCGAGGAACACGGCCGAGGTTCCGCTGGCGCCGGGCAGCTGGGACCGTTCGGCCAGCAGCCGCTCGCCCAGGTTCCGCCAGTTCTCCAGGATCGGGGAGACGACGGTACCATCCGTCGGGATCTGCTCACCGCTGGGTTCCAGCAGACCCGAGGCGACGTCCGCGTCGGTCACCACCTCGTTCGGTGGGACGGCGCCACTAGGGTTCTGGACGGTACCGGGCAGCTGGGTGCGGACGAAGGCCTCCTCCACGGTGCCCGCGGCCCCGGGCGCGCTGCTCGCTGGGGACGCCGGCTGGCCGCTGCTCGCCGCCCCGGGGGATGTCGGGGGAGCGGTTGCCTGCCCACCGCATCCGGCCAGCGCTCCCAGCGCGAGACAACCGGCACCTACCAGCGCCCAGCTAGTGATCCGACTCATGGCTCCTCCTCGCCTGTGCCGAACATCGCCTGGGGAGAGCCGGGACCGGCTCGTGCCCGTCGGATAGGGCCCCGAGGTTCACGTTATTCGCCCAGCCCCTAGGCCGCATGGCCCGTCCAGGTTCAGGACTGGGACTCACCCCTATGGGGTCATCCTTGCCCGTCCCGGCCCGGGCGGCCGGACCAGTGACTAGGGTTTCGTACACCCCGAATCGTGGGCTCGGCGACCATAGGAGGAGTCAGCATGGGCCTGGCCAATGATCCGCCACCGGGCAGTCAGCCCCCGCCCCGTCCGGTCCCTGCCCGTCCCGGAAGCTCCGCACCGGGGAACCCGCCGCCTCCTCACCCGGGACAGGTACCTCCCCGGCCACCTGGAGGCTTTGGTCCTGCCCCAGTTCCACCGGGGATACCGGCGCGGCATATGGGCCCTGCCCCCAGCCCACGGCGAAAGACCGTGATCCTCATCTGTGCCGGGCTCGGCGCCGTGCTGCTGGGCGCGGGCCTCGTGGGGGCCGCGCTCTGGGCGACGCGGCAGCAGCCCGTGGCCCCGCCCACCGCCACCTCCGAGACGGCGGCCCTCGGCTCCTCAGTCACGCCACAGGCGAGCCCTTCGGCTCAAGGCACCCCACCGCCAGCCACCGGTCCGGGGGTCAACGACGGGCTCGCGGTCGCGTCCCGGTTTGGGCTGGCCTGTGAACAGGAACCCACCGAGCAGCTCAGGAGCTATGCCTGCGGGGGCCGCTTCGGGGACACCGAGATGGTGCTCTACATCGGCGCCACCGCGGACGGGCAGCTTCGCCAGCTGTCGCTGCGCAAGGACAGCGAACGCGGCGATAAGGACTGGCAGCCGGTCTGGCAGGAGCTGGGCCGGGTGCTGCTCGGCAAGAAGTACCTGGAGGACTACGCCGCGACCATGAGCGGGGCCCGTGCGGAGCTGGGGGATTCGCTGGGCCCGCTGACGCGACAGTACGGAGACATCGGCCTGCGCACCAACGGCCGGACCTACCTCGTCTTGCAGGCCAAGGCCTGGACACCGGCCGGGCTCACCCAGCCCGGCCTGGGCATCAGCCTGGACGCCGTGGCCCGGGCCGCCGACAACGCCGAATACGCCTGTGAGCGCTCGACCGAGACCGGAGGCGAGGTGCTCGGCTGCTGGCGCCAGGACGGGAACTGGGTGCACACCGTCGGCTGGGACGCCGGTCAGCTCGTCTTCACGACCTACAGCGCCGACCCCAACGGGACCGAGATTCCCCTGGACCAGCACCCCGGGGTGGCCGCGATTCCCAAGCTCGCGGACGCGATCGCCTCGCCTTCGCTCGATGTGTCCGCGGCGGTGAAACAGACCCCGATGGGGACCCTGCGTTTCATGGGGCCGCTGCTGGTGCGCAGCTCCTATGGCGACCCGCCGGAGAACACCCTCACCGTGGAGGTGGGGCTGAGCTGCTGGGCCGAGGCCCGCACGAATTGCTGAACTGGGCCGGTCACCAGCCCCGGCCCAGCCTCAGTACCCGCGTCCCCACATAGGGGATGAGGCCCGACTCGGCGGTGCAGAACAACATGGCGTGGTCTTTGGCGTAGTCGGTCAGCATGTCGAGCACATCGGCCCGGGCCGTGATGTCCAGCGCCGAGGTGGGCGCGTCGGCGATCAGCACCCGCGGGGAACAGATCATCGCCCGGGCGATGCCGACCCGCTGCCGCTGGCCCCCAGACAGGGCCGAGGGGCACCTCTGGGCCAGCGCCGCCGGGTCGGGCAGGCCCAGCGCCCCCAACGCCGCCACGACCTCGGCCCTGGCCTTCTTCCGGGACGGGAACCAGCCTCGCAGCAGCGGCTCTGCCAGTTGTTCGGCGATCGTGATCTGGGGCATGAGCGCGGCCCAGGCCTCCTGGGTGACCAGGGACACCGTGCTGGTGCGTAGCTTGCACCAGGCCCGCTCGGATGCCCGCACCATCTCGACCCCGTCGATCTTGATGGATCCAGACACCACCCCGCCCTGGGGAACCATGCCGAGCATCGCGAGCGCCAGAACGCTCTTACCCGAACTCGGCCCGCCGTAGACCACCAGCGGGTCCCCTGGGGCCAGGTCGAAGTCGATC
Source organism: Propionibacteriaceae bacterium (assembly GCA_030528545.1). Next base: position 13,602 of record JAUMYR010000032.1, read on the forward strand.
CCGGAGAACACCTCGCGAGAGCCGAAGCGCACGCTCAGGTCGCGTACCTCGACATATGCCTCGCTCATCGGTTCCCCCTCATGCCCGGTGGGGCATTCAGGCTAGCAGGCCGCCGCTTCACCCCGGCTGCGACTCACAGCCCAATGAACTCGCGGAACTCGGCCGCCCCCTGGACTTCCAGCGGATAGGCCGGACGGACGAAGGACTCCGGGGTGAGTTTCAGCGCCACCATGTCGGCCGCGGCACCCTCCCGGACCATGGGGATCCGGTCATACTCGCGGTAGCCGACGGCGCGGCTCACCCCCAGCGAGGCGGCGTTGTCGGCAAAGGCCTCGGTCCGCATCTGGGTGGCGCCCAGCTCATCGAAGGCGAAAGCGCAGATCGCCTGGCGCATCAGGGTGCCCGTGCCCCGGCGCTGATGGGCCAGACCCAGCCAGGACCCGGTGCTGGCGAGGCGACGAGTCACGAAGTCCTCGGTCCGGACGTCCTGACAGCCGACGATCTCCCCGTCCCGGTGGACCACGGTGAGCAGCGTCCATCTCTCGGGGGTGAACTCGGCCCAGGTCTGCCAGTAGAACCTGCTGGAGTTGAGCGGCAGCTTCCGTGGCGGCTGCGCCGACCAGTCCGAACCGGAGAAGGGCGTGGGAGGGCCGTTGTGGACTCCCCGGGTCGCCATGTGGGTGAGAGCCGGGATGTCGTCCTGGCTGAGCCCACGCATTTCCACCGGGCCGCAGCGGATCACCAGCCCGAACGGGGGAAAGATCTCATTCCAGCTCATCATGGCCCCATTCTCGGCGCCGCCACCTGTGCCCGCAACCGGTTTTACCGGGACGGACGGCCCTCCCTGCTCAGCGGCCGGGCTGGAACCAGCGGCCCAGTTCGGTGACGGTTCCGCCATCGGCGAAGCTGCCGGTGACGTGATCCGCCGCTGCCTGCACCTCGGCGGGAGAACCACCGATCGCGACCCCGCGTCCGGCCCAGCGCAACATCTCGATGTCGTTGTTGCCGTCCCCCAGCGCCAGCACCTCACCGGCCCGCACCCCGAGCGCCTCGCACACGACTTCAAGGCCCGCCGCCTTGTCCACCCCGCTAGGGGCGATATCCAGCCATCGGGACCACCCGATGAAATAGCTCACATCGTGCATGCCCAGCTGGCGCGCCATCTCGTCGAACTCGGCGTCGTTGCCGTTCGGGTCGCGGATCACGATCCGGGTGACCGGACGCGAGGCCAGCTCCCGCGGCGTCTCGTAGACCAGGTGCCCGTCGAGCTCCCCGGGCGGGAACTCCCCGGACAGGCGCCACCCGAGGCCGAGTTCCTCGACCCCGATCAGGGCCCGCGGGGCGATCTGCGTCACCCGGGCGATGATCTCGGCCGGGTCGAAGGTCATCGCCTGGTGCAGCTTCAGCGGCGGGTACTCCACGATGACGGCGCCGTTGGAGCAGACGGCCCAGCCCGCGGGCAGCCCGAGGCGGTCGAACACCCCCTGGGTGCTCAGCCAGGAGCGTCCGGTCGCCAGCACCACCGGCACCCCAGCGTCCAGGACTCCCCGGATGGCCTGAGCCACCGCATCGGGCAGTTCTCCTTGTTGATCCACGATGGTGCCGTCGATGTCGAGGGCGACGAGCTTCGGCGCGAAAGTCATTGGTTTCTCCCCTGAGTCCGGTCGCCCCAGCATGCCACAAGCCTTCCAACCGCCCGCCCACTCATCGCAGCTGCCGCCAGCGCGCGAAATGCCGGTGGTCTCGGGTAATGTGCAGATCGTGACCAAGAGCGTTTACCTTGCCTCGGCGGAGCGGCAGGCTGGCAAGAGCGCGATCGCGCTGGGCGTGATCGAGGCTCTGGCCCGCCAGGTGAAGGCCGTCGGTGTCTTCCGCCCGCTCGTCCGTTCCACGAAACACGATCCCGTGACCGAAGCCCTCATCGGGCAACCCGCCATCCGGCAGTCCTTCGAGGACGCCGTCGGTGTCAGCTACACCGAGTACACCACTGACGAAGAGGCCGCGCTGGCCAAGATCGTCGAGAAGTTCGGCCGCCTCGTCGGCACCTACGACGCGGTAGTCATCCTGGGTTCGGACTTCAACGACACGTTCACCACCAGCGAGTTCGCGATCAACGCCCGCATCGCGGCGAACCTCAACGCGCCGGTGCTGCTCGTGGTGCGCGGCGACCACCGCACCGCGGCCGATGTCAAGCGCCAGGCCACCCGCGCCCTGGCCGAGCTGACACAGGCCAACAATGCCGTCCTCGGGGTGCTGTCCACCCGGGTCGCCCCCGATGACCTCGAAGCGGTGTCCGAGGCGTTGTCCCATCTGCCCGACCTGCTGGTCGCCGCGCTCCCAGAGGAGCCGATCCTGGTCGCCCCGACGGTGGGCGCCCAGTTCGAGGTTCTCGGCGCGACGCTGTGGCAGGGCAGCGAGAAGTTCTTCGACCGTGAATCCCTCGGGCTGCTGGTCGGCGGCATGACCCTGCCGAACCTGCTGACCCACCTCAAACACGAGGTGACCCTGATCGTGCCCAGCGACCGGCTCGACCTGCTGCCCGGGCTGCTGCTGGCCCACTCCTCGGGCACCTTCCCGACGCTGGCGGCGATCTTCCTCTCCGGGGGCTACGAGATCCCGGCATCGATCCAGAGGCTGTTCGAGGGCCTGGCCGTCGAGCTGCCGATCGGCATCGCCTCGGGTGACACCCTCGCGACGGCGTCCGCGCTCCAGGACTTGGAGGGCATCATGACCTCCTCGGCCCGCAAGATCGAGCTGGCCCGCGCGCTGTTCGCCCGCCACGTGGACGAGGCCGCGCTGCTCAAGGCCATCGACGTGACCCGGTCGAATATCCGCACGCCGCTGATGTTCGAGTACCAGCTCATGCACGCCGCCCGCGCGGACCGCCGCAAGATCGTGCTGCCCGAGTCGGGCGACGACCGGATCCTGGAGGCGGCTTCCATCGTCCTTCAGCGCAAGGTCGCCAAGCTGATCCTGCTCGGCGAGTCCGCCGAGATCAACCGCCGCGCCTCGGAGCTCGGGCTCAACCTGAGCCGGGCCGAGATCGTCTCGATGAACGACGAGTCGCTGGTCACCAAGTTCGCCGAGGAATACGCCCGGTTGCGCGCCCACAAGGGCGTCACGGTCGAACAGGCCCGCAACGTCATGGCCGACCCGAGTTACTTCGCGACGATGATGGTGCACTTCGGGATGGCCGACGGCATGGTCTCGGGCGCGGTGAACACCACCGCCAACACCATCCGGCCCAGCCTGGAGTTCATCAAGACCCGGCCCGGGGTGAAGATCGTGTCCAGTTCCTTCCTCATGTGCATGCCCGACCGGGTGCTGGTATATGCCGACTGCGCGGTGAACCCGGACCCGAACCCGGAGCAGCTGGCCGATATCGCGATCAGCTCCGCCGAGACCGCGCGCTCCTTCGGCATCGACCCCAAGGTCGCGATGCTGTCCTATTCGACCGGCACCTCCGGTTCCGGCGCGGACGTGGACAAGGTGCGCGAGGCCACCGAGATCGTCCGCCAGCGGGCGCCCGAACTCAAGGTCGAAGGGCCGATCCAGTTCGATGCCGCCGTCGATATGACCGTGGCCCAGAAGAAGATGCCCGGTTCCCAGGTCGCGGGCCAGGCAACCGTGTTCATCTTCCCCGATCTGAATACCGGCAACAACACCTATAAGGCCGTCCAGCGGACCTCCGGAGCGATCGCGGTCGGTCCGGTCCTGCAGGGCCTCAACAAACCGGTCAATGACCTGTCGCGCGGCGCTCTCGTCGACGACATCGTGAACACCATCACCATCACGGCCATCCAGGCCCAGGCCCAGTAATAGCTGGAGAAAGAAGCAACCGTGGCACGCCCGATCCTGCTGCTGAATTGTGGCTCGTCGTCCATCAAATACCAAGTGATCGATGCCGACACCGGTCAACCGACCGCCGTCGGCATCGTGCAGAAGATCGGGCTGGAGATGGGTTCCCTGACCCACGAGGCCGGGGGCACCGAACACGTCGTTGAGCGTGAGTTCCCCAACCATCAGGTCGCTATCGGCGCCGTCGTGGAGATGTTCGGCGCGCACGGCCCGAACCTGAACGAGGTGGTGGCGGTGGGGCACCGGACGGTTCACGGCGGTGAACTGTTCCGCGCTCCGACCGTCATCACCCCCGAGGTGGTCGAGCGGCTGCACGAGCTGTCACCGCTGGCGCCGCTGCACAACCCGCCCGGCATCGCCGGCATCGAGGCCGCCCAGGCCGCTCTGCCCGGCATCCCACACGTGGCGATCTTCGACACGGCCTTCTTCTCGACGCTGCCCGCCGAGGCCTACACCTATGCCATCGACGCCGACCTGGCGGCCACCCACCACATCCGTAAGTACGGTTTCCACGGCACATCCCACGCCTATGTCAGCAAGAAGGCCGCCGAGTTCCTCGGCCGTGACTACGGCGAACTGCGCCAGATCGTCTGCCACCTGGGCAACGGGGCGTCCATCTCGGCGATCGACCGGGGGGTGGCCGTGGACACCTCGATGGGCCTGACCCCGCTGCAGGGCCTGGTCATGGGCACCCGCTCCGGCGATGTAGACCCCGGGCTGCATGCCTTCCTCAGCCGCGAGGGACACAGCCCCAGCGAGGTGGACGAGCTGCTCAACAAGCGGTCCGGCATGTTCGGGCTGTGCGGTTATACCGACATGCGCGACGTGGAGGCCCAGATCGAGGCGGGCAACGAACGTGCGATCGTCGCGCTGGATGTCTACGTCCACCGGCTGCTGCACTACATCGGTGCCTACCTGGCGGTGCTCGGCGGAGTGGACGTCATCACCTTCACCGCCGGGGTGGGAGAGAACTCCCCGCTGGTCCGTTCGGCGGTGCTGAAACGACTGGAGGGCCTCGGGTTCTGGGTGGACGAGGAGCGCAATGCCGTCCGCAGCAAACAGCCACGGGTGATCTCCCGGGACGGCTCCCCGGTGACGGTGCTGGTCGTCCCTACGAACGAAGAACTGGAGATGGCGCGCGAGGTCGTCGAGGCGATCAGCTGAACCACCTGCTAAAACCCCCGGCCGCGCCTAGCGCGGCTGGGGTTGAATAGGACCATGTTCGATCGCGGTTCCCGGCTACGAGATGTGCTGGCCCACCCCCTCGGCAGCGATGTGCTGCGCCAGTTGGTCCGCCAGACTGGGCGCTCCCCGAAGTGGCTCACCGCGGCCGGTTTCGTGCGCCTGGGGTGGCTGACCCGCTTCGTCGACGCCGACATCATCGATTCGATCATCGCGCTGCTCAACTCCCATGGCGACCGCCCGGTCCCAGGACCGGAACTGCCCGCCTGGTGGAAGGACGCGGTCTTCTACCAGGTCTACCCCCGGTCCTTCGCCGACAGCGACGGTGACGGCATCGGGGACCTGCAGGGCCTCATTGGCAAACTCGACTATCTGGCCAGCCTCGGAGTGGACTGCCTGTGGCTGTCCCCGATCTTCGACTCACCCAATGAAGACATGGGCTACGACGTGCGCGACTACCGGGCGATCATGGCCGACATGGGGACGCTGGAGGACGCGGACGAACTCATCGCGGGCTGCCACGAGCGCGGCATGAGGATCATCCTCGACCTAGTGGTCAACCACACCTCGATCGAACACCCGTGGGCCCAGGCCGCACTGGCCGACCCGGCCGGCCCCTACGGCGACTACTACTTCCTGCGCCGGGCCAAGACCGCGCCAAACAACTGGGCGTCCTTCTTCTCGGGTTCGGCCTGGCGCTACCTGCCCGAGGCCGACCGCTGGGCCCTACACCTGTTCGCGCCGGGACAGCTCGACCTGAACTGGGACAATCCGCGGGTGCGCCAAGAAGCCGCCGGCATCGTGTCCTGGTGGCTGGAGCGCGGCGTGGACGGTTTCCGCATGGACGTCATCAACCTCATCTCCAAGGACCCGCGGCTGGCCGATGGCAATACCACCATCGGGGACCTGCTGGAATACACCGGGATCGAGCACTATTTCTTCGGTCCGCACCTCCACGAGTACCTGGCCGAATTGCGTCAGGCCGGGTTCACCAGGCGGCGTCCGCCAGCCTCGACCGTCCGGGAGCGCTACCCCGACGGGACGCTGGGCTCGCCGCTGCCACCGGACCCGGTGGGGGTCATGGTGGGCGAGGCCATCGGTATCGGCGTGGAGTCGGGTGCGCTGCTGGCCCGCTCCAACCGCGGGGCGCTCGACCTATTGTTCAACTTCGACGTGCTGGAGAATCCCGGCAAGAGCCGCTTCGACGACTACCGCTTCGACCTGAACCACCTCAAGCGCCATTTCATCGATCATGCCGCCCGCAGCGGGCCGGGCGACTGGCTGGCGGTGTTCTTCGACAACCACGACAACCCGCGTATGGTCTCCAAGGTTGGCGGCGGCTCCGAACGCGACCCGGCCAGACGCACCGCGATCGCCAAACTGCTGGCGATGCTGCAACTCACGATGCGGGGGACGCCCTTCCTGTACCAGGGACAGGAGGTCGCCGCGATCAACCAGGATTTCGCCTCGATCGGTGAGCTACGGGATATCGAATCCCTGAACCGCTACCAGGCGCTGCTGTCCTCCGGGGCCTCCCCACGGCAGGCCTGGCGAGAGGTCCTCGCGGGTTCCCGCGACCACGCGCGCGTCCCCATGCCCTGGGAGCCCGACGGCGGGTTCACTCTGGGCACGCCGTGGCTGTCCGGTAGTGGTAGCTCCCCGGGCTTCTCCGTCGCCGAACAGGTCGCCGACCCGGATTCGGTCTGGTCGTGGCACCGCGACCTCATCGTACTGCGCCGGGCCCACGGCGAACTGCGCGAGGGCAGCCTGGTCTTCCACCTCCCGTCGAGACGGGACTACTTCGGCTACACCCGCGGTGGGCGATTCTTCATCGAGCTGAACCTGTCTGGCAGGCCGCGGCGGCGCCCACGCCCGCCCTTCCCCTGTGAGGTGATCCTCGGACCCCAGCGGGAGGACACCATGCGCCCCTATGAGGCGAGCATCAGCAAGCGCATCCCCTGATCGGCGAATCCGACGCGGCCATGCCCGTTCTGGGCTGGGAGGATTCGGCCCTGCGGGTCCACGACACCGAGCGAAGGCAGCGTGCCCGCCACGGCTAGGGCTGTTGTCTTTGGAGGCAGGTTCCACCGGGTGTGCTTGGTCCCCCTCCCCCTCGGCGCGGCCCAGTTTTCCGGCGGGGCCGGTGTTTCTGGCACCAGTAAGCTGGCCGGGTGCAGCGTGATATCAGCAGGGCCGCCGCGACGGCCACAGCCAGCGAACTCAGAGGGTTGAGCGGGGCGGAGGTCGCCGAGCGTGTCGCCGCCGGGCAGGTCAACACGCTGCCATCCAGGTCGGGGCGGACCACCTGGGGGATTGTCCGGGCGAATGTCTTCACCCGGGTCAACCTGATGCTGTTCGTGCTGTTCCTGTGCGTCCTGGTCACCGGCCATATCCTGCACGGAGCCTTCGGGCTACTCATCATCGCCAACTCGATCATCGGCATCATCCAGGAACTGCGCGCCAAACGGACGCTGGACAACCTGGCTGTGGTCGGCGAGGCTCACCCGGTGGTGTTGCGCGACGGGAAACGCACACAGCTGGCCCGCGACGAGGTGGTTCTGGATGATCTCATCGTGGTCTCTCCCGGGGATCAGATCGTCGTCGACGGCGCGGTCGTCGCCGCGGACTACCTTGAGGTGGACGAGTCGATGCTGACCGGCGAGGCCGACCCCATCGCCAAAACGCCGGGCGACAAGGTGCTCTCGGGTGCCTTCGTGGTCTCGGGCACCGGCACCTACCGCGCGGAGAAGGTCGGTTCACAGGCCTATGCCGCCCAGATCACCGAACAGGCCGCGAAGTTCACCCTGGTGTCCTCCGAACTGCGCCAGGGCATCGACAAGATCCTCAAGGTGGTCAGCTTCCTGCTCGTCCCCGCGGGGCTGTTGACCATCTGGGTGCAGTTCAGCATCGGCCTGGAGTGGCGCGAGGCCGTGCTGCGCACCACCGGGGCGCTCGTCCCGATGGTTCCCGAGGGCCTGGTGCTGCTGACCTCCATGGCCTTCGCGATCGGGGTCGTCCGCCTGGGTAAGCGCAAATGCCTGGTGCAGGAGTTGCCCGCCATCGAGGGTCTCGCCCGGGTCAACGTGGTCTGTGCCGACAAGACCGGCACCCTCACCCAGAACGCCATGACCCTCGGCGAGGTCGTGGACCTGAGCGGCGGAGCCGTCGACATCGACGAGGTGCTGGCCCAGATGGTCGCCGCGGACCCAGCCCCGAACTCGTCGATGCAGGCCATCGCCAATGCCCTTCCCGCCGCCTCCGAGCCGTGGCCGGTGGTGGCCCGCGCCCCCTTCACCTCGGCGAAGAAGTGGTCTGGGGTGTCTTTCGCCGAACGCGGCAACTGGGTCATGGGCGCACCCGACGTGCTCCTGAGCGACGATCTCGCTGCCCGCGCCGAAGAGATCGGCGCCACCGGGCGGCGAGTGCTGGTCTTGGCCGCCTCCTCGGCCATGGTGGACGCCACCGGCGCCCCGGGGAGGCTGACCCCGACCGCGCTGCTGGTCCTCGACCAGCTCGTGCGTCCCGATGCGGCCGACACCTTGCGGTATTTCCGCGACCAGGACGTCGTGGTCAAGGTGATCTCCGGTGACAACGCGGCCTCGGTCGGCGCGGTCACCCGTTCCCTCGGGGTAGATGCCGGTGCCCCCGTCGATGCCCGGAACCTGCCCGCCCCCGGCGAGGAGTTCACCGAGATCGTCAACTCCTCCGACGTGTTTGGCCGGGTCACCCCGGAGCAGAAGCGCCAGATGGTCGGTGCTCTGCAATCCCGGGGGAACACGGTCGCGATGACCGGGGACGGAGTCAACGACGTGCTCGCTCTCAAGGACGCCGAGCTGGGTGTCGCGATGGGTTCGGGGGCAGCCGCGACCCGCGCGGTCGCCCAGATCGTCCTGCTCGATGACCGGTTCGCCACGCTGCCACACGTCGTCGCCGAGGGACGCAAGGTGATCGGCAACATCGAGAGAGTCGCGAAGCTGTTTTTGACCAAGACGATCTACGCCGTAGTACTGGCCCTCACGGTCGGCTCGCTGAGCCTGCCCAGCCCGATCCTGCCACTCCAGAACACCGTCGTGGGGTGGTTCACCATCGGCATCCCGGCCTTCCTCATGTCGCTGGCCCCCAACAAGGAAAGGGCCCGGCCCGGCTTCGTGCGGCGCACCCTGGCCGTGGCGGTGCCGAGCGGGTTGATCGTGGCGAGCGTCACCCTCGGCGCCTATGTCATCAGCCGTGGGTTCGGCAGCGTCGGCAATGGGGTGCAGTTACAGGCCTCGACGGCCGCGCTGATGGCGCTCATCATGACCGCGACCTGGGTGCTCGCCACGGTCGCCCGCCCCTATCTGTGGTGGCGGATCGGACTGGTGGGTTTCGCCTATCTTTTCTATTTTACGATGTTCGCTCTGCCGATCGCCCGGCGTCCCCTCGAACTCGACATCTCCGACCCGGCGATTCTGACCGTGGGTATCGTCGCGGGCCTGATCGGCATGGTCTTGGTCGAGATCACCTGGTGGGTGACCATGCGGATCCAGGGCGAGAAGCCCCGCCTCTGGGCACCGGCCCAGGACTGAGGCTGGCGCTCGGCCCGCCAGCCCGCGCTCTGCCCGGTTCCTTCCGCCCGGCCTGCCCGAAAGGGCCGAAAGCGGCTGGACCGGCCTTTCCTGGTGCCGGACCGGCGTCTTCTCCTTTCCCGGCCGCGATGCCGGGCCCGCTCCCCGGTATTGGCCGAGGGGCCGATATTGGGGGACGCGACCAGGCCGCTAGGATCTAT
>JAUMYR010000265.1 GCA_030528545.1 Propionibacteriaceae bacterium
TCAGGGGACCCGATAGGAACTGAGGCGCTCGACGGCCTCGGGGGAACGGTGATCGATGAACAGGGAGGTCCCGTTGTCCAGGGTGGCGATGGCCTCCATCTGTGCCGTGGTGAGCTCGAAGCCGAACACGTCCATGTTGCGGCGGATCCGTTCGGGGGTGACCGACTTGGGGATCGCGACGATGCCGCGCTGGATCAGCCAGCGGATGATGACCTGGGCGGTCGAGACTCCATGGGCCTCGGCGATCGGGACCAGGACCGGGTGGGTGAAGATACGGTTCTTGCCCTGGGCGAAAGGACCCCAGGCCTCCACCTGGACGCCGTGGGCCCGCATGAACCGATGGTCGGCCACCCGCTGGTGGAAGGGGTGGGTCTCGATCTGGTTCACCGCCGGGATGATCTGGTTGTGCGCCATGAGGTCCATGAGCCGGTCGGGGTGGAAATTGGAGACCCCGATGGCCCGGACCCGGCCGTCCCGATACAACTGCTCCATCTCCCGCCAGGCGCCGTGGCAGTCGCCGTAGGGCTGGTGGATGAGATACAGGTCGAGGTAGTCCAGGCCGAGCCGCTCCAGGGAGCGTTCGAAGGCCGCCGGGGTCTTACCGGGCCCGGCGTCGCCGATCCACAGCTTGGTGGTGACGAATAACTCCTCTCGGGGGACGCCGCTGTTCGCGATCGCGCGCCCGACGGCGGCCTCGTTGCCATAGATCGCGGCGGTGTCGACCAGCCGGTACCCGGCGTTGAGCGCGGCGGCTACGGCCTGCTCGGTCTCGGCTTCGGGGATCTGGAACACCCCATAACCGAGGACCGGCATCTCGACGCCGTTGTTGAGGGTGAGGGTCTGCATGGTCTGCTCCTTCCGGCGGCCAGGCCGCCCCAGCCCGGCGCGGCCTCCCAGGGGCGGGGATGGGGCGGCTTTCCGGCCTCTGGCTTTCCACTCTATCGCCGGGTTCCGGGTCGGAGGGGCCCGTTGAGTGCGGGCCGGTTCAGTGGTCCTGGCGTTCGTAGATCCGCACGGCGATCAGCCACGAGGCGGCGAGGCAGACCAGCTGGATGGATACGGCGATGCCGAGCGCAACCCAGGAGCGGACGCTGACCCAGGACACGATGGACTCGAAGGAGGCGGGGCTTGGCCGCAGGGCGTCTAGGGCGAGCTTGATCGCCAGCCCGGTGGCGAAGAGAACGCCGAGCAGGAGGAGGGAGCCCCGCTGGGAGCCGAACCTGAGCTGTAGCGGCACCTGGATGGCGAAGATGAGTATCGCGAGCGAGAAGGCACCAACGGCGGCGAGGACGCCGAGGTATGGGTCGCTGCGTTGCCAAAGACCGACTCCGGTCACGGTCGCGAGGGCGCAGCCCAGGGTGGCCAGCTGGAGTCCCAAGCCCAGCAGGTAGTGCGAGGTGATGACTGCGCGCCTGGAGGCCGGTAGCGTCCCGTAGAGGCTGCTCAGGCGGTAGTTCTCGTCCTGGCTGACCATGCTGGTGCTCGCGGCCAGCGCCGTCATGACGAACAGGGGCAAGGACGCGCTGAACCCGCTGGCCGCGGCGAGGGTCACGCCCAGCCCGAGCAGGATCAGCAGGAGCACCCACAGGCTGCGCACCTTCAGAGCGTCCAGTTTCAGCATGGGGGCGAGCCCGGTGAATCCGCGATCGATGGGGTTAGACATGATGACGCTCCTTAGCCAGCCGGATGACGATGTCGTCGAGGCTGGGACGTTCGATGACCGCCTGGTTCAGCCCGACGGTGTGTTCGGTGGCGAGCAGCGCGTCCCAGCCCGCCGCGTGGGCGCGGACGCCGTGAGCGAGCGCTGTCACCTCGGCCGGAGGGGCCCCTCCACCGCGGACCAGGCGGTAGCCGTCCAGCAGCTGGTCGGTGGGGCCGGTCTCCAGGACGCGGCCGCCCGACATGACGGTGACGTAGTCGGAGATCCGCTCCAGGTCGCTCGTGATGTGGGTTGAGAACAAGACGCTGTGGCTCTCGTCGGTCATGTAGTCCGCGATGAGGTCGACGAACTCGTCCCGGGCCAGGGGATCGAGCCCGCTCGTCGGCTCGTCCAGGATCAGCAGTTCGGCACCGTGGCTGAGCGCCACGGCGAGTTGCAGCCGGGTTCCCATGCCGCGACTGAGTTCGCCGACCTTCGTGGCCTTCGGGATGCCGACTTCGCTTGTCAGGGACGCGAACCGCGCGTCGTCCCAGCGGGGGTAGAAGCTCCGCATGGCGGAGCCGACGGTCTGGACCGGCCAGGACGGGGCATAGGGCACGTGGTCCAGCACCACTCCGAGGCGGTCGTGGCCGATAACCCGGACGGTGCCCGCATCGGGGTGCACCATGCCCAGCGCGCTCTTGATGGTGGTGGTTTTGCCCGACCCGTTGGCCCCGACCAGGCCCATCACGTAGCCGCGGGGCACGACGAGGTCGACCCGGTCGAGGGTGAACGAGGG
>JAUMYR010000033.1:0-14731 GCA_030528545.1 Propionibacteriaceae bacterium
GGGACGATCCCAGCGACCTGGCCGGGCAGGCGCGGTTCAGCTGATCGCGTCCAGGAAATCGTCGGCGAGTTTAGCGATGTCGTGGTGCTGGGTGACGTAGGCGATGCCCAGTTCGCCCAAGCGCCGCGCCTCGGCCTCGTCCAGCGCCAGCGCTTGCCGCACCGCCTCGGCGATGGAGGCCGGGTTGCCACCCTCGGCGACGAGGGTGCATCCGGCATAGATCATCGGCGAGTGACGGGTGGCGAAGGCGTTCACGATCGGCACGCCGCTCAGCATGTAGTCGAAGATCTTGTTGGCCGACACCCCGAACTCGTACAGCGGGGACGCTTGAGAGCCGATGTAGAGCGCGTCCATCTGGCGCAGTGTGTCGAGGATCGACGCTTTCGGTACCACCCCGGCGAACCTGACGTCGGCCCCCAGCGCGGCTGCCTGGGCCTCGTGGTCGGCGCGCAGCACCCCGTCCCCGATGAGGATGGCGGTGATCGGTTCGCTAGTGAGCCTGCCCATCGCGGCGATGAAGTCGTCCATCGCGTTCGAGGTCGCCATGCCCCCGGCGTAGCCGATTACCCGGCGTCCCCGCGCGTGCAGGGCCTCGACGAGCGAGACAATGGCTTCCGGGGCAGGGTCACAAGGCGCCGACACCTCGATCCCGTTGGGCACGTGCACCACGGGCGTCGAGATGCCCAGGCCCCGGACGTGCGGCTCGATGTTGGGCAGGATCGACACGATGACGCTGGAGTTGCGGTAGGCGGACTTCTCGGCCTGGGCCATGAGCCACATGAACGGATGGCGGGGGCTGTGCCCGCCCAGTTCCATGGGCGTGAGCGGCCACAGGTCGTGCACCTCGTGCACCAGCCGGGCCCCGGCGATCCGGGCGATCCGGGCGGCCATCCAGGTGTCGAATGGGTAGGTCGAGGACGCGATCACGACATCTGGACGTAGCGTCGCGGCGATCCGGCGGGCCGCCAGCATCCCGCGTCCGACGAAATCGGCCATGCTGAGGACGCGGCCCGCACCGTTGCCCTCATAGCGGCGGGTCGTGATGAAGCGGTAGGTCACGCCGTCGATGACCTGCGGTGCCCCCTCGGCGTCCACCCGCGGATTGTGGTGACGCAGGTGGGAATAGCTGCCCGCGATGAGGCACACCTCGTGGCCCCGCAGCTGCCACTGCCGCGCCATCGCGTGGGGCCGGTACTCCATGCCGAGCGACGGGCCGCCCGCATAGTGGTCGATGTAGCAGATCCGCATAACCCGAATCGTAGTTGTGCCCGGGTTCCGCGCCCACGGTCCGGGTGAATCCGGCATATCGGGCGAATCCGCCGGCCGGGCGCCGTCCGCACCCCGGCTGGCGGACGTGGTCAGCGCGGCTCCCCAGGCCGGAGCAGGCGAGACGCCGACGCCGATAGCGGCACCGGCGGCACGCCCATGCCCAACCCACACTCGCGTCCGCGGGGTCCCTAGCCAGGCGGCACGGTCCGGCCGCCAACGACGGCCATGCCTCACCCGGGGGTTCCCGCGGCCCGTGGCAGCGACTGCTTCAGAACAGGCGGCGGTAGGCGTCCAGGAGGGGCTGGACGCCCTCCTCCCAGGTCGGCAGCGGGGCCAGGTGCTCCCGGTAACCCAGAGCCGTCGTCCGGTCGATCCGGCGGAGGAAGGCGGGCAGTTCCTGGGCGGGGGAGCCGAGCACCAGCTCACCGGCCAGGCCACCGAGCCGTTTGCGCGCCTCGGGCAGGTCTGAGCACAGCGGCGCGACCCCGGCGGCGAGCGCCTCGAATAGCTTATTGGGCGACGACCAGGCATAGGAGGTCGCCTTGGTCTCAATGAGCGACAGCGCCAGGTCCGCTCCCCGAACCAGCGAGACCACCTCGTCTGGTGGCACCGGGGCCAGGTGATGCACGACATCCGAACGGGACGCGGAACGCTCCACCAGTGGCAGCAACTCGCCCGCCCCGACGAACAGGACGTGGTGCCTGGCCTCCCGCTCGAAGGCCTCAAGGATCAACTCGATATTGCGCCCACCCGTCAGGTTCCCGGTGTGGACGAACAGCACCTCGTCCTCGCCGAGTCCCAGCTCGCCGCGCAGGTCTCTGGCCGGACGGTCCGCGGTGACCGACGGATAGTTGTAGACCACGACCGGGCGGGCGATCCGGTAGCGCCGCTGGTACCAGTCGGCGATCTGGTCGTTGACGGCGGTGACCAGGCGGCAGCGCCGGATTAGCCGGGACTCGATCTGCTCGGCGAGCAGCCGCTTCACCCCGGTCATGGTGGGGGTACGGGTCTCCAGCTCGTGGGGGTTGTACACCACCGGGGCGCCGCTGGCCCGGCTGAGCGCGAAGGCCAGCGGGAGGGCCCACACCGCGTGGGCGCTGACGACCGCCAGGTCCGCGGATGCGTAGGCCCGGTAGGCCTGCCGGTACCAGCCACCCACCTTGGTGAACCGGCTCGCCAGCGTGTCCTGCTTCGGTGCGGAGCTCCCGACCCGGTCAATGACGATCCCCGGCTCCAACTGTTCTAGCCCGGAACGCTCGTCCACCTGCAACCCGACCAGCCGGACCTCGGTGCCCCCGGAGACGGACGCGATGCTGCGGGCCATCCGCACCAGCCGGGACTCGTTATCCATCGGGGACTGGTATAGGTGCAGCGCCAGCCTCACTTCGGATACCAGCCCCTCTTGCGCAGGAAATTGACACCACTCCTCAGGAATTGCACGAAACCGTAAGAGTTCTTGTAGTCCCGGAAGGACTTCACCGGGGCCGCCATGATCTCCTCGAACTCGGCCTCGCTGAGGTTGAGCTTGCGGCAGAACAACTCCCGGTCCTCGGCGATCATCGACTCGGGATAGTCCGTGCTCTCCAATTCTTTCAGGGCCTCGTCACGGGTGATCTGACCCGAGTTGATGAGGTCGGACAGGTGGCCACGACGCTTGTCGATGCCGAACTTCACCGGCAGGATGTAACCCTGGACGAAGCGGGTGAAAATGCTCTCAAAATGCTTGCCCGCATAGGGACGCCAGTCGAGTTCGGCCTTCATCTGCTCGATCGCGGCGGCCTTGTTATAGTCGAAATAATTGAGGACGCTGACGATCCGCACCCGGGCGACGAGGTTGGTGTAACCCAGTTCCGCGAACCCGAAATGGGGGTAGCTGGTCAGCTTCTCCCGGCCGAACTGGTCGTGCACCGCCTTGATATAGCGCCAGTCGGAATGCCCATAGGACCACGATGGGACGCTGATCGCCTCGGTGCGGAAGTTCATGCCGGAGATGATGTACTTGATGTTGTATTTGCGGGCGTATTGCCACATACAGGCCTGGATCGCGTGATCGGTCGGGACGTCGGCGTCCGGGGTCGAGGCCAGCAGGAAGGAGCGCTGCAGGTCGTGGAACTGGCGTGGCTCCAGCACCTCGGTGACCAGATCGAGGCCCAGGGCCTTCACGGTCTTGGCGACATTGGAGTCGGCGAGTTCGGTGTTCCAGCCGTTGTCGACGTGGATGACCAGGGGGCGCAGCCCCAGCTCGCGCACCTTGACCGCCACCGAGGTCGAGTCCACCCCGCCGCTTAACCCGATCAGGCAGTCATAGCGGAACCGGTTCCCCGCCCGCTTGATCTCGGCCGCGAGCGCGTCCAGCTTGTGGCGTCCGTCCTCACCGGTGAACACCCGGGAAGACAACAGCTGGTCGTAGCGGCGGCAGTGATTGCACACCCCGTCCACGAGTTCTAGCGCGGGGTCATCGATGCTGCGCATCACGCAACGGCGGCATTCGAGTACGGTCATGGGCGTCCCTTCGATCGCGGCCAACCCGTCGGCGGCGCTGGAATATGTCGTTGACGATCCGCCGTGACTGGTGCCCGCCGACAACCTCCGAATCTACCACCCCCGTGTTCCGGGTAGTCCCGGCGCGGGCAGTGGGCAGGTTAGACTTCGTGATGGCTCCTCGGGCGGCCGAGCGAGCACTGAGGAGGAGAAGCCTTGAAGATTTCAGTCGTCGCTCTCGGCAAGATCGGGTTGCCTTTGGCGGTGCAGTTCGCGTCGATGGGCCACGAGGTGGTCGGGGTCGACATCCAACAGAGCGTGGTGGATCAGGTCAACGCCGCCAGGGAGCCCTTCCCCGGCGAGGCCCACCTGCAAGAGAAACTGTCCGAGTTGGTTCCGGCGGGCAAGCTGCGGGCGACCACCGACTACGCCGACGCGATCCCCGGCTCGGAGGCCATCGTCATCGTCGTCCCGCTGTTCGTCAACGACGAGACCTGGCAGCCGGATTTCGGATGGATGGAATCGGCTACGCGCAGCTTCTCCGAACACCTGAGCCCGGGAACCCTCATCAGCTACGAAACCACCCTGCCGGTCGGCACCACCCGCAACCGGTGGAAGCCCATGATCGAAGAGATCTCTGGCCTGACCGAGGGCAAGGACTTCCACCTAGTGTTCTCCCCGGAGCGCGTCCTCACCGGCCGGGTATTCGAAGACCTGCGCAAGTACCCCAAGCTGGTCGGCGGTCTGACCCCCGAGGGCACCGCCCGGGGCATCGACTTCTACCGGCAGGTGCTCACCTTCGACCCCCGCCCCGACCTGCCTCAGGGCAACGGGGTCTGGGACATGGGCAGCGCGGAGGCCGCCGAGATGGCTAAACTCGCCGAGACCACCTACCGGGACGTCAACATCGGACTGGCCAACCAGTTCGGCAAGTTCGCCGCCGCGCACGGCATCGACGTCTACAAGGTCATCGAGGCCTCGAACTCGCAGCCCTATAGTCACATCCACCGGCCCGGCATCGCCGTCGGCGGCCACTGCATCCCGGTCTATCCACGGCTGTACCTCTACACCGACCCGGACGCCAGCATCGTCCGGGTAGCCCGCGAAGCGAACATGACCATGCCGGAATATGCCATCGGGCTGGCTGAGGGGGCGCTCGGCGGCCTGGAGGGCAAGACCGTCGTCGTGCTCGGCGCCTCCTACCGGGGCCGGGTCAAGGAGACCGCCTTCTCCGGGGTATTCCCGACGGTGGACGGGCTCACCAGGCGTGGGGCGAGGGTGCTGGTCCACGACCCGATGTTCACCGCCGATGAATTGCGGGGCCACGGCTTCGTCCCATACCAGCTGGGCACCCCCGTGGACGCGGCCATCCTCCAAGCCGACCACCCCGAGTACCGTGACCTCACCCCGGCCGACCTGCCGGGAATCCGGGTCCTCGTGGATGGTCGCGGTGCGCTCGATGCGAGCGTGTGGCAGGGCGTCGACTACCGCGTGATCGGGGCCTGAGCGCGGTCCTCTAGCAGGCTGAGCAGATAGTCGCCATAACCCGACTTGATGAGGGCTTCGGCGCGCTGGCGAAGTTCCTCATCGGAAAGGAAACCGCGTCTCCAGGCGATTTCCTCCGGGCAGCCGACCTGCATGCCTTGCCGGGCCTGGATCGTGCGGACGAAGTTGCTCGCGTCGTTCAAGGAGTCGAAGGTTCCGGTATCCAGCCAGGCCGTCCCCCGGGGCAGGATCGATACCTGAAGCTGTCCGCGCTCCAGGTAGACCCGGTTGATGTCGGTGATCTCGTACTCTCCCCGCGCCGAGGGAGTGAGGTTCGCCGCGATGTCGTAGACGGACTCGTCATAGAAATAGAGTCCCGGAACGGCGTAGTGGGACTTGGGCTGGGCCGGTTTCTCCTCGATGGAGACGGCCCGGCCATCGGCGTCGAACTCCACGACTCCGTAGGCCTGGGGATTGGCAACGTAATAGCCGAACACGGCAGCGCCGTCGATATCGTTGAACTGGTGAAGCCGAGAACCGAGGCCCGTCCCATAGAAGATGTTGTCGCCCAGCACGAGACAGGTTTTGTTGCCAGCCCCGAACTCGGCCCCGATCGTGAATGCCTGTGCCAGGCCCTTGGGCTCTGGTTGGGTCGCATAGGTGATATTGACCCCGCAGAATGACCCGTCCCCGAGCAACCGGCGGAATCCATCGGATTCGTGAGGTGTGGTGATGACCAGAATGTCTTTGATCCCCGCCAGCAGAAGAGTGGACAGCGGGTAGTAGATCATGGGTTTGTCATAGACCGGCATCAGTTGCTTACTGTTCGCTAGGGTCAGCGGGTGCAACCGGGTGCCGGATCCTCCAGCCAGAATGATGCCATGCATGCCCGAATTGTCCCACGCCGCAGAGTCACCGCTTAGGCGGGTGGAACCCAGGCCAGCCGGATTACGTGAGCTGGGCGGCTATGACCCTGGTCGTGTGATTGGTCGGCTTTGGTGGGCTTAGCCTCCCGTGTTGATGACCGGAACGGGAGGGGGCGGCACATCGGTACCGGCCAGCCAGTGTCCCAGCTGGTTGTCGATGAACACCGGGATGAGGACGGTTCTGATGTCCTCGACTCCGCTGGTGAGCGCCAGCCAGACCAGGGCGAGGAGAAGCGCCAGCAGCGTGATCCTGAGTGAGCGGCCAGGTTTCTTCTTCGCCCACCCGGCCGCGAGGATAGCGGCCCCGATATAGCTGGCGAAGATGACGGGCCGGACCAGACGCTCGAAGGAGGAGTTGACGAGCAGCAATGGGGTGAATGCCAGCAGCACATAGGTCATTCGGCCCAGCACCGTCAGGAAAGACTGGGCGTGCTCGGAGAGCGAATCGCGGCCGAGGCGGTCCGCGGCTTTCAGTAGATACTGGATGAACCCGATGACCAGCCCCACCTTGAACCAGGACACGAGGAACCCGAAGCGGGCCGAGGTGGTGAACCATTCGGTTACCTTCGTCGGCATGCCGACGGCCGACAGCAGCGTCGCGATCTGATCTGCCGCGCCGCTCCACACGATGGGAATGGCGATGGCCGATACCACCATTCCCGCGATCCCGAGACGGCGAATCCACCGCTCGTCCCAGGCTAATCCGACCAGGACGAAGGGAAGCACCAGGATGCTGGAGAAGTGGATCAACGTCGCCACGGCGACCAGGAACACGAAGGCCAGGACGGAGCGGCGGGTACGCTGTGTGAGGAAGCGGAAGCCGAAAATGATGAAGGACAGCGCCAGCGTGGAGCGCATCTGTACCAGGTCATAGGTAAAGGAGAAGACCAGGTATAGCGCCAGGACCATCCCGAACTCTCGGGTGTGACGCCGGGTGCCCAGGTATAGCAGGATCATGGACAGCAGCGAACTCGCCGCGAAAAAGCCCTGATAGGTGAGTCCGAAGAACTTTCCGGCTTCCATCAGCAGGGAGAACAACGGCTCGCGTCCCAGCTCAAGCAATTCGACGAAGGTGTACCGGTAGGTGTCCTCGTAGTTCTTCCAGTCGGGGTTGTTGACGCTGGTCCACTGCACGATCCACATCAGGGTGAACAGCAGCAGGGTCGCTACGGTGTGGAACAGCCGGGCAAGCCCGGTACCGCGCAGCGGCAGGCAGAAAAGCATGAGCACCACAAGGGCGATGGACACGATCACGGTGACACCATCCTCACTGTCCTGATGTGCTTGGCCGCGCCCGCCGCAACAGCCCGGCGATGAACCCGAAATCGTCCTTGCTCTCCCGTCCCCGCAGGGCCAGCCCGACCGCGGTACCGCAGCAGGCTAGGGCGAAACCGAGGATGCTGCTGGGCAGGAACAGTGAGGCCACGAAGATCCCGATCGCGACCAGTTCCACCCCCAGGTCCCGGCGGGCGAAGGCCACCTGTAGCTTCCGGCGCACCGGGATCTCCAAGAGATAGCACTGTATCGCCATGAGTAGCCCGATCAGTGCCATCGCCAGTTCCAGGTTACGGATCGCGAATACCACGACCGCCAGGGTCGCCGACAATAAGCATCCAGTCAGGTTGGCCAGCAGCATCTGCCGCTCCCGGCGCAGCGCATTGCAGAAGGGGATGTTGATGACGTTGGTCCGGGTCTCGAACAGGATCGCCGGGAACAGCAGGGCCAGGAACAAGACACTGTCGCGGTACTGGGGCAGCCATATCAAGATGAAGAGAGCCGCCACGTAATACATGGGCAGAATCAACAGGCCCAGCGTCAAGATCATGGAGCGCAGCCGCTGGTAGGTTCTCAGCTGTTGCTCAGCGTCCATCCGCCGAAGTTCGGGGAATAGGGTCGTCCCCACCGTGGCGATCAGCGTCGTGAGCAGGCCGAGTACCGACAACGCCAGCGAGGTCTTGCCGAACTCCGAGATCGGCCAGCCGCGTTCGATCGAGATCCGCATGAAACCGGGGACTAGCAGGTTCGCCACTCCCGAGGCCAGCAGCGGCAGCCCGATCGCGATGCTCACCCGGGACGCAGTGAAGGCCTTCTTCCAGGCGGGCAGCACCCCGAGGGCCAGCGACCTGAACATGACGAGGGCCAGGGCGAGCGCGGCGAACCGCGCGACGACATCCACCACGAGCATCCGTTCGATGGTGAGCTGTTTGAATAGCAGCAGCGCCACCACCGTGGATATGAACAGCAAACGGTCGGTGACCATCAGCACGGCATAGTGTTTCAGCTTGCCGACAGCCTGTAATAGGCGCATGAAGTACATGCGCAGGTTGACCGCGACCAAGCCTAGTGCGGTGGAGAACAGGACGAACCGGTGGTGCGGATCGCCGACTTGGACACCGAGGATGACCAGCGCGACGGCGCCCAGCAGCTGGAGCCCCATCAAGATCGTGAACTGTCCGCGCAGCGTCCGCTGGGGAAGATCCTCCAACTGCCGCCCGCCATATTCCAGGTAGAGCCCGTCGAGCATCCCGAGGTGGGCGAATCCCGCATAACCCAGGTAGAAGATGTAGAGCTGCCAGTACCCGAAGTCGTCGACAGACATGACCTTCGGGATCAGCAGCAGCGTGACAATCGAGATCGCCAAGGACAGCGCGCTCGCCGATGCGACTGCGGCGAGACTGCGTCCGAATGACGAGCGTCTGCTCACGAGGTCTCCAGGGGCAGCGGGGTTCCCGAAACGATGCGCTGAAGCCAGTTCGCCAGCCGGTACCGGTCGATCACCTCGGGATCCAGATCGAGGTAGCCGGTCGCGAAGAACTCGGCCAGGCTACGCTCATCGGTGCCCCACAGGTAGACATTCTCGGGGCGGTAGAAGTCGAACTTGGTGATGCCAGGGTCGGTCACGATCAGTTTCTTGCGGTGGAACACCGCCTCCAGCGGGCGCAGGGTCAGGCCCGATTGGCCTAGTTTCGACACCTCGACGAGGCACCGGCTGGCCCTGATCGCCGCCAGAACCTGGCCGTACCTCATCCGTTTGGACTCGAATGGCCGAGGCTGATCGCGTCGGTGACCGTCATAGACGAGGTGGAAACTGGGCTTCAAGCCGTTACGGGTGAGCTCCCTGCCGATCTGCTCGATTTCGCTGTGGCGGCTCTTGGCCAGACCGATGAAGAAGGCATCAGAGGTGGGCTCGGTGCTCGGCTCGACGAGGTCGTCGAAATAGTACTGACCGGCATAGGACATGCCGTAGGCCTGGGCGTCTCCTGGGTCGAAAGTCCACATCTCGCAGGTGGCTGGATCGACCTGGGACGGGTCGGTCTGGGGCGTCACCGTGTTCCAGTACCACAGCACGCAGCGGCAATTCGGGTTGATCCGCTTCACGTAGGCGGGCATCCGCATCGTCAGGGACAGGGCGTTGATGATGACGAGGTCCGCTTCCCGGATCGCTGGGGCCGCCTTGCGATACCACCATTCGGCCACGCGCTGAGAGCGCGGCAGGGTGAGTCTGCGCACCGCCCGCAGCGGCGTGCTGACATGGGTCAGGGCGTCCTGGTAGGCGATTCCTGCACGGCGCCAGGAGCTGATGAACTCCGGCGCCTGGTAGGCGTCGATCATGAGGATGCTGCGGTCCTGGCTTGGGGCCAGGGAGCGGGCCGCGGTCAAGATCTCGTCGGCGTGGCGGCGGATGTCCCAATAGCCAGAAGGCTCGGGCTTGGGACGCGCCGCCGCCCGGAGGATACCGTCGGTGAGTTCCTGTGCGTTGCGAGGAGCGACGACCTCGACTCCGGGGGTGAGGCGTTTGAACTCCTGGGTCCCGGGAATGTCGGTGATGACCTGGCGGCAGCCAAGAGCGGCCCCCTCCATGAGGGTGACCGGTAGGCCTTCGGCGGTGCTGGGATGGACCTGCACGTCGGCCGCGACGAGATAGCGCCAGGCGTCGTCCACCTTGCCCAGCAGGTGCAGCCGCTCCGAGACGCCCAGGCTGGCTGCGAGCCCGCTCAACTCATCGTGCAGCGGCCCGGCGCCGCAGATGACGACATGGGCATGGGCTAACTCTGGCCTCGACATCGCCTCGACGAGATAGCGATGTCCCTTCGCTTCTCTCAGGTTCCCGATCGCGACCAGCAGCAGGCCCTCGCCGATGCCGTGTTCTTCGCGGATTCGCTCGACCCAGGCCTGCCCTTCCCGCTCTCGCCAGTCCGCGAAGCGGCGGATATCAACCCCACCGTGAGAGGCTCGCTGCACGGGGAAGGACGCGGCCGTGGGGGCCTCGGCGACCTCCTGGCTGACCGGGATGTTCAGCGTGACCTGGCGCGCCAGAAGCTTGTTGGCGAGCAGATAGGGAGCACGGTGGGTGGTGCTGTGGGTGACCTCGATCACCTGGTTGGGGAGCTGACGGAGGGCCTTCAGCAACTTGACGACGAACGCAGGGGCCGGGGAATGCACGATGATCTGGGCCTGCGGGTCGGTGTCCGCGAGGCGGCGGAGATAACGCACGAGAGCCCGGGGGCTGGCGACATCGTGCACCGCGATGCCCTGGGCACAGATCGCGGAGGTGAAGTGAGACTCCGACGGGTAGGTGTTGACCACACGCACTTCGTCTGGTCTCAGTTCCTGGGATTCGATGCTGGCCTTCAGCCTTTCGGCGAGCAGGGTCTCGGCTCCGCCGAGCCCAAGCCCACGAATAATCTCGACATATCGCAGTGCGCTCATCAGATCCGCTCCGGGAGTGTGCTCGGCGCGCTCAGAGAGCGAGGTCTGCCGAACCTGCGGGGAGGGCACGTTTCACGTCGTAGACCAGCCCCTGCTCGGTGAGCAGGGAGCGCACCCACTCCGGTCCACGCGCGATGAACTGCTCGTGCCCGACCGCGACGATGGCGGCGTCGTAGTTTCCCTCTTGGGGTTCGCCGACAAGATCCAGGTCGTAGTAGCGCTTGGCCTGGTCGGCATCGCACCAGGGGTCGTGGACATCGACTAGGACGCCGTAACTGGCGAGTTCCCTGACCACGTCGATGACCTTGGTGTTGCGCAGGTCTGGGGTGTTCTCCTTGAATGTCAGGCCGAGCACGAGAACCCGCGAGTTCAGCACAGCCATGCCGCGCCGGGTCATCTCCTTGACCAATTCGGTCGCGACATAGGCTCCCATGGAGTCGTTGAGCCGCCGCCCAGCCAGGATGAGCTCGGGATGGTAGCCGACGGCTTGAGCCTTATAGGTCAAGTAGTACGGGTCGACACCGATGCAATGGCCGCCGACCAGGCCCGGACGGAATGGGAGGAAGTTCCATTTAGTACCGGCAGCCTCCAGCACCGCATTGGTGTCGATCCCCAGGCGGCGGAACAGCAGGGCTAGTTCGTTGACCAGGGCGATGTTGACGTCGCGCTGGGTGTTCTCGATCACCTTGGCCGCCTCGGCCACACGAATGCTGGCAGCCTTGTAGGTTCCGGCTGTGACGACCTTCCGATAAAGCGCATCCACATACTCGGCCACTTCGGGGGTCGATCCCGAGGTGACTTTCTTGATGGTGGGGAAGCGGTGGGTCTTGTCGCCAGGGTTGATCCGTTCCGGTGAGTAGCCGACGAAGAAGTCCTGGTTGAACTTCAAGCCGCTGCCCTCTTCCAGGATCGGGACGCAGTCTTCTTCGGTGGCCCCTGGATAGACCGTCGATTCGTAGATCACGACATCGCCAGGACGCAGGTAGGGAGCAATGGCGCGGGACGCCGACAGCAGCGGCCCGAGATCGGGATTGTTGTGCTCGTCGACGGGTGTCGGCGTCGTGACGACATAGACATTGCAGTCTTTGAGATCGGCCGGATCGGAGGTGAAAGAGAGGCTGCTCGAAGCCAACTCCTGGTCCTCGACTTCCAGCGTCGAATCGGTTCCCGAGGCTAGCTCAGCGATCCGCTGGGTATTGATGTCATAGCCAATCACGGGGATGACTTTGGCGAACTCGACCGCGAGCGGGAGCCCGACATAGCCGAGTCCGATGACGGCCATCGTCGTGTGGGGTGGTGCGATGAATGGCACGATAGGGGCCTTTCTGGATCGGTATCGGGAAACTCAGCGTCCGGGCCGGGTGACGAGCACGGTGCCGCTCACGTCGGCGTCGGCTGCCTTCAGCTCCTTGATGGACTTGATAAGGTCGGCCCGCCGCGTGCGGTTGGACTTCGCGACCAGCAGGGTCTGGTCGGCCAGCCGCGACAAGACGATGGCGTCGCCACCGCTCAGCACCGGGGAAGCCGCGATGAACACGAGGTCATAGCGTTGCCGGGCCTCTTGTAGGAGGGAGCGGCACTCGGGCAGATCGAGCAAGTGGGGCGCGTCGTTGGAGCCTTCTCCGCTGGTCAGCACGTGCACGTTGCCGTGCTGGCGCACACAGGAGCCGAAAGCGGTGCCCCGCAGCGCATCGGTGAGCCCCGGTGCGGATTCGGTATTGAGTATGGAGTGCAGCGACGGATCGCTGGTATTGGCGTCAATGACGAGGACCGATTTGCCGGTATGTGCGAAGCTTTCGGCCAGGGGGAGGAGGAACTGCGGTAGTGGCACCTCCCCATGTGGGGTGGTCGACACTGTGACCAGGTGTCTGCCGGAATCGTCGCTCAGCCGGGTCCTGAGGTAGCGGTATTGCTCGGAACCAGGCTGGTCACAGGGCGCTGGCACCTCCGCCAGCAACTCCGTGTCCTCCATCAGCTCGATATCGCGTCCTCTACGGATGCGGTTGTCTGAGAGTTCCCGGACGAATACCGCGAGGATGGCAAAGAAGGAGCCCGCGATAAGGCCAGCGATCAGGTTCTTACCGACGGAAGGTGACATCTCGGTGAAGTCGGGTGAGGCCATTGAGAACACCACGGCCTGCACCGGGATCGCCGATTCTCTGCTCAACTGACTCGTAGAGGCGATGAGCTTATATGCGACCAGGTTCGCGATCTTGACGGCGTGGCTCGGGCTGTTTCCCGTCGCCTCGATCGAAACGACGAAGGTGCCCTGGGAGGTGCTCGCCTTGACCAGAGATTCGAGTTCGCTGGGCGAGGGATTACCGCCGAGCTGCTCAGATACCGGAATCAGCACCTCGGGGCTCGTCGCTAGGGCGACATAGCTGACTGCATGGGACTGCAACAGCTGAGCCAATTGAGCCGCGCCCTGGGTGTCAGCCTTAGGGGACTGCACGAACAGTTGCGCAGTGGCGGTGAAAGTCCGCGGCGAGAGCAGCGTCCACGCAGTGACACCGCCTAATACCACCGACGCGACCACGAGCAGCAGCGCGGCTCGCTTTCGCAGAATCGCGAAATAGTCACTGAGATCCATGTTCAGACTCCAAGCAGAGATCGGGTAGTCGCTGCCTGCGAGGATATATCACGAGGGTGCCGAGGCGTCCGAAGGCGTTCCTGACGAGGCCTGATGGGTCCTTCCGGGGGCGGCTGAGGTGCTGGCGAAAAGGAGATACCACCACAGCAGGCTCGCCGGGAAATTATTGACCAGAAAGGTGTCGGTGGCGAAGGCGAACAGGCAGGCGACCAAGGCGGCGAGCATGGTGCGTCGGGCCGACCCGGGGTCAGACTTCAGCCATGCCCAGACGAGGGTGCCCGCGATGGCGAGGATGAGACCAAGCCCCACGGCCCCCAACTCGACGGCCCCCCAGAGATAGACCGAGTGGGGCGCGGGAAGCACGGGTCCCCACGGGCTGGCCGCCATTTCGGTGTAGGAGACCGGCACCTGTCCAGACTCGGTGAAGAACCAGGGCCACAGCGCTCCGTTGCCCAGCCCGACGAGCGGCACCCACCAGGAACTGGTCAGCGCGCTCATAGCGGTGAGCAGGTTCGTTTCACGCCAGTGATCGTTGAACAGCAGCAGCCGGTGCAGTTCGGGACGCAGCAGGAGGCTGATCCCGGCAATCAGCACGACCCCGGCGACGACAAGCAGAGTCCCGCGTCGATTCCTCCCGGAACGCCGCAGGTCGAGGACGACCAGGCAGGCGTATATCGCCAGCGTGAGCAGACCAGAACGAGACCCGGTCTGGAGAATCATGATGACCCCGACCGCGACACCAAGGCCCCACACCCACCGTCGCCTGTTGGCGGCACGGAGGCCAGCCAGCAGGATCGCGGTCGCGATGAGCAGGGGCACCGACATCACCGCCGCTCCGCCCAGCCCGCTGTAGAGCCGGGCCCCTGGGATCCCGTCGTCCAGCGAGCGATACTGTCCGATGGCGCCCACGATCAGGATCGCGACGGCGACCGCCGTCATCTGGGCCGGGAGGCCGTGCCTCGCCCGCGGGGTGGCCGCGGCGCAGCAGAGGGCGCAGCCGATGGCGATGAGGCCGCTCAGCAGCGGCAGCCAGAGATAGATCGGTGCCACCAAGACATCGGTCACCCCTTCGCTGGGCAGGCTGTAGCGGGTCTCGTGGGTGAATGAGGTCACCAGCGCCCAGCCCAGCAGTGCCGCGAAACTCAGCGAGGCCAGCAGCCAGGGCCGACGGGCCTCGGGGGCTACCTGGGGACGGGACAGCCAGACCGCGACGATGAGCAGTATCAGGGCGGGCAGGCCGGTGACGAGGAACAGCGTCAGCGGCCATCCG
>JAUMYR010000033.1:14831-23224 GCA_030528545.1 Propionibacteriaceae bacterium
GGCGGTCCGGTCAATCCCTTTCGGCTGCTCGCGGGCGCGCTGGTCGCCTGGTGGGGGTGGCAGGCGGCGCGCTCTAGGAGCTTGACCCGGCTGGAGACCGTGATCCTGGCAGCCTCGGGAGTGGTCCTGGTTTCGGCCGCCGTCAGCTATCTCAGGTTCGGCTGGCCGCTGTCTGGCTTGGGCGAACTCGTCTCGCTGCTGCTCGGCCTACTGCTCATCGCGGCTCTGGTGCACGCCAGCGGCCATGTCGACGTTGTCCGCTGGCTGCTACGGGGCTACATCCTCATGGTCCTCGGCCTGGCCTGCGTCGTGGCCTGGGAATATGCCACCGATCTGCACCTGCCGAACTTCGTCGTGGCCTACGAGGACCGCAACTCCACCGGGCTGTGGGACAGCAAGGCGGGCACCTTCACCAATCCCAACCAGCTCGCCCACGTGCTGGTCTTCTCCCAGCCCCTCCTGGTGGCCGCCGCGTGCCTCGAACGAGGGCGGTGGCGGCTGGTCGCGGCGGCCTCGGCGGTGCTGGCCTTCGTCCTTGCCTATCCGACCAATTCCCGGGTCGGGTGGGCGCTCACCGCGGCGACGGCCCTGGCGGTGCTGGCCTCGCGACGCTGGGGACGCTGGACGCTGGGCGCCGCGCTGCTCGCCCTAGCGATCCCCGCCGTGCGGTCGCTGGTGCTGTCGCCGGTGTTGACCCGGCTGTCGAAGAAAGAGGCCATCGACGCCGACGACCCGCGCCTGAAGATGCTCCGCAACGGATGGTCGCTGCTGGTCGACAGCGGCTTCCTCGGCGTCGGCCCGGAGGCCTTCACGCACCGGGTCGCGGCTGGAGCCGTCCCGGAACCGACCGAGATCGTCAACCCGCATAACGGAGTCCTGGAGGTGCTGGTCCAGTACGGCCTGCCCGTCTTCGCCGTGCTGCTGGCAGGCCTCGGGTGGGCGCTGGTACGTGCCATCCGCTCCGGTGGCGGGCCGCTGCTGGGTGCGGTCTGCCTAGTCATCCTGGAATGGGGGCCGAGCACGGTCATGAACAGCACCTGGCTATTGCAGGCGACGACCCAGGTCGAGATCGCCGCGGTCGGGTTCCTGCTGTGGCATCTGGGACGCGGGCAGGCACCCCAGGCGGCGTCGCCCGTCCACACCGGTGCGGGGACGATCCCGCCCGGTCCGGACACGCCCACCGGTTAGGATCGAGCCATGAAGCTTCTTGTGACCGGCGGGGCCGGGTTCATCGGGTCGAATCTCGTCAAGGCCGCGCTGGCGGGCGGGCACGAGGTGACGGTGATCGACGATCTGTCCACCGGCTACCGCGACAACCTGGAGGGGCTCGACGTGAGGTTCCTCGAAGCCTCGATCCTCGACATCGACGCCCTCGACGACGCGGTGACCGGCGTGGACTCGGTCGTCCACCTGGCGGCCCTCGGCAGCGTGCCGCGAAGCATCGCCGACCCCATGCGCTCCCACCAGGTCAACGCCACCGGCACCCTGAACGTCCTTGAGGCGGCGCGCCGGGCTGGGGTCAGCCACGTCAGCTGCGCGTCATCGAGCTCGGTCTACGGGATGAACCCGGCCCTGCCGAAGCACGAGCGGGAATGGGTGCGGGCGATGAGCCCCTACGCCGTCACGAAACTGGCGACCGAACAGTACACCCTCGCGTTCCAGCAGTCCTATGGCATGGAGACCCTGGCCTTCCGCTTCTTCAACGTCTACGGCCCGGGGCAGCGGGCCGGGCACGTCTACGCGGCGGTCATCCCGATCTTCGTGGACGCGATGCTGCGCGGGGAAGCGCTCCCGGTCAACGGGGACGGCACCCAGTCCCGCGACTTCACCTTCGTCGGCACGGTGTGTGAGGTGCTGCTGCGGGCCGCGGAGCAGAAAGTGACCCACCCGGAGCCGGTCAACCTGGCGTTCGGCACCAATACCTCCCTGCTCGACCTCATCTCTCGCCTAGAGGGCTTCGCCGGGCGCGAACTCGCCAAGGAGTTCCGCCCGCCCCGCGCCGGGGACGTCCCGCACTCCCAGGCCGCCAACCAGAGCCTGCGCTCACTGTTCCCCGGCGTGGAGCCGATCCGGCTGGACGAGGGACTGAGGCGCACCCTGGAATGGTTCCAGGCCAGCGGCCACTACGACCCCGTCCAGGAGCGCTGATGGCGAGGCTGGTCTACGGGGTGACGGTCCCGACGAGCGCGGTGTCCCTGCTCCGCGGCCAGCTCGAATGGATGGGCTCCCGGGGCTGGGATGTCCACCTGGTGACCTCACCGGGTGAGGAGTTCGGCATCGTCGCCGCGCGTCCCGGTGTCACGGCGCACGAACTGGCGATGCAGCGCGAACCGGCGCCGGTGGCTGACGCGAAGTCCCTCGTCGCGTGGATCCGGCTGCTGAGGCGCCTGAAACCCGACGTGGTGAGCGTCGGGACTCCCAAGGCGGGCCTGCTGGGCACGATCGCGGCCTGGGTGTGCCGGGTCCCGCGCCGGGTCTACGTCGTCCGCGGCCTGCGGCTGGAGGGGGCCAGCGGTCCGCTGGCGGCGATCCTGTGGGTCCTCGAAAGGCTGACGGCGACGCTCGCGACCGATGTCGTCGCGGTCAGCCACAGCCTCGCCCGGGAGTTAGCGGCCAGGCGGCTCACCCCGAGGCGGCGTCCCGCGGTCGTGATCGGTTCGGGCTCCAGCAACGGGGTGGACGCGGCCGCGGTCGCTGCGGCGACGGCCGGGCAGCGGGAGCGGTTGCGCGCCCGTCTCGGGATCGCCGAGGACGCCGTCGTCGTCGGCCTGGTCGGTCGGCTCACCCCCGACAAGGGCCTCAACACGGTGCTGGGCGCCCTGCGGGACCCGTCCTTGGCCCAGCGCGAGGATATCGTCCTGCTCGTCATGGGCGAGGTCGAGGACGCGGGCACCGCGGCGCTCCTGGACGACGTCGCTGGCCGGATCGTCCAGATCGGCTACCAGGACGAGCCCTGGCCGTGGTACGCGGCTATGGACCTGCTGTGTCTGCCGACCCGGCGGGAGGGATTCCCCAATGTCGTGCTGGAGGCCTCGGCCGCTGGCATCCCGACCGTGACCACCCGCGCCACCGGGGCCGTCGATTCCGTGCTGGACGGCCAGACCGGCATCCTCGTCGACGTCGACGACGCGGCCGGGCTGGCGGACGCCATCCGCTGTCTCGCGGACCAACCGGAGGAGCGGCGCCGCATGGGGCGCAAGGCCAAGGACCGCGCCGTCAAGGAGTTCCAGCCCGAGCGGGTCTGGGCGGGCCTGGAGGCCATCTACCGCCGGTAGAACCCGGGCACCTCGCACGGGGCCGGTCAGACCTCGACGTCGGGGGCGCCAGCGAAATCGGTCATGGTGGCCTGCCCCTCCTCGGCGATGCCTTCGCGTTTGAAGACCACGGCGAAGGTGGCGAACAGCACCTTCAAATCCAGGCGGATCGACCGGTTGTCGACGTAGTGCACGTCCCAGGCTAGGCGCTCGGCCCAGGGCATGGCGTTGCGGCCCTTCACCTGGGCCAGCCCGGTAACGCCGGGACGGACGTCGTGGCGGCGGGCCTGGCGGGGGGTGTATAGCGGCAGATAGCTGGGCAGCAGCGGACGTGGCCCGACCAGCGACATGTCACCCTTCAGCACGTTGAACAGCTCGGGCAACTCGTCCAGGCTGGTGGAGCGCAGCCAGGCCCCGAAGGGCGTGATCCGGTCCTCGTCGCTGACCAGATTCTCGCTGCTGGAGCGCATCGTGCGGAACTTGTACATGGTGAAAATGCGCCCGTCCTTGCCGGGACGCTCCTGCCGGAAGATCACCGGCGATCCCAGGTCCTTGCGCACCAGCACGGCGACGCCCGCCTGGATGGGTGCTGTGATGACCAGCGCCGTCGCCGCCACCACGACATCGGTGGCGCGTTTGAGGCGGTCAAACAGCGCGCGCTTCATCGCCGCTCCAAGACCTTACCGATAGCGGTCTCGATGCGTTCCCACTGGTCTTGGGTCAGCGCCGAACCGCTCGGCAGTGATATCCCGTTGGCGAACAGCCGGTCCGCCGTGCCGGTGGTGTAGGCCTGAAGGTGCTGGAAAACGGGCTGGGCGTGCATCGGCTTCCACACGGGGCGGGCCTCGATATTGTCGGCGGCGAGCTCGGCCATGAGGTCGTCCCGGCTGAACCCGGCGACCTCGGGGTCGACCAGGATCGAGGTCAGCCAGAAATTGTCATGGTCTTCCTGGGGTGCGGATTCGGCCCCATCCGGCATACCGAAGAACCTCACGCCCTCGACCCCGTCGAACAGGCGGCGGTAGCGCAACCGATTCTGGCGGCGGGTTTCCAACATGCCGGGCAAACGAGTCAGCTGTGCGCGTCCGAGCGCCGCGAGTAGGTTGGACATGCGGTAGTTGTAGCCGACATCCACGTGTTCGTAGTGCAATACCGGCTGGCGGGCCTGAGTCGCCAGGTAACGCAGGCGGTCGGCCTGTGCGCCGTCATCGGTGAGGACCGCACCCCCGCCCGAGGTGGTCATGATCTTGTTGCCGTTGAAGGACACGGCGGCCAGGGCCCCATAGGCAGGAGCTGGGCGTCCGTGATAGACCGCGCCCAAGGACTCGGCGGCGTCGCTCAACACCGGCAGCCCGTATTCCGCGGCCAAAGACGAGATGGCGTCGTGGTCGACGACATGACCAAGCAGATCGACCGGAACGATCCCCGCGACTTCCGCGCCCTTGGCCAGCTGGTCCTCGACCGCGTGGCGAGCGAGATCGACATCGATCGAGCCCTCCTGGTTGCAGTCAACCAGCACCGGAGTGGCTCCGGTGTAGAGGATCGCGTTGACGGTGGCGGCGAAGGTCAGCGAGGCGGTAATCACGACCTTTCCGGTGCCGAAGCCCAGCACGAGCCCCGACAGGTGCAAGGCCGCCGTGCCAGACGACAGGACTACCGCGTGTTCCCGGTCGCAGAACCTGGCCAGCTCCTCCTCGAATGCATCTACTTCGGGTCCCAGCGGGGCGATCCAGCCACTGTCGAACGCCCGATTCAAGGCCGCGCGCTCGGCGGCCGTCATGTCCGGCGGTGAGAGGAAGACGCGATCGTTCACGTGCGCAGGATACCTTGTCTATAGTCGGAGGCTTATATAACGGTCTGATAACAGGATAGTCCTTGAGGGTCTCTTTTGGGGGCCCAAGAAACGAACCGGGTGCGGCGGCCAGCCCCGGATCGGGACAATCTCATGGCTTCTTTTCTACCGGCGCCGCTTGTCGCGCCACGGAATCCGGGCCGGTGAAGAGTTATGGGGTGTTACCGAAAATTTAGTGAGAATCCAGGGCTCCGGCTGGTGGGGGGCGGCCGTCCTGCAGCGCGTGTGGGCCTGGAACCGCTCACCTGCTCAGGACCGCTGCGAGGGTACGGAGGATCAACGCGATGTCGCCCATGAAGCTCCGGGTGCGCACATAGTCGAGGTACATCTCGACTTTGCGAGGCAGAATCATCTCGACATAGTGGCGTTCCGGGTCATCGGCGGCAGCCAATTCGTCTTGCTCGTTGCGATAGGCGATCGCCGCCGGATCGGAGATTCCGGGCCGCACGCTCAGAATCTCGGCGGCGGCCTCCCGTCCCCACAACTCGACATATCGCGGCACCTCTGGACGCGGGCCGACCAGGGACATATTGCCTACCAGCACGTCAATGAGCTGGGGCAGTTCGTCCAGTTTGGTCTTGCGCAAGACCTTACCGATCGGGGTGATCCGGTCATCGTCCGCGCTGGTGATGAGGGCACCCTGGTTGTCGGCTCGCATGGAGCGGAACTTCCGGATCCGGAACACTTTTCCGTCCTTGCCCACCCGCTCTTGCCGGAAGAAGACCGGGCCCCGGTCGTGGGCCCATACGGCCAGCGACACCCCGAGGAAGACCGGGGCCAGGAACCACAGCCCGAGGGCGGAGGCGATGACGTCGAAGGTGCGTTTGGCGTCCGTCATGACAGCAGGGAAGAGACGCAGGAGATGACCAGTTCGATGTCGTCGTCGGTCATCGCGGAAAAGATCGGAAGGCTGACGCAGCGTTCGAACTCGGCGCTGGCCACCGGGAAGTCCTCGGGGGTGTGCCCGAACCGGTCCCGCCAGTGGGTGAGCAGGTGCAGCGGGATGAAGTGCACGCTGGTGCCGACCCCGAGTTCGGTCATCCGTTCAATGAAACCGTCTCTGCTGATTGGTGCCTCGGGAGTGAGGCGCAGGTTGTACAGGTGCCAGCAGTGGGACGACCCCTCCGGCGCGTCCGGCGGAAGCTCGACCGGCAACCCGGCGAATGCCTGGTGGTAGCGTGCGGCGATCTCGGCGCGGCGGCGTGCCATCTCGGGCGCCCGCCGCAACTGAACCCGGCCCAAGGCCGCCGCGGTATCGGTGAGATTGTGTTTGAAACCTGCCGCGATCACGTCGTAACTCCATCCCGCGCGGGGAGCGGAATACCGGTTGAACACGTCGCGGTCGATGCCGTGTAGGCGCATCACCCGCATGCGTTCGGCGAGGGCCTGATCCCGGGTGACGACCATGCCGCCCTCCCCGGTCGTGATGGTCTTCGTGGCATAGAAACTGAACACCGTGGCGTCGAAGTCCCCCGCTCCGACCAGGGCGCCCTCGTTGATGGTCGGCAGCGCGTGAGCGGCGTCCTCGACCACCCTGAGGCCGTGCCTGCGCGCGAAAGCCGACAAGTCGCTGGCCGGGACGGCCAGCCCCGAATAGTGGACGGGTGCGATGGCGACCGTGCGGTCGGTCACGCGCCGCTCGGCGTCGGCGAAATCGATGCACAAGGTGACCGGGTCCACGTCAACCAGGACCGGCGTGCCCCCGAGGTAGCTGACGGCCTCGGCGGTCGCGGTGAACGTCCAAGTTGGTACCAGCACCTCATCGCCGGGGGAAACCCCAATCGCCTCCAGCCCCAGGTGGAGCCCGGCGGTTGCCGAGTTCACCGCGATAGCGTACCGGTCCCCGCCGAGAAAGTCGGCAAACTCCCGTTCGAACGCGGCAGACACCGGGCCGGTGGTCAACCACCCACTGCGCATCGCGTTCACGACCGCCTCAATCTCCGCATCACCGATGTCAGGGCGCGCGAAAGGCAAAAAAGGACGGCTCATGGAGACGAGGTTACACCGGGTTCGCGGCCGCTAGCCCACTGGGAAAGTGACGATTTGACAACGTTCTTCTATACCAGGCGGGAGAGGTAGCTGCGCAGCCTCACCGACCCGTCCCCGGGGACGAAACCTGCCGCGGTGATCTTGGACAGGTCGAGAGTGCTGTGCCGGGGGCGGGGTGCGAGGTCCTTCCCTGCCCCGTACTCCTCGGTGCTGACGGGCCTCACCTGTCCCGAGGCGTTCACCGCGGCGAAGACCTCTGAAGCGATGCTGTACCAGGTCTGCACCGGCCCGGACGAGGTCAGGTTATACGTGCCGTAGGGAGCGCCGGTCCCGAGCAGGTGGGCGATCCCCGCGGCCAGGTCCTCGGTGAAGGTGAGGCGTCCGTACTGGTCGTCGACCACTCCGGGGGAGATCCCGCGGCGGGCCAGGTCGGCCATGGTGGATACGAAGTTGCGGCCCTGGCCGATGACCCAGCTGGTGCGCACGATGTAGTGCCGCTCCCAGGACGCGGCCGCGATGTCCCCGGCGGCCTTGGCGGCGCCGTAGGCGCTGAGCGGGGACAGCGGCTCGTCCTCGGTGTGGGACTCGGTGGTGCCATCGAAGACATAGTCGCTGGAGATGTGCACCAGGGTGGCGCGGTGCCTGCGGGCCGCCGCCGCCAGGTTCGCCACCCCGGTGGCGTTGGCGCCCCAGCAGGCGGCGCGGCCCTCGGCCTCGGCGGCGTCCACCGCGGTCCAGGCCGCGGCGTTGACGATGGTCTGCACCCCGTCGAAATCGAAGGCGGCCACGGACGCGGGGTCGGCGATGTCGAGTTCGTCGAGGTCGACATAGGTCGCATCGGGGAAGACCGCCCGCAGCGCCCGGCCCAGCTGGCCGTTGCCGCCGGTCACCAGCACCTTCGCGGCGGGGAAGGGCGTCACGTCGGCCAGCCGCGGATGGAACAGGTCGGCCTCGCTGCGGACGCTGTCGGCCAGGGGGATCGGCCAGTCCACGGCGACGGTCTCGTCGGCCAGGTTGAGGTAGGTATAGCGCTGCCTGGCTTCGGCCGACCAGTGTTCGTTGACGAGATAGGTGTAGGTGGTGCCGTCCTCAAGGGCCTGATAGGCGTTGCCCACCCCCCGAGGGACGAAGACCGCCTTGTCCGGCCCCATCTCGACCGTGACCACCCGGCCGAAGGCCTCGCCCGCCCTCAGGTCGACCCAGGCGCCAAAGATGCGTCCGCTGGCGACGGAGACAAGTTTGTCCCAGGGTTCGGCGTGGAAGCCCCGGGTGACCCCGGCCTGGGTGTTGTGACTCAT
>JAUMYR010000034.1:0-6818 GCA_030528545.1 Propionibacteriaceae bacterium
GGTCTGGTCGTCCAGGTTGAGCGTCCGCACATCAAACATGTCTTGAACCTATTGGGTGGGTGCGCGCTCGGCAAGGCATTTAGGGCTGGCATAGTTGGGCCATGCGCGTTCATATTGCCACCGATCATGCGGCCTATGAGCTCAAGGAGTTCCTGGCTGCCAAGCTTTCCGAGGCTGGTTACGAGGTCGTCGATCACGGCGCGACCAGCTACGATGCGCTCGACGACTATCCCGATTTCATCCTGCCGTGCGCCCAGGCCGTAGCCGACGAGCAGGGCGTTGGGGTGGTGCTCGGCGGGTCGGGCAACGGCGAGCAGATCATGGCCAACAAGGTTCCTGGTATCCGGGCGATCCTCGCCTACAACACCGACATCGCCCGGCTGGGGCGGGAACACAACGACGCCAACATCATCTCCCTCGGCGGCCGGATGCAGACCCTCGACGAGGCCTGGGAGATGGTGCGGGTATTCATCGAGACCCCATTCTCTGGGGAGGGCCGCCACCAGCGCCGCATCGATAAGGTCAGTGCCTACGAGCTGACCGGGCGCTGACGCGCTAGCACCTCAGCGCGGTTCCCTTTGCCGCGGGGTGGCGGGCAGCGCTGCCCTTGCCGCTGTGAACTCCGGATGAGGGCTCCGGCCTGATGGAGTTCGCGCGAACCGGTTGACACCGCTAAGTCCCCCCTCTAGCGTGTAATGAAACGATTCAATGAAACGTTTCGATCCATAGGGGGCGAGGGTGTCATCCGAGGCCGTTCGATTATTTGCCGCCGCCGATCTTGGGGCATCCAGTGGCCGGGTGGTGCTCGGGCGGCTGGCCGGTGGACGAATCCGGCTGGGTGAGATCGCGCGCTTCGGCAATCCCCTAGAGAGCCATGGCGGTGCGCTGCGCTGGGACTTCGCCCACCTGGCCGCGGCGGTCGCCGAAGGATTCGAGTCGGCGCGCGCGGTGGGCGAACTCAGCGGCCTCGGCATCGACACCTGGGGCGTCGACTATGGCCGCCTTGACGCCCGCGGCGTGTTGCTGGAACGGCCGGTCAGCTATCGAGACCGGCGGACCGAGGGAGCCCCCGAGCGCATGTTCGCCCACATCGGCCCAGAGCTTCTCTACGCCGAGACCGGCACCCAGATACAGCCCTTCAACACGCTGTTTCAGCTCGTCGCGGCATCCTCCCAGGACTGGAGCGGTGTCGATCGGATCGCACTGATGCCAGACCTGCTCACCTCGGGCCTCACCGGCGAGGTGCACTGCGAGGTCACCAACGCCTCGACCACGGGCATGCTTGACCCGCGGACGCGACGCTGGTCCTCGGCCGTCGTGGCCGCGCTGCGGGACGGCTTCGGGCTGGACATCGTTCGGTTCTTGCCGCCTCTGGTGGAGCCCGGCACCGTGGCTGGCTATAGCCCTCAGGGGGAGCCGGTCGTCGCGGTCGCCTCTCACGACACCGCATCGGCCGTGCTCGCGCTGCCCGTCGAGCGTCCCGACTTCGCCTATGTCTCCTGCGGAACCTGGTCTCTAGTGGGCTTCGAGCTGGACTCTCCGGTGCTCAGCGAAGAGGCCAGGGCCGCCAATTTCACCAACGAACTCGGCTACTCGGGCACGGTGCGGTTCCTCAAGAACGTGATGGGGCTGTGGGTGCTGAGCGAATGCCGGCGGGAATGGGCGCGCAACGGCCGGAGGCTTCCCCTCAGCCAGCTGCTGGCCGAGGCCGCCCGGCTGCGCCCACTGACTCACGTCATCGACTGCAACGATCCACGCCTGCTCGCACCCGGTGACATGCCCACCCGGGTGCGAGAACTCGCGGCCGAATGCGGGCAAGACCTCCCCGATGACCCGGTCCTCATCACCCGCTGTGTCCTGGACTCACTGGCCCTGGCCTACCGGGGCGCGGTGTGGGCCGGGGCCCGGATCGCCGGGCTTTCGCCTCGCGTCGTGCATCTCGTCGGGGGCGGGTCGCGCAACGCCTTGCTGTGTCAGCTGACCGCCTCGGCCACCGGCCTGCCCGTGATCGCTGGCCCGGCGGAGGGCACTGCGCTGGGAAACATCCTCGTCCAAGCCGCGGCGGTGGGGGCCCTGCCCCCAAGGATCGAGACGCTGCGCGAAGTCGCGCTGCGCTCCTGTGACACCACGACCTACCAGGCGACAGCCCTCGGCCTCGACGCCACGGACTGGGACGAGGCTGCCGCCCGATTGGAGCAGCGATGAACCTCACTCGTGACCTGATCGAGCTGAGCCACACCTTCGGGGCCGACGAAACCTATGTCCGTGCTGGTGGGGGCAATATCTCGCTGAAGCACGACGGCGTGCTCCGCATCAAGCCGAGCGGCGTGGCGCTGGCGAGCCTCCGCGGCGACGAACTCGTCGGGCTGCGGGTGTCCACCCTGCTGCACGCGCTGGATCACGACCTGCCAGGCGACGGTGATCCGGTACAGCGAGCCGCGAGCGCGGCCCGGGTGGGCGCCGATGACAGGCGCCGTCCGAGTGTGGAGATCCTGTTCCACGCGCTGATCCCCGACCCGCTGGTGCTCCACCTGCATCCGCTCGTCGCGAACGCGCTGACCTGCAACGAGTCCGATCGCGAACTCGCCGCCCGGCTGCTGGGCGATGAGGCCATCGTCGTCGGCTATGTCGATCCCGGGGTGGCGCTGGCGCGGGCCATCCGAGACGCGAGGGACGCCTACAGCGAGCGGACATCGCAGCCCCCGCCAGCCGTCACGCTGCTGGCCAATCACGGGATCATCGTCTCCGGCAGGGACGCCGCCGCGGTGGCCGAGCGCACCCGGTGGCTGACTGGCCGTATCGCCGGATGCCTCAGCTGCCGCCCGGCCATCGCCGATGCCTCGCGGGAGGAGATCCTCCTAGCCGCCCGGTGGGGGAAAGCGCTGGGTGGGGTGGCGCGCGTGGCCTCCGCCGTTGCCGACCGGGAAGCGGCCAGGGCCCTCAGCGAGCGAGGGCCGCTCATCCCGGACCAGATCGTCTATGCCGGTTCCTTCCCCGTAATCCTCGGCGAGGCCATGGAAGAGATCCTGGAAAGCTATCGGGGCCGCTGGGGCCGCGATCCGGTCACGGGGCTGCTGCCCGGCGGTGCGGTCGCCGGGTTCGGCCGGAGCGAGGCAGCGGCGCTCAACGCTGCACACACCCTGGCCGATGCGATCTGGGTGGCCAGCGCGGCCAATCGGCTCGGCCGGGTGCGCACCCTCACCGAGGATCAATGGCGCTTCATCGAGGGCTGGGAGGCCGAGTCTTACCGTAAGCGGGTGGCTAG
Organism: Propionibacteriaceae bacterium; assembly: GCA_030528545.1. The sequence continues at coordinate 3,266 of JAUMYR010000034.1, forward strand.
CGCCGGGTAGAAGCCCTGGCCACCAGCGTCGGCTGTAACACGACGTGGCGGCGTGGCAGCGTGGGCTCGTCGGCCTCGGCCAGCAGCAGGCTCATCGCGGTCTCCCCGATGGTCAGCCGCGGCTGGTGGATCGATGACAGTGGCACCGCGGCCCCCGCGGCGAACTCGATGTCGTCATAGCCGATGAGCCCGGCGTCCTCGGGAACCCGGATGCCGTGAGATGTGAAGCCCTGGAGCAACCCCAGCGCGAGCAGGTCGTTGGCCGCGAATATCCCATCGGGCCGGTCAGCGCCGGGCAGGGCCGCGATCTCCTCGGCTGCCCGGCGTCCGGCGGCTATGGTCAGTTCGGGGTAGGTCTTGACCAGCAGGGTAGCTCCCGTCGAGGCCGCGGCGGCCCGGGCGCCCGCCAGGCGGTCGGCGCTCTGGGGCAGGTCCTCTGGCCCCCCGACGAAGCACAGCCTGCGGCGCCCGGACCCGGCGAGGTGTTCGGCGGCGAGCCTGCCGCCGCGCAGGTCGTCCACGCTGACCGAAGAGCAGAGGTCACTGCTGTCCGCCCGGTCGACCAGGACCGTCGGGATGCCGCGCTGCCGCATCCTGGCAACCAGCGTTGGCGGGGTTCCGACCGGGGAGAGCAGGACTCCGCGCAGCCTTTGCTGGTCAAACAGGTTGAGGTAGGTCAACTCCCGCGAGGGGTCGTGAGCGCTGTTCCCGACGAGCACCGAAACCCCCTGCTCCGAGGCCAGGCGTTCCGCTCCGAGGGCCACGTCGGCGAAGAAGGGATTGCTGGCATCCAGGACCACCAGGCCGACGCACTGGCTCTGCCCGGCCTTGAGCTGCCGGGCGGCGTCGTTGCGCACGAACCCGAGCTGATCGATGGCGTTCTGGACGCGCTCCCGGGTCGCCTCGGAGACCTTATCGGGCCGGTTCAAGACATTGGAAACCGTGCCAACGGACAGGCCCGCGAGCGCGGCGACATCCTTCACGCTGGCTGCCATGGTGCCCTCTTGAGATCCACGTGGCGAGCGTACCGCCGAATTGACTCAACCCGTTGACAGGTTTCACGGGGAGTCGTAGAGTGACAATACTGAAACGTTTCAACAAAGGAGTTAGGCGTGCTGACAGCTCAGATCCGCGGACAGCTGGAATCCCTGGCCATCGAGGTGCCGTCGTGGGCTTTCGGGACCTCGGGCACGCGTTTCAAGGTCTTCGCCAAGCCAGGTGGCCCGCGGGACGCGTTCGAGAAGATCGAGGACGCGGCGAAGGTGCACGAGTTCACCGGGCTGGCGCCCTCGGTCGCGTTGCACATCCCCTGGGACAAGGTCGATGACTACGGACGCCTCGCCCAGCACGCGGCCGACCACGGCGTCCGGCTGGGGACGGTGAACTCCAACACCTTCCAGGACGAGGCCTACAAGCTGGGATCGCTGTGCCACGCGGACCCGGGCGTGCGCCGCAAGGCTATCGATCATCACCTCGATTGCATCGAGATCATGTCCCAGACCGGGTCGAGTGATCTCAAGATCTGGCTCGCCGACGGTACCAACTACCCCGGGCAGGACGATCTGCGCTCGCGTCAGGACAGGCTCGCCGACTCACTGGCCGAGATCTACGCCCACTTGGGTGCCGAGCAGCGCATCGTCTTGGAGTACAAGTTCTTCGAGCCTGCCTTCTACCACACCGATGTGCCAGACTGGGGCACCTCGCTGGTGCACTGCCTCGCGCTCGGTGACCGAGCCAAGGTCTGCCTGGACACCGGGCACCACGCGCCCGGGACCAATATCGAGTTCATCGTGGCGCAGTTGCTCCGGCTCGGGCGGCTTGGATCCTTTGACTTCAATTCCCGCTTCTACGCCGATGACGATCTCATCGTCGGGGCGGCCGACCCGTTCCAGCTATTCCGGATCCTCGTGGAGGTCGTGCGAGGCGGTGGGCTCGATCCGGACAGCGGTGTGGTGCTGATGCTTGACCAGTGCCACAACATTGAGCCGAGCATTCCGGGTCAGATCAGGAGTGTGCTCAATGTCGCGGAGATGCTGACCAAGGCTCTGCTGCTCGACCGGGACGCGCTCGCCGAGGCACAACTGGCGGGAGACGTGCTCGGGGCCAATCAGGTCTATATGGACGCTTTCTACACCGATGTCCGCCCCGCGTTGGCGCAATGGCGCGAGTCCCGGGGGCTACCGGCGGACCCCCTCGCGCGCTACCTCTGCTCCGGCTATGCCGAGCAGATCGCCGAATCCAGGAAGGGTGGTGCCCCGGCTGGGTGGGATGCCTAGGCGCCCCACTGGATCAGGCGCCCCGCGTCCGCACCCTCTCGATGGGGGTCTGGTCGCGGGGCGCTGGCGGGTCTGGCGCGCCAGCCTGCTACCCGGCTAGCGGCAGAAGGCGGCTAGCAGACCGCGGTTTCCGGGCGGTCTGGCTAGCGGGGGCGGCGTCCTTGGGCCCGCGCGATGAGCTGGTCGATGGTGTTATGGGCGGCCGAAAAGTCGGTGGGTGAGGGTTTGCTGACCTCGCGGGCGCGGATGGCCCGGTCGCGGCTGACCATGCCCGAGACCCCATCGCGTCCGAACTCGCGTGGCTGCGCGGGGCGCTCATTCGTGGTGGGCATGGCCCTATCCTAGGCGCCATGCCCGAAGGACACGTGATCCACCGCCTTGCCCGAGACCTCTCGACGACCTTCGCCGGGCGGGAGGTGCGGGTGTCCTCACCCCAGGGGCGATTCGCGGACGAGGCCGCGCGGCTGGACGGCGGGGAGTTCCTGGGTGCCGAGGCGTGCGGCAAGCACCTGTTCTTTGCCGTCGATGTCCCCGAACCGTCTGGGGTCCATATCCACCTCGGGCTGATCGGGAGGTTGCCGATCCGGGAGTACGCCGAGCCGGTCGGGGTGGTCCGGCTGCGGATCACCGACGGCGTCGTGGCGGCCGACCTGCACGGCCCGCAGTGGTGCCGGGCGGTGACCCGCGACCAGTGGGCCGATGTGATGGCGGGGTCTGGCCCCGACCCGCTGCGTCCGGACGCGGACCCCGAGCGGGGGTGGGCGCGGGTCCGCCGTTCCGCCAAGCCCATTGCCGCCCTGCTCATGGACCAGAAGATCGCCGCGGGCGTGGGTAACATCTACCGGGCCGAGGTGCTGTTCCGGCACCGGGTCGATCCGATGGCCCCCGGGGACGGGCTTCATCGTCCCACCTGGCGGGCCATGTGGGACGATCTCGTCTCGCTGATGGCCGACGGCGTCGAGACCGGCCGCATCGACACGCTGTTGCCTGAGCACATGCCGCAGGCCACGGGTCGTCCCGCCCGGGAGGACCCCCATGGCGGAGAAGTCTATGTCTATCGCCGGGCCGGGCAGCCCTGCATCGTGTGTGGGACCGCGATCCAAACATCGTCTCTGGCCGGGCGGAATCTCTACTGGTGTCCGCGCTGCCAGCGCCGGAAGCGCTAAGCGGGGCAGGTCACTTGGCCTCGCGAGGCTCGGCCTTCGTCGGGGTTTCGGGAGGAAACCTCAACCTTCTCCTTGGCCTCGGACGAGCCCGCGCACGGGCGGCTCGTCTCT
>JAUMYR010000034.1:6918-23119 GCA_030528545.1 Propionibacteriaceae bacterium
GCGGCTCGTCTCTCGGCCTTCGTCGGGGTACCCGGATTTGAACCGAGGACCTTCCGCTCCCAAAGCGGACGCGCTACCAAACTGCGCCATACCCCGTAGCTCGGGTAATCGTAGCAGCCTCTGGCGGCTGAGTTACCACAGCAGCCAGGCCAGCTGTGTGGGGCTGGGATTCCCTGCCCTTAGCCAGCGCTCAGTGGTGACGTGTAGCTGGGCGTAGCGGGTCAGGTCGGCTGGGCTCAGGTTCCCGGCCAGGGCCACCTTGAGGAGAGCGGTTTCGCGGGCGCAGCCGTGCGGTACGTGCCCTGGGAGCCCGTTTCCGATGGCGGCGGCCAGGCTTGGTGCGTGTGCCGTCGCGGCGTCTGGGTCGGTCAGCAGCTGAGATTCCAGAGAAGGCCGGGTGTAGGGAGACCAGAGTGCCGCCAGCACGTCGTCGCTCACCCCTGACTCCGCGGCGAGGGCCTGTGCATACAGCCTGACTCCGGCGAGGAACACCCCATCGGGCAGTGGGGGTGCGGATAGGAGGCGGGCGAGCGCGTCGGCGGCGTCGGCGAGTAGCGTCCTGCCAAGCAGCGGGGCGGCGTCCGCGGCCGCGGCCACGGCGAAGGGCGTGGGTGAGGCCAGCCCCTCGGCGATCGCGATATCGAGCTCGTCCAGATCGGCCGAATCGCGGGTGGCGAGCCAGGTCAGGAACCAGGCCGACAGGTCGGCGGGAAGTGGCCCGGTCAGTGCCGAGACCACCAGGTCGTGCAGCGGAGGTGCCCATCCCAGCTGGAGCGCGGAGGCGCCTTCGGGCTGAATAATGGTCACGGTGTGGATCCCGGTGGGCGCGGTGAGCAGCTGGTTCGGATGATTGAGGAAGACGCTCAGACCCGGGGCGTGGGCCACGCCGTCGAGGTTCTGCAGAGTGACCTCGTCCCCGGCCTCGACGACGGGGTGGGCCGGATACCATGCCGGGGTAAGCCGGGCGCTGAAATCCTCCAGCGAGGCGAACCAGCCGTAGCGCCACACTGTGAAGCGCTGCTGGCCGGGCGCCAGCTGCTGAGGCCGAGCCGCCTCTACCCGGACGCCCTCGCTCAGCGGCATGGCCTTCCAGTCCGTTCCGTAGGGCCAGAAGGCCTGGAGGTTGCCGCGCGGGTCGGCGTGCGCGACGTAGTTGGTCACCCCTCCCAGCCACCACACCAGCGGGTCTTGGCTGGTGAACTCCAGTGCGGGCGGTTCGCTCATAGCTGGGGACGCGGAAAGGTTGCACTGAGTCACCGTGATCGCCACCCGCCCCGGCTCGCAGGCGAACGAGACTTCGGTCACGACCTGCCCACCGCTCCACGTCAGCGGCTCGTGGCCGGTCACCTCGGTGCCCGTGGGGCGTTCGACCCGGACCCGTAGGGCCGGTCGTGTCGAACTTGTTCCGGCGTAGGTGAACACCTCGATCTCGGTGTCGCTGCGCAGCGTAGCCACACCGAAATCCGACGCCGTACCCTCCACGAACACCTCCCGGTGGCTAACTCTGCTACACTCATCGGGCTCGCGCATTTTGCGAGCGTGCGGACGTAGCTCAATGGTAGAGCCCCAGTCTTCCAAACTGGCTACGCGGGTTCGATTCCCGTCGTCCGCTCCATGGGGCACCTGCCACCGCAGCTGCCTTGGCCGGAAGCCGGTCGAGGCGGGCCTCCGCTTCGCCGTGATCTGAGCGGGATGTGCCCCTCTCGCAGCGGGACTTCTCGGAAGGGTGGGACGACCGAGCGGGTGGCGAAGAAAAGTTCAGCGGCCTCCCTAGGTCCCCGACCCACAGCTGGCTGCTCCTCGCCGAGGCGGGGCGGGTTCCTGATGACGGGCTCCACCAGCCCACAGCGTGAGCCGGGAACCATATAGCCGCGGCCCTTTTGGCGGTGTGCGGTTGGTAGCTGTTCGGCGGGATCGCTAGGATGACACGGCGTCCATTGCGCACCCATGTCCATCGTGTAGGAGACTTCCGTGCCCAGCACCTTCGAGCAGCTCAACCCGACCCGGGTGAAGTTCACCGTCGAAATCCCGTTTGCCGACCTGGCGCCCGCCCTGAAGAAGGCGTACAAGGAGATCGCTGAGCAGGTCAGCATCCCCGGCTTCCGCAAGGGCAAGGTTCCGGCGGCCGTCATCGACCAGCGGTTCGGGCGTGGCGTGGTGCTGCAGGAGGCCATCAACGAGGTGATCCCGCAGGCTTACAACGCCGCGGTGGCCGAGGCCAAGGTGACCCCGCTGGCCCAGCCGGAGATCGAGGTCACCAAGCTTGAAGACAACGAATTGGTGGAATTCGTCGCTGAGGTCGACATCCGCCCCGAGTTTGAGCTGCCAGACTTCGCCTCGATCAAGGCCGAGGTGGACACGCTGGAGGTCACCGACGCCGACATCGATGAGCGCGTCGAGTTGCTGCGTGAGCGTTTCGCGAAGACCAATGTGGTCGAGCGTGCGGCTGCCGAGGGGGACGTGGTGAGCCTCAACCTCATCGGCCGCCGGGACGGCGTCGAGCTTGAGGACGCCGCGGCTGAGGGCGTGACCTACAAGATCGGTTCGGGCAACATGATCGAAGGGCTCGACGAAGCGGTCATCGGTCTGTCGGCGGGTGAGTCCAAGGTCTTCTCCGCCAAGCTCGTCGGTGGTGCCGAGCGCGGCAAAGAGGCCGACATTGAGGTGACCGTCGTCAAGGTTCAGGAGCAGGAACTCCCAGCTCTTGATGACGATTTCGCCCAGCTCGTGAGCGAGTTCGATACCGTCGAAGAGATGAAGGCCGACCTGCGTGGGGCCATCGAACTTCAAAAGAAATATGCTCAGCGTGCCGACGCCCGCGATCGCGTCCTCGAAGAGGTGCTGAAGGTCGTCGACTTCCCGCTGCCCGAGGGGCTGCTGGCCAAGGAACTGGAGGCGCGCCGCGCCCAGGTCACCGCTCAGCTGGCGCAGGCTGGGCTGAGCGTCGAGCAGTATCTGGAGGACGCCGAGGACGAGACCGCGAAGACCGCGGAAGAGTTCTGGGCCGATATCGACCAGCGGGGCACCGATGCGCTGCGTGCGCAGATGGTCCTCGATGCCTATGTCGATGGCAACGAGATCAGCGTGGACCAGCAGGACCTGACGGCGCTGCTCTTCCGCAAGGCCCAGCAGAACGGCACCACGCCGGAACAAGAGGCCAAGCACATGATGGAGCACGATCACATGGCGGAGTGGATTGGTGAGATCCGCCGTGGGAAGGCGCTGGAGGCCATCGTCACCGCGGCGACCGTGGTGGACGGCAATGGGGACGTGGTGGCTATGGTTGACGCCCCGGCCGAGGCCGATAAGGACGCTGAGGCCGCCGAGAAGGCCACCGAAACCACGGAAGAGGAGTGATCCTCGACCTGAGAGCCTAAAGTGAGGGCGCGTCGATTCTCGTCGGCGCGCCCTGACGATCATCTAACGCTTTGAGCGAAAAGCCCGTCACCACTCAGTTTTCTCGTCGTAGCCAGGTAGGTTAGAACCCGTGACTGATTTCCTGAATCCCGCAGGCCTGCGCGCCGCGGCCCAGAATGGCTCCGGTCTAGGCATGACCGACAACGTGTATCAGGCGCTGTTGGCCAATCGCATCATCTTTCTCGGCTCCGAGGTGCGTGACGAGAATGCCAACGCGATCTGCGCGCAGATGCTGCTGCTCAACGCAGAGGACCCCCACAAGGACATCTACCTCTACATCAACTCGCCCGGCGGTTCAGTGGATTCCGGTATGGCCATCTTCGACACCATGCAGTGGATCAGCAACGATGTCGCGACCGTCGCCATGGGACTGGCCGCTTCCATGGGACAGTTCCTGCTGAGCGCTGGCACCCCGGGCAAGCGGTTCGCGTTGCCGCACAGCAGGATCATGATGCACCAGCCATCGGGTGGTCTTGGGGGAACCGCATCGGACATCCGGATTCAGGCCGAGCAGTCGCTTCACATCAAGCGCACCATGGCCGAACTGATCGCCAAGCACACCGGCCAGACGCTGGCCCAGATCGAAGCCGATTCCGATCGGGACCGTTGGTTCACCGCGGAACAGGCGCTTGAATACGGCTTCATCGACCACGTGTACGAACGTGCGTCGCAGATCAAGACGGAGGCACCGAACCAGTGAGCACGCTCGACATGATGCCTGGCGGGCTCGCCAATGGCATGGACGCCAACTACTACATCCCGCAGTGGGAGGAACGCACCAGCTATGGCATCCGGCGCGTCGATCCCTTCACCAAGCTGTTCGAGGACCGGGTGATCTTCCTCGGTACCCCCATCAGCGACGACGTCGCGAACGCGGTCATGGCCCAGTTGCTGAGCCTCCAGTCGATGGACCCGGAGCGTCCGATCTCGATGTATATCAACTCTCCCGGCGGCTCTTTCACAGCTTTGACCGCGATCTACGACACCATGCGTTACGTCAAACCGCCGGTGCACACCATCTGCCTCGGCCAGGCCGCGTCGGCCGCGGCCGTGCTGCTCGCCGCGGGCGAGAAGGGCCAGCGTCTCGCTCTGCCGAACTCGCGGATCCTCATCCATCAGCCCGCGACCGAGGGCGGCTATGGCCAGTCCTCCGACCTAGAGATCCAGGCGCGAGAGATCCTGCGGATCCGGGCGCTCATGGAGAACATGCTCGCGGCTGACACCGGCCAGAGCGTGGAGAAGGTCAGCCGGGACATTGAGCGGGACAAGTATCTGACCGCGCAGGAGGCGGTCGAGTACGGAATCGTGGACGACATCTTGACCTCGCTCAAGGCGGGAAACTAGCTGCGAAAGCGGTCTGGCCTTAACCCGAGCTGGAGGGCGGCGCACCGAAGGCGGTGCCCTTAGCGCCAACCTGACCTTGCTCGGGCTAGGGTTGGAACCAGATCACCCGGAGGACCGGAGTAAGGAGAGGCTCATGGCCAGGATCGGTGAATCCAGCGACCTGTTCAGATGCTCGTTTTGTGGCAAGAGTCAGAAGCAGGTCAAGAAGCTGATCGCTGGACCCGCAGGTGTCTACATCTGTGACGAGTGCATCGACCTGTGCAACGAGATCATTGAGGAAGAGTTTCCCGAATCTAACGAACTGGGTTTGGTCTCCGAACTGCCCAAGCCCAAGGAGATCAGGGCTTTCCTCGACTCCTATGTCATCGGCCAGGACACCGCCAAGAAGGCGCTGTCAGTCGCGGTGTACAACCACTACAAGCGCCTCCAGTCACGCAACTCGACCCCGGCCCGCCGCGCCGCCGACGACGAAGCCGTCGAACTTGGCAAGTCCAACGTGTTGCTCATCGGTCCCACGGGGTGTGGCAAGACCTATTTGGCTCAAACCCTGGCCCGGATGCTGAACGTCCCCTTCGCGATGGCTGATGCCACGGCCCTCACGGAAGCTGGTTACGTCGGTGAAGATGTTGAGAATATTCTCCTCAAGCTGATTCAGGCTGCCGATTTCGATGTGAAGAAAGCCGAGACCGGCATCATCTACATCGACGAGATCGACAAAGTGGCCCGCAAGTCCGAGAATCCCTCGATCACCCGGGACGTGTCTGGCGAGGGAGTGCAGCAGGCCCTGCTGAAGATCCTGGAGGGGACGGTCGCCTCCGTGCCGCCGCAGGGCGGACGCAAGCACCCCCACCAGGAGTTCCTCCAGATCGACACCACCAATGTGCTGTTCATCGTCGGTGGGGCCTTCGCCGGGCTGGAGCAGATCATTGAGGCGCGGGTGGGTAAGCGCCCCATCGGTTTCAACAACGCGGTCGAGGCGAGGCGTCCCCGCGGCACGGACCCCTTCGGTGAGGTGCGTCCAGAAGACCTCCACAAGTTTGGCCTTATCCCGGAGTTCATCGGGCGGTTGCCGATGATCGCCTCCGTCGAGCCGCTCGACCGGGCGGCTCTGGTGCGGATCCTCACCGAGCCCAAGAACGCGCTCATCAAGCAGTTCCGCAAGCTGTTCGAACTGGATGGGGTGCAGCTGGAGTTCGCCGAGGACGCGATCGAAGCAGTGGCCGATCTCGCCCTGGAGCGGGGGACCGGCGCTCGCGGTCTGCGTGCGATCCTGGAGGAGACCCTGCTGAATGTGATGTTCGAGGTGCCGAGCCAGGACGATATCGCCCAGGTCTTCGTCACCGCCGAATCGGTGCTCAGCGGTTCTGCGCCGGAGCTGGTCCCGAGGGCCAAGCTCGCGACGAAGCGTTCCGCCTAGGTCTCAGCCCAGCCAGGGCTCCAGCCCGTCGTCGGCTGGCCACTCAGTGAGGTGGGCCTCGTGTCCGGTCAGGAGGCAATCGGCGAAGGCGCGGGCCACCCGGTCCCGGTCGGAGTGGTCGACGCCGGTGACGAGCAGCCGCGTCCGCGGGGTCCGGCCAGCCCATTCCCCGGTCACCCCGATGTAGAGCTGTCCTCCCGCCCCGTACCATCCGCAGATCTGCTCCGGGCGGCTCGGCACCCAGAAACAGCCGCGAGCCCTGATCCGGCCACCGCCCAGCAGTTCGATCTGATCCAGCAGCCGCTGGGGGTGAAACGGCCGGGGTGAGGCCAGCTCGATGGTCCAGGCCGCACCGGATTCGTTGATGTGGCGGCAGTCCACGTTCAGCGGGTCCAGGCGATGCTCGGCCGCGGCGATGTCATGGTTCATCCTGGCCGCCGATTCCGCGTCGAACTCCGCCATGCCCAGCCAAAGACGGGTGCTGGCGGGAGCGCTGTGCCGCAGCAGTTCCTGGTCCTGCTCGCTGGGGACGTCAGGGGTCGCCACGATATCGGCATAGTCGATGATCGCGCTGAGGGCCTCACCCACCGAACGGCCGTCGTTCTCGCCGAGTGCGAGGCCATGTTCGCGCAGGAGCCGGTCGTCGAGGAGATCCGACTCGAGGCTGTCGGGTTCCACCGCCGCGACCACGGCGGACAGGCTTACCTGGGCGGCGCCATCGGCGATCTCCGCGGACAGGTGGGCGATGAATGCCCCGGGGGCCACGGTGGGCGGTAGGGACACGACGATGTTTCGCCAGGGCCCCTCGGATAGCCGGATCACGGTAGCGACGGCATCCTCACGCACCGAACAGCTGACGCAGCACGAGGTCGACTCCGAGGTGGTTGCCTCTACCAGCCCGGTGAGCCCGTAGAGGGAACGGACGAATGTCCCGCCGACGCCGGAGTCGTGGCTCATGGTGTGGCGGACGACGACCGAGTCGGCCAGGTCCGCAGCGAGGCTGTCGGCGACCACCTGACCGGCGATGTCGCTCAGGCAGGCGACCGTGATGACCCTGGTCATCGGCTGGTTCCGTAGCGGCGGTTGAACCGCTCGACGCGTCCAGCGGTATCGATGGTGCGGGCCTTACCGGTGTAGAAGGGGTGACTGGCCGAGGAGATCTCGACGTCCACCAGCGGGTATTCGACGCCGTCGGTCCACACGATGGTCTTCGCCGAGGTCAGCGTCGAGCGGGTGAGGAAGCTGAGGTCAGCGGACTTGTCCCGGAAGACGACCTGCTGGTAGGCGGGGTGGATGTCGGGTTTCATTGCTCTCCTTCGCTGTTGCTAGAGTAATGATAATCATTCTCAATACATCTGCAACTGAGGAGTACATGTGGGTTCTGTCTGCGATGTGACTGGCGCCAGGCCAGGCTTTGGCAACAACAAGCCGTGGTCCAAGACGCGCACGAGGCGCCGCTTCGACGTCAACGTTCAGTCCAAGCGCTACTGGGTGCCGTCCCTGGGGTGCCACGTCCGGCTCAAGGTCTCGGCGCGCGGAATCAAGATGATCGATGCTCGTGGCATCGACTCGGTGGTGACGGAAATGATCGCTAAGGGGGTGAAACTCTGATGGCGAAGAAGAGCGCCGAACTGCGTCCCTTGGTCAAGCTTCGTTCCACGGCCGGGACCGGCTACACCTATGTGACCCGGAAGAACCGTCGCAATAATCCAGATCGGCTCGTACTGCGCAAGTTCGATCCGATCGTGCGCAAACACGTCGAGTTCAAAGAGAGCCGCTGAAACGGGTCGGGGCAGGGCTGCCTCGTCCTGTCTGAGGGATCACGGAGGCGGTCCCGCCCGCGGCTGGCACCAGTCGCGGACCCCTGGCCTTCTGACCTGGTCAGATGCCAAATAGCCGACAGAAGGGCGAGGCTTGTTCCCGGTCAGGCCGGGCCCCGGAGAGGAATTGGCCCCTCTGAGAAGATGCCGATCGCGGCTGGGCTGGACTCCGGCCCGCGGCCGTCTGCTCGAACCCGCGGCTCTTCCCCGGTCATTGCCGGGGAAGAGCGCGTCCAGGGCCTATGCCGTGGCGGCCAGCTCCACCTCGACGGTGAGCGGGGAATCGGACTCCACCCACTCAACGTCGCCGACGATCTTGCCGACGCTGCGCAGGTCGGTTTCGACCGTTCTCAGGCGTTCCAGCACCGCAACCGGGCCGGTGAAGCTGGCCTTAGCCACTTCGGCCTTCATGCTGACCTTGGCGTTCGACTTGGCGCCGCGGATCGCGATCAGCGCCACCGCGATGTCGGCGATCAGCTCGGTGCTTCCGCTTGTGGTCAGCTCGGCCAGCGTTGGCCAGGCCGCCCGGTGGATCGAGCCGGTGTGGGTCCACGACCAGGTCTCCTCGGTCGCGAACGGCAGGAAGGGGGCGAACAGGCGCAACTGGACGCTCAGCGCGGCGGCCAGGGTCGCCTGGGCCGATGCCGCGGCCTCGGCTCCGAAGGCCCCATATGCGCGCTCCTTGACCAATTCCAGGTAGTCGTCGCAGAAGCTCCAGAAGAATGCTTCGACTCTCTCCAGAGCCGTGGTGTAGTCGAAGGCATCGAAGGCCGCGGTGCACTCGGAGATGGTGTCCTTGAGGGACTCCAGCAGCGCCAGGTCGGCCGGGTTGTTGACTGCTTCCAGCCCTGGGGCCTGTGCGGCCATGCCGAGCACGAATTTGCTCGCGTTGAGCACCTTCATCGCCAGGCGGCGTCCGACCTTCATCTGGGACTCGTCGAAGGGGGAGTCCATGCCCGGCCGGGCCATCGCCGCGCGCCAGCGCACGGCGTCGGAGCCGAAGCGCTCCAGGATGTCCGAGGGCACCACGACGTTGCCCTTCGACTTGCTCATCTTCTTGCGGTCGGGGTCGGTCACGAAGCCGGAGATCGTCGCCCGGCGCCACGGCAGGGAACCGTTCTCGAAGTGAGCCCGGACGATGCGGCTGAAGAGCCAGGTGCGGATGATGTCGTGGGCCTGCGGCGCCATGTCCATCGGGAAGGTCAGGCTGAACAGTTCTGGGTCGGATTCCCAGCCGCAGGCGATGTGCGGGGTCAGCGATGAGGTCGCCCAGGTGTCCATGACGTCGGGGTCGGCGATGAAACCGCCCGGCTTGCCACGCTGGGACTCCTCGAACCCGGGCGGGCAGCTGGTCACGGGGTCGACGGGCAGGCGGGCCTCGTCGGCCACGATCAGCTGGTCGTAGAGGGGTTCGCCCTCGGCGTCCAGGGGATACCACACGGGGAACGGGACGCCGAAGAAGCGCTGGCGGCTGATGAGCCAGTCCCCGTTCAGGCCGCCCACCCAGTTCTCGTAACGGTGGCGCATGTGTTCTGGCGTCCAGGCCAGTTCCCGGCCCCGGGCCAGCAGCTGATCCTTGATCGATTCGTCGCGTCCGCCGTTGCTGATGTACCACTGGCGGGTCGCGACGATCTCAAGGGGCTTGTCGCCCTTCTCGTAGAAGTTGACCGGACGGGAGATGGGTTTCGGTTCACCGTCCAGGTCGCCGGAGGAGCGCAGCAGTTCCACCATCGCGGCCCTCGCGCTGAAGGCCGTCTTGCCAGCCAGTTCGGCATAGGGTTCGCCGTTGGTCAGCCACTCCGGGGTCTCGGATTGCAGCCGCCCGTCGCGCCCGATCACGGTGCGGGTCGGCAGGTTCAGCTCTCGCCACCACTGCACATCGGTCAGGTCTCCGAAGGTGCAGCACATCGCGATGCCCGCCCCCTTGTCGGGTTCGGCGGCAGGGTGGGCGAGCACGGGGATCTCGACTCCGAAGACCGGCGAGGTGACCGTGGTGCCGAACAGCCCCTGGTAGCGCTCGTCGTCCGGGTGCGCGATGAGGGCGCACACGCTGGGCAGCAGCTCCGGCCGGGTGGTCTCGATGTAGACCGGGCCGTTCGCGCCATGGAAAGCGACCCGGTGGTAGGCGCCCGGGTGCTCCCTGGACTCCAGTTCGGCCTGGGCGACGGCGGTCTGGTAGGTGACGTCCCACATGGTGGGCGCGTAGCTGAGGTAGGCCTCGCCCCGGGCGAGGTTGCGCACGAAGGCGCGCTGGGCCACGGCCTGGGCGGCGGGCGAGATCGTGGTGTAGAGGGTGTCCCAGTCGATGGACAGGCCGAGCTGGCGCCACAGGTCCTCGAAGACCTGTTCGTCGATCGCGGTCAGTTCCTCGCACAACTCGATGAACCGGCCCCGGCTGATCGCGACCTGGCGCTTCGGATCCGGCTTAGCCGGTGGGGTGAAGTCCTCCTCGTAGGGGATGGACGGGTCGCAGCGCACCCCGTAGTAGTTCTGCACCCGGCGCTCGGTGGGCAGGCCGTTGTCGTCCCAGCCCATGGGGTAGAACACTTCCTTGCCGCGCATCCGCTGATAGCGCGCGATGGTGTCGGTGTGGGTGTAGCTGAACACGTGACCCACGTGCAGCGAGCCCGAGACGGTCGGCGGGGGAGTGTCGATGCTGAACACCTCCTCGCGGCTGCGCGGACGCCGGAACGCATAGGTTCCCTGCTCCCGCCATGTCTGTACCCACTTGGCCTCCAATCCTTCGAGCGCCGGTTTGGCCGGCACGGACGCGGGGGCGGTGGGACGCGGGGTCGTTTCAGTCATGGGGTGCATTCTAAGGGCTTGTCCGGGTGGGGGTGTGCGCGGCCCGCGGGCCGCCACCTGGTGCGTGGCGCTCTCAGGGGTGCGGCTGCTCGGCCTGGGCTGGCGGCATGGCCTGCTGGACGATCCGGTCCAGCAGTTCCTGACGCAGCAGCGCGATGCCGCGTTCGGAGTCGGCCAGGAGCAGCAGGCTGTCTCCCGGCTTGATATCGAACAGATCCCTGGCCCCCTTCGGGATCACCACCTGGCCCTTGGGGCCCACCTTCACTGTGGCCGCGAATTTCCCCGCGGCCGACGGTAGCTGGGTGTCCACGAAACCTCCCCCATAGAGTTATACTTGTATAACTTGTAAGACAAAGTGTGTAGATTTCTGATAGGGGAATCTTGCCACAGGCTCCCCGGGAAGGCAGCAGCGATGCGCGATACCGGCCATGGTGGGGATTCGCGGGAAGCCCGGCCGCGCCGAGGCCGGATCCACGGACTGGACGCGCTGCGCGGCGGCGCACTGCTCCTGGGCATCGTGCTGCACGGGCTGATGCCCTATGCGGACGGGTTCCCCTGGATGGTGGAGGACCCCCAGCGGGCATGGTGGCCGCTGCCCATCATCGCCGCGATCCACACCTTCCGCATGACCCTGTTCCTGCTGCTGGCGGGCTACTTCGGGCACTGGCTGAGGCGGCGGGGGACCCGTGGTTATCTGCTGGACCGGGTCAAGCGCATCGGCTTGCCGGCCTTCGCGTTCTGGCCGGTCGCGGTGCTGCCGCTGGGGCTATGCGCCATCTGGCACCTGCACCGGACGGGGACCGAAGCCGTTCCTCCCGAAACCGCCGCCCGCGGCGGGGCCAGCCTGGGACATCTCTGGTTCCTGTGGGTGCTCTTACAGTGCGTCGTGATCACGCTCGGCATCCGCGCCGCGGCGATCCGGCTGGCTCCCCGCGCCGCCCTCACCTGGAGTTCCACGGTGGCGCGTTGGCTCAGCTATCCGGGCGGGGTGCTGCTCGCGGCCCTGCCCTATGCGGTCACGACCGTGATCCAGGGGGATAGGTCCGGCATCGTGGCGCCGGTCTCGCTGATGCCCGACGCCGTTTCGCTGCCCGCCCATCTGGGCGCCTTCGCCGTCGGCTGGCTTCTCGCGCGCGACCCCCGGGCGCTGTCCAGGCTCCAGGACCAGGCCTGGGCACACACGGTCGTCGCCGTCGCGGCGATGGCCGCCGCCCTGGTCGCCACCGACGCGATCCCGGTCGGGCTGTCCGTGCCCCAGCCGATCTGGTCCACCCTGATCGCGCTCGCTGGCTGGACTACCTCATACGCCCTGATCGGCCTGACCCTGCGCTATCTCAACACCGAACGGGCCTGGATCCGCTACCTCGCCGATGCGTCCTACTGGATGTATCTCATGCACCTGGCCGTGCAGACCTGCGGCGCCGTGCTTCTCGCGGGGCTGAACTGGCCGATGCTGGTGAAGCTCTCGGTCAACCTGGCGGTGAGCACGGCGCTGCTCGTGATGAGCTACGGCTGGTTCGTGCGATCCACCTGGCTGGGGGCCTGGATCAATGGGCGGCGGCTACCCAGGGGCGGGTGGCGGGCCGGGGCATTGGTCTAGCCTGGGCGGGGCTCCCTCAGCTCTTGAAGTAGGCCAGGACCGCCTCCGGTGTTGGCTCTGCCGCCGGGTTGCTCTTCTTGGTCTGGGGATCGTGAATAAACAGGGGCTTTTCCTTGCCGTCCACCACGATGTAGGGCGTGTACCGGACATTGGCCTGTTTGGCGGCTTCCTGGGTCTTCTGTACGAACTGGTTCATGGCGCCGGAGTCGTAGGCGCGGAGGAAGGCCTCAAGTTTTTCACCGGTCAACCCGATCTGCTGGGGAACCGTCTCCCGGAGCACATTGTTGGGATAGCCGGTCTGGTAGTGAGTGAACGCAGCCTTGAGATAGGCGGGGAACATCCCGACGGTGTCGGCGGCGGCAGCGGCGGCGGCGGCCCGTCCCGAGGCCTCACCGAGCCCGGACAGCATCCGGTATTCCAGCTTGATCTCGCCGTCGTCGGCCAGCTTCTGCATCGCATCGCCGAACACGCGGGTGGTGTGCGCGCAGGCCCCGCACAGGAAATCCTCCCAGACGACCACGTGCGGTACGCCGTCCTTGGGTTTTGTGGTGGAGACCAGGATTCCGGCATCGTTCGCATTGGGCGGGGTGATCTGCTCTCCGGCCAGCTTCGAGCCCTTGCTCGCCTCCTGCGCGATCACGAAACCAACGATGCCGACGATGATGGCGCCGATCACGGCGAAGGCGACTAGGAGGATGCGGTTCGTCCGCTTGCGGCGCGCCTCCAGCTCTTGCTGAGCGCGCAGCGCGGCGCGGCGGCTCTGTGCGGAACGGTTAGACATCGTCAGCCTCCTGAACGTCGGGAAGATTGATAGCGAAGAGCCACTGATCAACGGAATAGGGTGTGTGCGGTCGCAGGCTCAACCATAGGCAGAGCGCGAGCAAACCGAGGTCGCGCAACAATTCTTCGGCATAGCGGGTCTGTGCCGGGTCGATCTCGCCGCCACCGCCAAAGCAGCCACAGTCCAGGGATAATCCCCGGGCCCAGGCCGAAGCGATGCCGACGATGAATCCCAGGAAGAGCAGCCCCGAGAAGATGGCACTAATCCGGGTGAAAAGCCCGAGGAGGAGCAATGCGCCCAAGATGATCTCGCTGAGCGGCACGGCATAGGTCAGCACTCCGACGATCGCGTCGGGAAAGAGCTGATAAGCCTCGATGGCTCTTCTCATCGCGACCAGGTCAACGACCTTCAGCAAACCGGCCACCAGCAGCACCACGCCAGTGACTAAGCGGGCGATAAACCCGACCCAGTCCAGCCAGGTGCGCCGGTTTGGCTTCGTGCGTGACTCTTTCACGCCGATATCGTACCTGCTGGCGCCAGCCAGGCCCGCCCCTCGGCTGATCGGGTCAGCTCATGGCCCCGCAAGGTTTCGTGCCCGGAGGCCTCAGCTCGGAGCCGGGAAAGGGCGCAGCGGCCCATGCGCCGGAATCCGGGTGGTGCTGTGACCCAGCAGATCCGCCATTGTCTGGTTCCCCGGGTGGGACACGGCCGCCCCTGGTCAAGACCCTCACCGGGGTGCGGGGCGCTAGGCTGGGCACCACCATGGCTGATTCCCACGAGGCGCTGGTCGCCGAACTCATTTCCCGCTGGCCCGAGCACCGGATCGCCCCGTCAACGGCCCGAGTTGAGGCGCTCCTTGACCTATTGGGCGATCCTCACCGGGCCGTCCCGGTCATTCATGTGGCGGGCACCAACGGCAAGGGCAGCACGGCGGTCATGATCGACGCTCTGCTGCGCTCGGCGGGGCTGCGTACCGGCCGCTTCTCCTCGCCCCACCTGGTCCACCTCACCGAGCGCATCTGCATCGACGGGGAGCCGATCTCCGAGGAACGCTTCGACTCTTTGTACGCCGAGATCGCCCCCTACTTAGCGATGGTCGACGAGCGCCAGCTCGACGGGGTGAACCTGACCTTCTTCGAAGCCATGACCTGTCTCGCCTACGCCGCCTTCGCCGACGCCCCGGTCGACGTGGCGATCATGGAGGTCGGCCTGGGCGGCACCTGGGACGCCACCAATGTCGCCGATGCCGAGGTCGCGGTCGTCTGCCCGATCGGCTTCGATCACACCCACATCCTCGGGGATTCCTTGGCCGAGATCGCTGCCGAGAAGGCCGGAGTCATCAAACCGGGCTCGGTCGCGGTGCTCGCGGGGCAGCCGCCCGAGGCTGCCCGGGTACTGCTCGCCCGATGCGCCGAGGCGGGGGCCAAAGCTCTCCGCGAAGGCGTCGAGTTTGGGCTGCTGGAGCGTCAGCTCGCGGTGGGCGGGCAGGTCGTGCGCATCGAAACCGCCGATGGCCCGGTCGGTGACTTGTTCCTGCCGCTACATGGTGAGCATATGGCCCGCAACGCCGGGCTGGCCTGCGCGGCGGTCGAGGCCTTCCTCGGCGGCAAGGCACTCAGCGGGGAGGTACTCGCCGAGGGATACGCGGCTGTCGAGGCCCCGGCCAGGCTGGAACTGATCCGGCGGGCACCGGCGGTGGTGCTCGACACCGCCCATAACCCGCACGGGGTGCGGGCGACGATGGCCGCGATGCGGGAGGCCTACGCTTTCAGCCCCCTGGTGGCGGTGGTGGCCATGATGAAGGACAAGGACGCGGCGGGCGTGCTCCCCATCATCGCCGAGTCCGCCGACCATGTGGTCGTGACCCGGGTATCCTCCACCGACCGTGCGATGGGGATCGATGACCTAGCCGAGATGGCCGAGGACTACTGGGCCGAGGTGCATCGGGCCGAGACGATCGCCGATGCGATCGAGACCGCGGTGGGCCTGGCCGATGCCGCGGGCACCCACGGCGGCGTCCTGGTCATCGGGTCGGTGATCGCCGCCGGTGAGGCACGAGCCCTGCTCGCCAAGGCCGAGGACTCGCAGGACGGTGAGGCATGACCCTGCAACCGGGAAACCCGATGTCTAAGGTGCTCGTCAGCGTCGTCGCTTTCGAGGTCATCGTGTTCGGGCTGGCCTTCCCCGGGATGATCCTGGTCTCCGGCACCCCCCTGACGCCAGCGTTGAGCGGCACGGTGATCGCCGTGGGGCTGGCTCTCGCGTCGGCCTTCACGCTGCGGCGTCCGCTCGGCTATTACCTCGGCTGGGCGACTCAGGCGGCCGGGATTCTGCTCGGGCTGCTGACTCCCTGGATGTATGCGATGGGTGCGGTCTTCGCGCTGATCTGGTCGGGGACCTTCCTCCTGGGTCGCAAGCTCGAGCAGCAAGCCGGGAACGCCCCGGACTAGCCGGGAGAACCACCGGGAGGATACCCGTGCGGGCTCAGTGGCTTGGCCGGATAGAGTTGGCCCATGACCCAACGAACCCTCGTTATCATCAAACCGGACGCTGTCGCGCGCGGTTTGGTGGGCGTGATCCTGGCCCGCTATGAGGACAAGGGACTTCGGATCGTGGCCATGGACCAGCGCACGATCGATCCGGAGTTCGCCGCGATCCACTATGCAGAACACGTCGGACGGCCCTACTACGAGGCGTTGGCCTCCTTCATGACCAGCGGTCCCCTGGTGGCACTGATCCTTGAAGGAGACTCAGCGATCGAGGTGGTACGCACCATGAACGGCGCCACCAACGGCGTGGTCGCGGCCCCAGGCACCATCCGAGGGGATTACTCATTGTCGAATCGCGAGAATCTGGTGCACGCCTCCGACTCGCCTGAATCCGCCGAGCGGGAGGTCGCGCTTTGGTTCCCGGCCTAGCCGTCACACTCCCTGTCGAGGAAACCCCCTACCATCAGTTCTGGCGTTCTCCAGGCAATGCCGTGTGGCGGCCCATCGTGACGATGCTGTCGGTCGGGG
>JAUMYR010000035.1:0-6015 GCA_030528545.1 Propionibacteriaceae bacterium
ATCAAGGTCAACAGCGTCGTCCGCTCGACCAGGGTCGCCGCCGATGGCACCTGGCGCTTGCGCGCCATGACCGTTGCGCCCCAGGGTGCCGACTTCGTCTTCACCATGACCCACGCGGGCAAGACCACCTCCCACCCAGTCACTCTCTTCTTCGGGCCTCGCCCGGCGCGCCTGGACTCACCCGAGCTGGTCTCGCCCCGCAGGGCCTCCCCGGCTGGGAAACAGATCCGCCTGCAGGGCAGGGGAACCCCCGGCTCTAAGCTCACCATCCGCATCGGGTCTCGGGTCCGCACGGCCTATGTCCGGGCCAATGGCAGCTGGAGCACAGGCCCCATCCCCTTCGGCCGGGGAAGCTTCAGCGCCTCCGTGACTACCGAGGCACCGGGGCACCGGCAGCTGAGCCAGACCTGGCGCCTGCGCTTCGTCTGAGCTTGCCCACCCGAGCGGCCCCGGTAAGGGTAGGCGACGCTAGGCTGAGACCCATGAAACGCTGCGAGCTCGCCCAGTTGATCGACCACACGCTACTCAAGACCGATGCGACGCCAGCCGATGTGGCCGCACTCGTCGCCGAGGCTCGGGAGCTGGGCACTTACTCGGTGTGCGTCTCGCCCACGATGCTCCCGATCACCGCTGATCTGGGCGATGTGCTCGTCACGACCGTGTGTGGATTCCCGAGCGGCAAGCACACTGCCAGCGTCAAGGCCGCCGAGGCGGCGCAGGCCGTGGCGAATGGCGCCAATGAAGTAGACATGGTCATCGACATTGGATTGCTGAAAGAAGGCCGCCCAGACGCCGTCCGGGACGAGATCGCGGCGGTGCGCGCCGTCGTTCCGGGCGTCCTCAAGGTCATCATCGAGTCTGCCGCGCTCACCGACGACGAGATCGTCGCGGCCTGCCGGGCCTCGGCCGAGGCCGGGGCGGATTTCGTGAAAACCTCGACCGGTTTCCATCCGGCTGGTGGCGCATCGACCCATGCCGTTCGGCTGATGCGCGAGACCGTCGGAGACCAGCTTGGGGTGAAAGCCTCCGGAGGAATCCGGGACTGGGACACCGCCGTCGCGATGGTCGAGGCCGGAGCCAACCGCCTCGGGCTGTCCGCCAGCCGCGCGATCCTGGATGGCAGCACCTCTGCGGGCGACTACTGAGCCGGTAGCCCCATCCGATAACCCTGATAGCGCAGAACCCTTGCGCAATGAATGAATATATGTTCATATATTCATATGCACAATCATGGGCACGGCTCCATTGGACATAGCCATGGTTCGATCGGCCACAACCACGGTTCGGTCAGCCATGGGCACACCTCGGCGCAATTGCATCGCAAGCCGCTCCTCATTGCCTTTGGCCTCACGGCGAGCTATATGGTGGTCGAGTTCGTGGTCGGCTTCTGGACTGGCTCTCTCGCCCTGATCTCCGACGCCGCGCACATGGGCACCGACGTGCTGAGCCTCGGTGTGGCCTTGGTCGCGATCACCCTGGCGGCCCGCCCACGGACTCCGCAGCGCACCTTCGGCTTCAACCGCCTCGAAGTCCTGGCCGCGGTCACCAACGCTCTACTGCTGTTTGGTGTTGCTCTTTTCGTCCTTATCGAGGCCGCCCGCCGTCTCACGACTCCCCCGGACATTCCCGGCGTCCCACTCATCGTCACGGCCTTCATCGGCTTGATAATCAACCTCATCAGCATGCGTTTGCTGACCGCCGGTCAGGGCGAGAGCCTCAACGTGAGGGGCGCCTATCTTGAGGTGCTGGCGGACGCGATCGGCTCCGTTGGGGTGATCGTCTCGGCCGCCATCATGGTGACCACGGGGTGGATGTACGCCGATCCGATCATGGGCGTGGCTCTCGGCTTGTTCATCCTGCCACGCACCTGGCGGTTGCTCCGCCAGGCTCTGTCGATCCTGATCGAGGCCGCCCCAGATCATGTCGATGTGGTCGCGGCCGAGGCCGACATCCTGGCGGTATCCGGCGTCGAGGGTGTGCACGATCTGCATGTGTGGACGATCACCTCGGGCCAGGACGCGGCCACCGCGCATGTAACGCTCGCGGCCGAGGCCGACAGCATGGAAGTTCTCGCTCAGATCCGCGCGGTCCTCTCAGAACGGCATAACATTGATCACGTGACTGTGCAGTGTGAACCGGCTGGGTTCGAGGCCGCCGAGCGAGGAATATGCTGAGCAAAAGCCGAATCAGCGGGCTAGCCGAGATCTTTGGACTGCTGAGCGACCCCGGGCGGCTGACCATGGTGTTGGCCCTGATCCAAAGCCCCGCCACTGCGGGATCTCTGGCCGATGCTGCCGGGCTGAGCCAGTCCGCCGCTTCCCACGCGCTGCGTCTGCTACGCGCACACGGCATCGTCCAGGCCAAACGTCAGGGTCGCCAGATCTTCTATGAACTGGCTGATGCCCATGTCGCCGATCTGCTGTGTACCGCGGTCAGCCACATAGAGCACACCCATCCTGACGAACAGCGCTAAGTCCCCATCGCGTGCCGGAGAGACTGGGACTATGCTCGTCCCATGCTGTTGAGCGACCGAGATATCCTGGCCGCAGTCGAGACCGGCGAGATCGCACTTGACCCGTGGGAACCCGCGATGGTGCAACCATCTAGCGCCGATGTCCGCCTTGACAGGTTCTTCCGCGTTTTCGAGAACCATCGTTACTCGGTCATCGACCCTTCCATCGAGCAGCCAGATCTCACCCGCATCATCGAGGTGGACCCCGCCGAACCGTTCGTCCTGCACCCGGGCGAGTTTGTTCTGGGCTCGACCTTCGAGCAGGTAAGGCTGAGCGGCTCCATCGCGGCGCGGCTTGAGGGCAAGTCTTCGCTAGGGAGGCTCGGCCTACTGACACACTCCACGGCGGGGTTCATCGATCCGGGCTTTTGTGGGCACGTCACGCTGGAACTGTCGAACATGGCGACCTTGCCCATCAAGCTGTGGCCCGGCATGAAGGTCGGTCAGCTCTGTTTCTTCCAGCTGACGTCGCCAGCTGCCAATCCCTATGGGTCGCAGGTGTATGGCTCACGCTATCAGGGGCAGCGGGGACCGACGGCGAGCCGGTCCCACCTCAACTTCCATCGGACGCAAGTCTAACGCGGCGGGTCGATCCTGATCTGAACCCCGTCGCCGAGATCGACGATCGCGCCCAGGGGAACCGGCGTGGCTTGTCCCGGAACCAGACTCACCGGCGCCTGACCCGGAATCGCCACGACCGAACCATTCGTCGAGTTCAGGTCCATGACCTCGATGGTCCACTCGTTGCCCTGGAGCCGCAGGTGGCTACGCGAGATATCGGTATTAGGGCTGGGCACCTTCATGATCTGGACGCTGGTGTCGCCACGGGTGTCAGGGGCGCGCCCGACGAGAATCGGCGAACTGAGTTCCAAGGATGTGCCGAAACTGGACCGGACCACCGCGAGCACCGGGCGAGGGACCAGACGACTGATGCTGCCCACGGGGCGATTGCACTGCCGACAGGCCATGCTTCCCGGGGGATTCGGGTGGCCGACCTGACACACGGTCGCCGAGACCAGCCCACCGGCGGGGGGCGGCACGACGGCATGGGTCACCATGGGCGGCGACATCTGCGGCAGCGGCACCGGAGCCGGTTGCGCGATCACCTGGGGCGAGGCAGCACCCGGCTGGGAATACTCCACCGGGCCGAGCTCAGGAAGCGGGGCTGGGGGTTGTTGCTCAGAGCCCCGTTCCCCGATCGAATCGGGAAGCGCCCCCTGGTGGGCCGGGTCGAGCTCAGGTAAATCAATCTCTGGCAGATCGTAGGCCGGTGCTGCGGCAGTTCTCCCCTCGTCAGGCATGGCCGGAGGCTCGCCCTCCTCAGCCACAGGACCAGGAGCCCCACCAGGCACAAACACCGGAACCCCACCATCCTCAACCACCGGCTCCACCGGAACCTCAGCCACAGGACCAGGAGCCCCACCAGGCACAAACACCGGAACCCCACCATCCTCAACCACCGGCTGGAATGGCTCTTCTGCCCGTTCGGCGGCGAGGGAGTCGGCCACCGGCTCCTCCGTGGGGGTGAAACCGGAGACGAAGACCGGGGGCTCGCTGGGCTGTGGCGGCGGGGCAGCGACTTCACCCATCAGCGCGGCGGGCACCTCGGGGATCTCCACCGGCGGCTGGGACGGCATCTCCCCGGCACCGGGCAGAGCGGCTTCCACCGCGCCCCGCACATCCACCGGCAACACCTCCTCGACCGCAGGCTCATCATGCTGTGCGGGTTCGGAAGGGGCCTCCTTCAACGGAGCCGCCTCGGCGAACTCCACCGGCGGCTGCTGCGGCATCTCCCCGGCATCGGGCAGACCGGCTTCCACCGCGCCCCGCACATCCACCGGCAACACCTCACCGGTGGCGGAATCATCGGGCCGCAGCGACGGCCCAGAGGAATCACCTATCAACTCCGCAGGCACATCTTCTCCCCCGGCTGGACCTGGTTCGGATACTCCCGCGACCAAACCCGACTCCACCGCGCCTCGCTCATCCGCAAGTGGCACCTCACCAGCCGAGGATTCCGTGAGCCCAGCGTGGGGATCGGCCGGAACCGCCACGACGGGGGGCACCATCGGGGCACCGATGAGGGCACCGGCGGCCAAGCCGCCGATGAGGCCGCCGGCACCCGCTTCGTCGGCCCCGGAGCGTGCCGGATCGGCTAGCTCAGGTGATGAGCCGCCCATACCGGCGTCCTCAACAGAAGCCGGGGCCTCGGAATGCTCGGAATGATCTGGAGCACCCACTCCTAGCGATAGCGCGTCGGTGGTTTCGGCCACGACCTCGTGCTGCTCCTCAGGGTGCGGGTTGACCAGCAGCGCGGTCTGGGTTGAGGTGAAACGCGCCTCGGGGTGCAATTCCAAGATGATGCTAGAGGCTGACACCACGCCCACCGCGACCGGAAGATGCAGGGCTCGACTAGGGTCGAATGGTTCCAGATCAAGGCGAAGGACGCCGTTCTCGCCGAGCATGGCCTCGGTCCACGTCACTGCTTCCTCGCCGCTGGCGAGCGGAACCTGCGCATTAGCGTCAACGAACCTGACCGAACCGCGGGTCATCGCGTGCAAGCCCTCGCTGTCCCAGAACAGCAGCCCGTAGTTCGGCAGCTGGGACAGATTCCGGGCAACCAGAAGATCCGCCATGTGCTGCACCGACGTCGCATCCAGCACCTCGTCCCAGAAACGGTTGAGCAGCTCCGACACCCGGGGCGGGGCGGCGGGTAAAACGACCAGAGACCTTGGCCCAGACATCACGACCCAGTTACCTGGGGTATATGTGGCCCGCCAGGCGGCAATCGGCTCGGACATGAACAGCTCCCTCAACTCGGCTGGGTCAATTCTTGCACTCTTAACCACTCATAAACACCAAAAAGAGCAGTTTGACGAGCGGAGATACTGATTCAGGCGATGGGGTGGCGTCCTCGCCGAACCCCACAGCACCTCATCTTCTCACCAGCTTGCCCTCCCCGGCAGCGAGCATCGGGCCGCATCTGACACCGCCAGCCGACTCGCCGTCCGCCCACGCCGACGCTCGTTTCCCTAGGATAGCCACATGGAACTGACAGACCTGAAACAAGCGTTCAACGATCAAGTAACACTTGAGCTAACCGCGGCCGTCGTGTACCGCCAGCTTTCTATCGATATGGCTGCCCTGGATCTTCCAGGAATCGCGAACTGGTTCAAGGCGCAGGCCGCCGAAGAGGAAGTGCACGCCGAGAAGTTCATCGACCATATGCTCGACCGCGACGCGGTGCCGCTCATCGGGACGATCGCCCCGGCGAGCGGCCATGCCGAAACTGTGCTGGCCGCCTTCGAGGCCTCGCTCGCCCACGAGAAGAAGGTCTCCGACGCGATCCGCAACCTGTATCGCGCCGCCCTGGCTGCGGGTGATATCGATGCTCTGCCGCTGCTCAGCTGGTTCATTGAGGAACAGCTTGAGGAGGAGGCGAGCGTGTCGGCCATCATTTCGCGGATCAAGATGATCGGTGAGGACGGCAACGGTTTGCTGGC
>JAUMYR010000035.1:6115-10010 GCA_030528545.1 Propionibacteriaceae bacterium
CTGGCCAGAGCGACCAGCGGGATCATGATCTCGACACCCACCGTCTCGCCCTCGCGTTCGAGGACGGCGAGCGCGGCGCGGACGATGGCGCGGGCCTGCATGTCGGGGATCTCCGGGTACAGCATGGCCAGGCGGCAGCCGCGGGTGCCGAGCATCGGATTCAGCTCGTGCAGCTTCTTGACCTGAGCCAGGGTGGCGCGGGCGGATTCCAACTCCGCTGGGTCGCCATTGGTCAGTTCGAGGCGCTGCACCAGAAGGCTCTGTTCGACCAGGTTCGGCAGGAACTCGTGCAGCGGCGGGTCGAGCAGGCGGACGGTCACCGGCAGGCCCTTCATGGCGGTGAAGATGCTCTCGAAATCGGCCTGCTGCATCGGCAGGATCTCTTCGAGCGCGGCGGCGCGCTCCTCGTGAGTCTCGGCGAGGATCATCTTGCGGACGGCCGGAAGCCGGTCGGCGGCCATGAACATGTGCTCGGTGCGGCACAGCCCGATGCCCTCGGCCCCGAGCTCGCGCGCCTTCGAGGCGTCCTCGAAGTTGTCGGCGTTGGCGCGCACGCCCAGCGCGCGGACCTCGTCGGCCCAGGCGACGACGCGCTGGAAGTCCTCGTTGATCTGCGGCGGGATCAGCTCCAGCGCCTCGCCGAAGACCTCACCGGTGGAGCCGTTGAGCGTCACGACCTCGCCCTCGGCGATCACCCGGTCGCCGATCGTCAGGGTCTTCGCGGCCGTGTTGATCTTGATGCCCTGGGCGCCCGCGACGCAAGGCTTGCCCATGCCCCGGGCGACCACCGCGGCGTGGCTGGTCATGCCGCCGTGAGCGGTGAGGATGCCCTGGCAGACGATCACCCCATGGATGTCGTCCGGGGTGGTCTCGTAGCGGACGAGGATGACCTTCTCGCCCTTCGCCCCACGCTCGGCCGCGGTGTCAGCGTCGAAGACGACCTCGCCGACGGCGGCTCCCGGGGAAGCCGGGAGGCCCTTGGCGATCGGGGTGCGGCCATGTTTGGGATCAATGGCGGGGTGCAGCAGCTGGTCGAGCTGTGGGGGTTCGATGCGGTTGAGTGC
This sequence comes from Propionibacteriaceae bacterium, assembly GCA_030528545.1. The sequence continues at coordinate 7,180 of JAUMYR010000035.1, forward strand.
CTCGGTGGTGTCGATGACCCCCTCGTTCACCAGGTCGGAGGCGACCTTGAGCGCGGCCGCCGCCGTCCGCTTGCCGTTGCGGGTCTGCAACAGGAACAATTTCCCGTCCTCAATGGTGAACTCGATGTCCTGCATGTCCTTGTAGTGGGCCTCGAGCCGCTTCATGGTGTCAATGAGCTGGTGGTAGGCCTCGGGCAGTACCGCCTCCATCTCGGCCAGCGGACGCGGGGTACGGATGCCAGCGACGACATCCTCGCCCTGCGCGTTGACCAGGAACTCGCCGTAGAGTTCCTTGGCACCGGTGGAGGGGTTGCGGGTGAAGCAAACGCCGGTCGCCGAAGTATCGCCCCGGTTACCGAACACCATCTGCATGATGTTGACGGCGGTGCCCAGGTCGGCCGGGATGCCATTGGCCTTGCGGTAGACCTCGGCGCGGGGATTCTGCCAGGACTTGAACACAGCGTTGATCGCACGGTTGAGCTGCTCGACCGGGTCGGTTGTCCATTCGCCGCCCAGGTGTTCGTTGCTGATGGCCTTGAACGTGTCGACCAGTTCCTTGAGGTCGTCGGCGGTGAGATCAGTGTCGCCCTCGACGCCACGATCGGCCTTCAACGCGGTCAGAGCATCCTCGTAGACGTGCGAGGGCACACCCTCGACCACCTCGCCGTACATCTGGATGAAACGCCGGTAGCAGTCCCAGGCGAAACGCTCATTGCCGGACTCGGCCGCGACGGCCTTGACCGATTCGTCGGAGATGCCAAGGTTGAGGATGGTGTCCATCATGCCGGGCATGGAGAAGACCGCGCCCGAGCGGACGCTGACCAGCAACGGCTTCTCCGAGCCGCCGAGCTTGCGTCCGGTGCGCTCTTCGAGGCGCGCCAGACCCTGGGCGATCTGCTCCTTGAGCCCCTCGGGCCACTCTCCGCCACGGTTCATGGTTTCGACGCAAGCCACCGTCGTGACGGTGAACGCATCCGGGACCGGAACACCGATCTTGTTCATCTCGGCCACGCCGGCGCCCTTGCCACCGAGCAGATTGCGCATCGTGGCATCGCCGTCGGCAAGGTCGTAGATGTAGCGACTCTCAGTCATATGGAGCATCTCCTTTGATTCACCTCGTGCGGCGTCATGGCCGCGTCCAGGGGTCACTTTAGCCCAGCCGCACAGTGAGCCCCCACACAGGCCCGCCGAGTCCAAGAAATCGGACCGGTATCGTCCTTGGGGTCGGCTCGCTCCCTCGCCGCCCCCGTTCCTTGCCCAGATTCCGGCTACGGCCACCGGAGCCGAGCCGGGCCTGGCGCAGCCCAAGAAAACCCGAAGACCGTCTCATGGCCCAGCGCGGATCCGCCCAGACATCTCCACGCCGCTCCGGTGGCGAGGGGCGAACCTTCAGTTGGTACGCCTCCCGCAGTCCCCGCCCGTTCATGACCGCACCACCGGACCGGGTCGACGCCTTCTCCCGGGGAGGATCGCGATCGGGGCGCGAACACAGCAGCTAGGAGCGTCCCCGCTGCCTCAAGGCCCTCAACGCCCAAGGTAGGTCTGTACCAGCCCAAGGACGACAGGAGCCACACCAGTCAGCATGAAAGCGGGCAGGAAACAGCACATGAGCGGCAATGCCACCTTGACGCCCACCTGCCGGGCCTTCGCCTGGAGTTCCTCGCGCGCCTGCCGCCGCGCGTCCTGGGCGTGGGCAACGAGCACAGCCCGCAGCGCGGTACCGCTCTGTGCCGAACGGGCGAGGTCTCGCGCCGCTTCCCCCCACACCGGATGTGCGACCAGGCCACGCCAGGCTTCGGCGTCGGTGGAGCCGACCCGGGCCCGGGCGTCCACCTGCCCGAGCACAGCCGCCGTCTCGGCTGGGCTCACCGCCGCGACCGCACGCGCAGCCCCCGATAGCGGCACACCAGCGGCCAGCACCGCGGCCATGAGATCCAGAGCCATCGGGAGCTGGTGGAGCACTAGCTGCCGTTGTGCCCGGCTCCGGCCCGTCTCCAGGAACCCCAGCCCCGCAACCACCACCGCGGCCGCCAGCGCGCCACCGGCCACGCCCCACAGCCCCGGTAGCCACACCAGGAGCCCGACGCCGACCCCGAGCCCCACCGCCAGCCTCAGGTTCAGCTCCGGGGCCCCCGGCCGTCCCGCCAGCCAACGCGGGACACCGCCCGGGCGAGCCGCTCGGAGGCGGCAGAGCTGCCCTCCTCCCGGACCGGCCCACAGCCATACCGCGAGCGCCGCGGTCACTGCAGCGAATATGTTCAAAACCCACCTCCATGTCGTTCATGACCCACCTCCACGTCGCGGCATCACCGAATCGGCAAGCCATTCCAGCCACCACGCGCCCGCCGCCGCCAGCGCGACCCCGGCGACGAACAGCGTCTGCCCTAGCCACGTCGTGGCGATATAGCGCACCGGATCACCACCGGCGAGATACCCCAGCCCCAGGCCCGCGAGGGGAAGCAGCGCCATGATCCGTCCTGTGGTGCGGGCGCCAGCCACCTCGACCGCGACACTCGCCGCGGTCTCTTCCTCCTCTCGGAGTCCCTCCGCCACCCGATCCGCGGCATCGGCGATCGGAGCCCCACTGTCACCGCTCAACTGCCAGGCCGCGGCTAGCTGGGTCAGTCCGAGGCGTCCCGGCTGGTCGGCCAGGCGACGCAACGCCTCAGCCACGTCACCGCCAATGCGGGCTGTTTCCGCGGCCGGACGCAGCACCGAACATTCAGCCGCGACCTCGGCCAGGGCAACCACGGGGACCTGCCCGATCCGCAATTGGCTGGCGAACATCCGGGAGGCCCTGGCCACTTCCCGGGCCGCGGCTCGCGTCCGCC
>JAUMYR010000035.1:10110-14640 GCA_030528545.1 Propionibacteriaceae bacterium
TCGCGGCGGATGTGGATCGCCACGTCCATAGCAGCGATGACCTGGGCGTGACAGGCATCGCGGCTCATCCCTCCTAGCGCGGCGAGTGCCTCCAGGCGGGCCGGGACATCGACGATCGAGTTGGCGTGCACGGTGCCGCACCCCCCTTCGTGTCCGGTGTTGAGCGCGGTCAGCAGGTCGCACAGCTCAGCGCCACGCACCTCCCCCAGCACGACCCGATCCGGCCTCATCCGCAGCGCCTGACGCACCAGCTGCGTCAGGGCGATCCCACCCGCGCCCTCGGCGTTCGCTGGGCGTCCCTCCAGCCGGACGCAGTGGGGGTGATCGGGACGCAGCTCCCGAGAGTCCTCCACGATCACGATCCGCTCCTCGCCGGGGACCTCGGATAGCAGGGCCGCCAGCAGGGTCGTCTTACCGCTTCCCGTCCCCCCGCTGATGAGGAAGGCCGCCCGGGAGGCCACCAGTCCTCGCAACAGATCGGCGCCCTCCCGCGGGATCGATCCAGCCTCCACGAAGGAGTCCAGCGAGAACGTCTTCCTCGCCGGGATCCGCAGCGAGATACAGGTGCCGGGTTCGGCGACTGGCGAGAGGATCGCGTGTAACCGGGTACCGTCGGCCAGGCGCCCGTCCACGAAGGGACTCGCATCGTCGAGGCGTCTGCCGATACTGGCCGCCAGCCGCACCGCCAGCCTTCGCACCTGCGCATCGTCGACGAACTCCAGACTCACCGGTTCCAGGCCACCGCCCCGGTCGATGAAGACCTCCCGGGGCCCGTTCACCAGCACATCGCTCACCCCTGGCAGCGCCAGCAAGTCGTCGAGGACCCCCGCGCCGACGCTGTCTCGCCGCAGCAGGTCGAGGGCGTCCAGCACCCGCGCGTCTGACACCACTAGGCCACATTCCCTCATGGTCTGTGCCACATCGGTCGCATCGCATGCGATCCGGCCGGTGACCGCCAGCCGCTGCCGTATCCGGTCCAGTTCCTCCTCGGGGATCATCGGATCCTCCGCCACAATCGTTCGACCGCGTTGCGGTAACGCCCCCGGAGGCTGCCCGGAGCGCGACCAGCCTCCACCATCCGCGGGAGCCTGCGCTCGGTGGGAACCGTCCCGGCTAGGGGCAGACCAAGCGTGTCGGCGACCAGCTCCGGGGCGATCGAACGGCCAGGCCCGGTGCGCACCACGACTTCGGCGTCCTCAAGGTCGATCTCGTCGCCGAGCACCTGGGCGGCAGCCACCGAACGTACATCCCCGCCCACTAGCAACCAGATCCGGACACCGTCCAGCGCCGGGCGATCGCGCCCACCGTCGAAGATCACCAGTTCGTGGCTGCGGGCCAGCGAATCGGTGACTGAGCGGACAGCCTCCAGGGGCGGCGGGGAGAAACCTCCCCGTCCCATCGCGATGAGATCGACCCCCGAACCGTGTGGCACCTGGCCTGCCAGGGAGTCGAGTTGCCCGACCGCACTGGACAGCTCCGGCCAGCGCCAGCCGGGAGCCTGTTCGGCCCCGAATAACAGATCGATGCCTCCGTAGGGGTCCAGTTCCACCGCCGCGACCCGAACCTTGCGAGCCGCGAGGACCGCCAGCGTTCCCGCCAGGGTGGTGCAGCCAAGCCCGCCCCCGGCACCGAGCAACCAGACCGCTCTCGCGCCCGCTGCCGCCACCGGCTCGTTGAGCACTCCCGCGAGGGCACCGGAGGATTCCGGCAAAGCGATGACCGCCGCCTTGAGAGGAACCGAGAAGGCCGCGAGTTCCTCCGCACGGGTGCCAACCAGGAATACCCGGGGCCGCTGCCCGAGACCGAGGGAAAGCACCAGTTCGGCCGAGTCGGCGCCGACCAGCACCACATCAGCCGTCCGCCACGACCGGCGCACGTTCTCGGTGTCCCTCGCCACGGTCACCTGAGAGCCCAGCGCCGCCGCGCTGGCGAGCACCACCTCGGCCAAGGTCGGATCTCGGGTAATCAACAACCGGAGTAATTCGCTCCTCATGTCTTTACGATGGGTTGATGGGCGAGACGAAATGTCGCCTCGCCCTCAGAATGTGGATAACATTCGACGCCGACCCGTGACTGTGGACAGAGAAGACGGACAGCTAGACCATGCCCAACACCACCTGGTTCCCGAGCGCAGCCCTCGACTGGCTGCTGGGGGGCTGCCCGCGTGTCCTAGTCCTCGGTGGCGGCCCCATGTTGCCCAGCCTCTTGGTCGAGCGGAGCCATGAGGTGTTCTGGGCGCACCCGCGTCCGCGCCCCCTCCACGGGTGTAGGGCCGTCGTCGCCGCCCAGGCCGAACACCTTCCCTTCGAACCTTTGCAGTTCGATGGTGTGGCGATGCACAACTGGCTGCCCGAGATCAGGGCCGACATCGCGCTGCCGCAGATCGCTCGCGCTTTGAGACCGACCGGCAGACTCGCGGTCTCGGTGCTCGTCCGCGACGATTCGGTGCCCTGGGTCAAACGCCTGATCGCTCTGCTGAGACACTTCGACCCCCTCGCGATGGCGGGTGACTACGGCATACACTCAATCGATGAGGTGCGGCGCAGCAAACACTTCCATGACCTCGAACAGCGGCAGTTCCGCGTGTGGCGTCCAATCTCCAGGGCCGCGATGCTGGAACTCGTCAAGGCCCAGCCGCTCGCGCGCCGCCTCAGCCCATCGGCTTTGGACGGACTGCTCGCCGACGTCGGTGCCCTCTACGACGATTCGGCCAGCGCCTCGGAGCACCTCAAACTCCCCTTCCAGCTCATGTGCTGGCGCACCCGCGCCGCGCACGACGAGTTCACCGCTCCCGTCATCCGGCCAGAGCCCGGTCTGCGGATCAGTCTGTGAGGCAGTAGGCTCGCTCCCAGCGAAAGGAGCACGATGACGACGCCCGAACCGAAGTCCCGGATCAACGAGATCACCGAGGAGCTGAAGTCTGTCATCAACTATCAATACGAGTTGGCGAAGGCCGAGCTGCGCCCGAACGTCAAACGCGCGGCCTTCGGCGGCGGGCTGTTCGGCGCCGCACTGACCTTCGCCTTGCACGCCTTGTGGATGCTACTGATCGCGGGCGCGCTGACGGTCGGCTGGCTGCTCAACACGTTCACCGGTCTGGGCACCTGGTCGGCCTTCATCTGGGGCTTCGTCCTGGTGGCCGTCGTCTCCCTCATCCTCGCCGCCGTGTGTGCCCTCATCGGACGCAGCCGCTTCAAGCAGATCCGCAAGCCGGAGGCTACCATCGACGAGCTGAACACCACGATCAAGGCGCTCACCGCGGCGCTCAAGCGGGAGCCCCAGGTGCTGTCCATCACGGTCAAGCCAGCCGAACCCGCCGAATAGTCAGCGCCCGGCGGCCTGGCACGCGCCGGTAAGCCAGCACGCTCTCCGTTCGCGGACCCCCACAGGGCCGGATGACCAGGTTCAGCCCAGCTTCAGGACGCGGGACTCCCAGGGCGCCAGCCGGTCCCACTCCCCGGAGGGGCTGGTGACCAGGATCTCCTGCGCCACGGCCAGTCCCCTGATGTCCGCCGGGAGGCCAACGCTCTGGCTCGACAGGTTCGCCACCACCAGCCACCGCTCGTCACCTAGGACCCGGGTGAAGGCGTAAATCTGTTCGTGGTCTGGCTCTAACAGCTCGAAACTTCCGGTCCGCACGACCTCATGTTCATGCCTCAGCCCGATGAGATTCCGGTAATGGGAGAAAACAGAATCGGGGTCGTGCACCTGATCGGCGGCGTTGATCTGTGGGTAATTCGCGTTCACCGGAAGCCACGGGGTGGCGGTGGTGAACCCGGCGTGTGGGCTCGCGTCCCATTGCATCGGGGTGCGGGCATTGTCACGGCTCTTGACCGACAGCGCCTCCAGCATCTCCGCCGGGTCGGTGCCGGAAACCACCGCCTCCTCATAGGCGTTCAGCGACTCAATGTCGCGGTACTGGCCGATAGCGGTGAACCCGGCGTTCGTCATGCCCAGTTCCTCCCCCTGGTAGATGTAGGGGGTCCCCTTGTGGAGATGCAAGACGGTCGCCAGCGCTTTGGCCGAGGCGACCCGGTGCTCGTCAGAGTCGTCTCCCCACCGGCTGACGATCCGCGGCTGGTCGTGGTTATCCCAGTAGAGCGAGTTCCAGCCAACCTCACCCAACGCCGTCTGCCACCGGTTCAGGCTGGCCTTGAGATCGGGCAGGAACAGCCGCCGGAACGCCCATTTGGCCTTCCCCGGCTGGGTGTCGATATCCATGTGTTCGAACTGGAACACCATATTGACTTCGCGATTGGCGGGGTCTGTGTATACCAGGGCCTGTTCTGGGGTCGTTCCCGGCATCTCTGTGACCGTCAGCAGATCGCGTCCGGCGAAGACCTCGGCATGCATCTCGCGGAGAAACTCGTGGATACGCGGGCCGTCGATGGGAGTCATGTCCCAGGCGTAGGTTTCGCCCGGTGCGACCTGGCCGTAGCGCGGTTCCGGTTTCGAGATCATGTTGATGACGTCCATGCGGAACCCGTCGATGCCACGGTCCAGCCACCAGCGCATCATGGCGTAAACCGC
>JAUMYR010000035.1:14740-19014 GCA_030528545.1 Propionibacteriaceae bacterium
GGGGTGTGGCCGTCCCGGGCGGGACGCCATAGGTACCAGTCCCGTTTCGCTGACGATGGGTCCCTGGATTCCTGGAACCAGGGGTGCTCGTCGGAGGTGTGGTTGACGACCAGGTCCATGACCACGCCGATCCCCCGCTCCTGAGCAGCGGCGATCAGTTCGTCCATGTCGGCCAGGGTCCCGAACATCGGGTCGATCGCCTGGTAGTCGGAGATGTCGTAGCCGTTGTCGTCCTGGGGAGAGGCGTAGACCGGGGAGAGCCAGATGACGTCCACCCCGAGGCGGGCTAGGTAATCGAGGCGCCCGATGATGCCCCGCAGATCGCCGATCCCGTCGTCGTTGCTGTCTGCGAAGGACCGGGGATAGATCTGGTAGACCACGGCGTTTCGCCACCAATCGGGCCTCCGTCGGAACATGGAATATTTCTCCTCAGGTAGTCGGCTTGCGGTCCCGCTGGAACCGCTCAGGCACATCTAGCAGCCTGGTATCGTCCCAGGGACGCGCCCACCCACCCAGTTCTAGCACCCAGCTCAACAGGTGGGCCGTAAAGCCCCAGATAAACAGGTGATCCAGGACGAAAGCCGGGCCGGTATGGCCACTGGAATGGACCGAGCAGGCCCGAACCTGCGGGTCGGAAAGCCGCGTCACGGGCAGCCTCAAGACGGCCGAGACTTCCTCCGGCCGCACCGGGCGGATCGGATAGCGGCCGTCCCAGGCACCCAGCACCGGGGTGACCCCATAGCCGCTGACTGGCACCCAGGCCTCCGGCAGCGTGCCGAATACCCGCACCTCCCGTGGCGGCAGACCGATCTCTTCTTCGGTCTCCCGCAGCGCCGCGGCGACCACCGATTCGTCGCCGGGGTCCACCGCGCCGCCGGGGAAAGCGATCTGACCTGCATGTTTGCGCAGCGTCGAGGCCCTTTCGATCAGTGTCACCACGGGCTCTGGGGTTTGGGTGAGCAGCACCAGCACCGCGGCCTTCCTGGCATCGGCCGGCACCGGCCCACCTAGCGTGAGGATGCCACGCTGGTGCGGGTCGGACGCGGCACAGATGAGCCTTTCCAGCGGCCTCATGATTCCCCCAGGTGCTGGGCTACCAGTTCCATCAGCTCTTCGGTCGAGACGATCACGCCGACATGGCGAGCGACGACCCTCCCTTCGGCGTCCACGAAAAGGGTCAGCGGCAGCCCGGTCACGCCCAGCGCGGCTCGCAGCGTGCGTTCCGGGTCGGCCACGTGTGGGTAGGTCCACCCGACAAGGCCAGCGAACTCGATCGCGAGATCCTCGCGCGGATCGGTGTAGTTGATGCCGAAGAACTGGACCTTGCCTTCAAGGCGAGACTTCGCCTCGGCGAGGTAGGGGGACTCCTCCCGGCAGGGTCCGCACCACTGGGCCCACAGATTGATGACCATCTTGTGCCGGGGCAGCCCGGCCAGGTTCACCTTTGTCCCTCCCCCGAGGCATTCAAGCGCGGTCTGGGGCAGGCCCTCCGGGACCGGCGCGGCAGCGGCGTCGGTGTCGGGGCACTCCGGCAGCCCGGCCGCCCGGCGCAACCCCGCGAGGTCGGTCGGGGGGGCCGCTGGTGGCTCGGGGATCGGCTTGCCAGCGCAGCCGAGCAGCGCCAGCGTCCCGGCGGTCAGGAGCGAGGCGAGGGTTCTGCGGCCCCTCATCGTCGCGGCTCCCTCACCATTGACGCCGCCTTGGCCGGGTCGGTCTCTCCCTCGCCGAAGGACGGGCAGTCGGCCGCGACCGGGCAGGCACCGCAGGCGGGGTTGCGGGCATGACAGCGACGCCTGCCGTGCCAGATGAGGCGGTGGGACAGCTGGACCCAGTCCTTGGGCGCGAACAGTGCGGCGATATCGGCCTCGATGGCGTCAGGAGTCTTGGCCTTGGTCCATCCCAGCCTGCGCGACACCCTCATGAAATGGGTGTCGGGGGTCAGCCCAGGCACTCCGAAAGCGTTACCCAGGACGACATTGGCGGTCTTGCGCCCCACCCCGGGCAGCGTCACCAGATCGTCGAGGCTAGCCGGGACTTCCCCACCGTAGTCAGCGACCAGCCGGGCGGCCGTTTGCAGGATCGCTTCGGTCTTGGCCCGGAAGAACCCGGTCGGCCGGACGATCTCCTCGACCGTGGCCCGGTCGGCCAGCGCCAGCGCGGCCGCGTCTGGGTAGGCCGAGAACAGCGCGGGGGTCACGGTGTTGACCCTGCGGTCGGTGGACTGAGCCGACAAGATGGTGGCGATCAGCAACTCGAACGGGTTGGTGAAGTCCAGTTCGGCTCGCGCGGCCGGGTAGCACTCGCCGAGGACGCGAAAGACGCGCTCGGACCTGAGCCTCAGCTGGTCATCACTCACGCTGCAAGACTAGATGATCCCTCCGGCCGCCCGCCGAAGCCGGGAGCGGGCAGGGGTCCATCGCTCGCCGTGCAGAGGATCTTCTCCCGGGCCCGGCCCGGATCGCCCGGGAGAAGATCCTGGGACTTCACATAGGTCTGCCTTACCTGTGGGACGATGACGTTGCCACAAGATTGGAGGCTCGCATGGACGGGATGGTCACGGTGATGGCGCTGCCGGTGTTTCGCGAACTCACACCGGAGGCCGCCTGCGAATTCGGTGCTGCGCTGAAGCTGCGCAAGCTGGGCCGAGGCGAAACCATCTTCGAGGAGCAGGACCTAGCCGACGGCATCTACTTCGTCCTCAGCGGGAAGGTGAAGCTGTGCCGGGGGCATGGCACGGCCGGTTCCCCCGATGCCCGGCGCTCACTGCTGCGGCTGCTCGGCCCCTCGGATGTGTTCGGTGAGCTATCCGCCCTTGATGGTGGACGCCGCTCGTCCACCGCTACCGCGGTCACCGCCGCCGAACTGGCCCACCTGCCCCAAGACGCCCTGCACGACCTCCTGGCCCGCCACCCCAGCCTGTCCGCCGCGTTCATCGGCCAGCTCGTCAACCGGCTGAGGCGCGCCGACCTAGTAATCACGGGGCTGTCCCTCAACGACGTGCCCGGCCGCGTCGCCGCCATGCTGTTGCATCTGGCCGATGCCGTGGGCGAGGAATGCCCGGAGGGAATCCTCGTGGCACACGAACTGACCCAGACCGAGCTAGCCGCCATGGTCGGCGCAACGCGGGAAACAGTCAACCGCACGCTCACCGACTTGGCTGCCCGCGGCATCATCGACAGCGGCTTTCGCAGGCTCACCATCCGCGATATCGCCCGGCTCAGGCAGCGCATCCTGCGCTGAGCCGGGCCTCGGCTCAGGCCAGTTCAGCGATCAGTTCGACCTCGACCGGCGCGTCCAGGGGCAGGACGCTGACCCCCACCGCGCTGCGGGCGTGCTGGCTTCCGAACACCTGTTGCATCAGCTCGGAGGCGCCGTTGGCGACCTGCGGCTGGCCGGTAAAGGATGGGTCGCTCGCGACGAACACGACCAGCTTCACCACCGACGCGATCCGGTCCAGGCCACCAGCCACCGCGGCGGCGGCGGCCAGTGCGTTCAGCCCGGCGAGCCGGGCGCACTCTTGGGCGTCCTCAACGCTGACCTCGGCTCCGACCTTGCCCGAGTGGATCAGGGTTCCCCCTGCGAAGGGAAGCTGGCCCGAGGTCATCACCTGGTTCCCGAAGCGCGCGGCGGGTTGGTAAGCGGCAACTGGCGCGGCGACCGGCGGCAGCTCAAGGCCGAGCTGGGCCAGCCGCTGGGAGGGCGTGCTCATTCGACCGGACGCTTGAAGTAGCCGACCATCGTGTCGGGATTCGGTCCCGGAGCCACTTGCACGAGCTCCCAGCCTTCGGAACCAAAATTATTGAGGATCTGCTGCGCGACGTGGCTCAGGATCGGTGCTGTGAAGTATTCCCATTTGGTCATAGGCCAAGCTTAGGGTTCCCTCAGCCACGGCGGCGAGCCCCGTAGGACTCCACGCTACGGGTGGGGAAGCCGCGCACCGCGACGTCGACCGGATTCTCCGCGCCGAGCAGGACCGCACGCCAGTCGGTGATATCGGGGCGCTGGCGCAACAGCTGCCGCCGCTCCCTTTCGGTCATTCCGCCCCACACACCCCATTCGATGCGGTTATCGAGAGCCTCGGCGAGGCATTCCTTGCGTACCGGGCAACCGTTGCACACCACGCGGGCTCGCTTCTGGTCCTTGCCCTCCGGGAAGAGCGCATCCTCCATCCCGCGGCACTTCGCCCTAAGCGTCCAGTCGTCGTCAGGTGTCGACACTGCGGCTTCCTCCATCACGCGTGAGCCTGCTTGCGCTGAACCTACCCCACTAGGGGG
>JAUMYR010000035.1:19114-22806 GCA_030528545.1 Propionibacteriaceae bacterium
CGGCTTCCTCCATCACGCGTGAGCCTGCTTGCGCTGAACCTACCCCACTAGGGGGTGAGAATGCCATACCTCTTCCTGCTCAATCTGGACCGGGCGCCGTGGACTCGCTGATCTGCGACGGCGGCCCCAGGACGGGCCCTCAACCTCGGCTATAGACCGCGACCTTCCTGGACTAAGGAATTGTCCGGACCGTCACGTACCCTTGTACGCATGGCAGGTAATCCAACGACGCGGAGGCTCTACGCCCTCGGCATGTTCTTCGCGGTGAGCGTGCTATCCGGTTTGCTGATCGCCGGGCTGGCATTCCCCCTGGCCTCGGTGGTCGGCAGCGCAGCGAAGATCGCGAGCGACTCCGTCGATGACCTGCCCGCCGAGCTTGAGGTCCCACCCCGCTCCGAGCGTTCCCAGGTGCTGCTGGCCGATGGCTCGGTGATGGCGACCTTCTTCAACGAGAACCGGGTGAACGTGCCTCTCGACAAGATCGCGCCGATCATGCAGCAGGCGCAGATCGCGATCGAGGACAAGACCTTCTACAAGCATGGCGCCATCAACCTTGAGGGCATCATGCGCCAGCTGGTGCGCAACTCCCGGGCCGGTGAGGTGACCGGTGGCGGATCGACGCTCACTCAGCAATACGTCAAGATGGTCTTGTTCGAAAAGGCCCTCTACGAGGGCGACAAGGAGGCCCAGGAGAAGGCCATCGAGGAAAGCATCGAACGCAAGATCCGGGAACTCCGCTACGCGATCGCGCTCGAGAAACGGCTGACCAAGGACCAGATCCTTGAGGGATATCTCAACATCGCCTACTACGGCGCCGGAGCCTACGGGGTGGAGTCCGCGGCCCGCCGATATTTCAACACGACCGCATCAGAGCTGACGATCGCGCAGGCGGCCCTGCTCGCTGGCCTGGTGAAATATCCCTCCGATGCCGACCCGATCCGTAACCCCGAGCGAGCCCTCAACCGGCGCAGCTTCGTCCTGGGTGAGATGAGGCGGGAAGGCTATATCACGGCCGAACAGGAGGCCGAGGCGAACGCCGAGCCTTTCGACAAGAGTAAGGTCCAAGAGATCAAACAGGGCTGTGTTTCTGCCCGCTACCCACACGTCTGCCAGTACGTCAAGAACGTGTTGCTCTCGGACGAGATGAGCCACCTGGGCGCGACGCGGGAGGAGCGGGAGAATCTGCTGAACCGAGGCGGGCTGACCATCCAGACCGTGCTCGACCCGAGGGTCCAAGACGCCACCGAGGAGGCCATCCACAAGATGGTCGCCCCCACCGATCCGGTGATCTCGACCTCGGTGCTGATTCAGCCCTCCACCGGTTACATCGTCGCGATGGCTCAGTCCAGGCCTCAACAGGGCTCGGAACCGGGACAGTCCTACTACAACTACGCGGTGACCCGGAAGATGGGCGGGGCCGAGGGCTACCACGGGGGGTCGACCTTCAAGCTCTTTACCCTGGCGGCGGCCTTCGAGAAGGGATTCCCGGCCTCGAAGTCCTATGCCTCCCCCAACAAGATCAACTTCCACGGCCAGCGTTTCCGGGGCTGTGACGGGCCGGTGATCGCCCGGGGTACCGGGAATAAGTGGGATGTCAGCAACGGCGGGGCGAATTACGGCATCATCGACATCGCCAAGGCAACGGCCCAGTCGGTGAATACCTTCTACGTACAGTTGCTGCGCGATGTGGGTATCTGTGAGAGCGTGAAAATGGCAGAGAAGCTCGGTCTGGAGCGCGCCGACGGTGACTCTCTGCTGAGCCAGCAGTTCCCGACCTTCGTGCTCGGGGCTGTCGAGATCACCCCGCTGTCGATGACCGAGGCCTATGCGACCATCGCCAACCGTGGGGTCCGCTGCAAACCGCGGATTCTGTCCTCCATCACCTCCCGGGACGGCAAGAGCATCGAGGTTCCGCCACAGGATTGCCAGAAGGTCATCGAACCCGAGATCGCCGACGCGGTCACCAAGATGCTGACCGGCCCGCCCTCCTATGGCACGGCGCGCGCGGTGGCCCTGCCTCGCTCCTATTCCCAGGCCGCGAAAACCGGCACCAGCGCCGAGAACATAGCCATCTGGCTCGCCGGGTTCACCCCCGAACTCGCCGGCACCGCGATGATCGCGGTGGACCGGGGTGCGGAGTCCAAGAGCTTCTGGGAGGGCCGCAAGCGGACGCTGAACAACCTGCGCCTGCCGAGCGGGACCTTCATCCGGGGCTTCGGCGTGAACGCGGGCCAGATCTGGCGTGAAGCGATGCTCGCCGGGCTCGACGGGCGGCCCAACACGAAGTTCAAAGAGCCGCCCAGCAAGATTCTGGCCGGCGAGCGGGTACCGGTGCCCAGCGTTGCCGGGATGTCGAAGGAGCAGGCGAAGGCGACCCTGGAAGAGGCCGGGTTCTCCACCGCGGAGTTCCCGCAGTATTCGGATCGTCCGGTGGGGACATTCCTCGGGATCTCCCCCTCGGGCACGGCGCCGAAGTTCTCGACCATCATGTTGCGGATCTCTCGCGGCCCAGAGCCTCGTGAAGAGGAACCGGAGCCAAGCCCAGCACCGGCCCAGCCCTCCCCAGGACGGTGAGAAAGGTCATCCCCCGCACCCTGATGGCGGGCGCGGGCATTGGTGTTGCGGGGTTGGCGTGGGGGCTGACCGAAGCGCGGATGTTCTGCGTCCGCAGGTTCGAGGTACCGGTGCTGCCCGCCGGTCAGTCCCCTCTGCGGGTCTTGCACATCTCGGACGTCCACCTGGTCGCGCGGCAGCGCGCGAAGCTGCGGTTCCTGGAGAGCCTGGTCAGCCTCGAGCCAGACCTGGTGATCAACACCGGGGACAATTTCGCCGAACCGGAGGCCATGGAGCCCCTGTTCGCCGCCTGGGGCGCCTTGCGTGAGGTTCCTGGGGTCTTCGTTTTTGGTTCCAATGACTACTACCGACCGAAGTTCCGCAACCCGGCGGCTTACCTGCTGCGCTCCACCGCCCACCGGGAGGAGCACGCTCCGGCCCGCGACCTGCCCTGGCGGGAGCTTCGCGACCGGATGCAGTCGTGGGGCTGGCGGGACCTGACGCATCGCCGGGTGAGGATTGAGGTCGCGGGGCGGAGCATCGCTTTCCGTGGCACCGACGACGCCCATCTCGGGCTGGACGACTACGCGATGGTCGCGGGGCCCCCAGAGCACGCCGACCTCAACATCGGCGTCACCCACGCCCCCTACTTGCGGATACTTGACGCCATGGCCGCCGACAGGATGGACCTCATCCTCGCCGGGCACACGCATGGGGGCCAGGTGTGCGTCCCCTTCAAGGGTGCGATCATCACCAACTGTGACCTGGAATCGGCCCGCGCCAAGGGACTATCCAGACACACCTATGGCGGCCACACCGCGCACCTGCACGTGTCCGCGGGTGTCGGGTCCTCCCCCTTCGCCCCCTACCGTTTCGCGTGCCGTCCGGAGGTCAGCCTGCTGACTCTGCTGCCGGTTGCGTGATCGGGGCGCTCATGGGCTAGACTCTCCTTCGGCCCTAGGGCCAATCGGGGTGTGGCGCAGCTTGGTAGCGCGCATCGTTCGGGACGATGAGGCCGCAGGTTCAAATCCTGTCACCCCGACCATTGTGAAGTCCCGGGACATCGTTAACGGATGTCCCGGGACTTTGTTTACGTTGTGGGTGGTTTTGGGGTGCCTTTGGGTGGTCCTGGTTTGATG
>JAUMYR010000266.1 GCA_030528545.1 Propionibacteriaceae bacterium
GATGGCCCACGCCGAGAAGGTCCTCGGCGACGAGACGCTCTTCGGCTACGAGTACTCGCCCGAGATCTTCGTCGACACCGAGCGCGACTATGCCCTGGAGGTGTGCGAGCACGTCCTGGCCACCTGGCAGCCCGACTCGGAGCGCGAGATCATCCTGAACCTGCCCGCCACCGTCGAGCGGGCCACCCCCAACGTGTATGCCGACCAGATCGAGTGGTTCTCCCGCTCCATCTCCCACCGGCAGCACGTTTGCCTGTCCATCCACCCGCACAACGACCGCGGCACCGGGGTGGCCAGCGCCGAACTGGCGCTGCTGGCCGGGGCCGACCGCGTCGAGGGCTGCCTGTTCGGGCACGGGGAACGCACCGGCAACGTCGACCTGACCACCCTGGCGCTCAATCTGTTCAGCCAGGGCATCGACCCGCAGCTCGACCTGTCCGACATCGACGCGGTGCGTCGCACCGTCGTGCACTGCACCCAGATGGACGTGCCCGAGCGCCACCCCTACGTCGGCGACCTCGTCTACACCTCGTTCTCCGGCTCCCACCAGGACGCCATCAAGAAGGGCTTCGAGGCGCGGGCCGCCGCCGTGGCGCAGGCGGGCGGCGACGAGACGGCGGTGCCGTGGGCGCTGCCGTACCTGCCGATCGACCCGCACGACGTCGGCCGCAGCTACGACGCGGTGGTGCGGGTCAACTCCCAGTCCGGCAAGGGCGGGGTGGCCTACCTGCTGAAGACCGTGCACCACATGGACCTGCCGCGCCGCCTGCAAATCGAGTTCTCCCGCATCGTGCAGCACCACACGGAGGCCAGCGGCGGCGAGATCGACGCGGCCAGCCTGTGGCGCCTGTTCGTCGACGAGTACCTGCCCTACGACCTGGCTGACGGCCTGCAACCGTGGGGCCGCTACCACCTGCAGTCCTCGTCGTCCTCCAGTCCGCGCGGGGCCGACACTCACGTGGAGACCACGATCACGGATGCTGGGCAGCCCGTGGTGCTGCGCGCGGCCAGCAGCGGGCCGTTGGCCGCCTTCATCAACGCGTTGGAGCAGGTGGGGGTGCACCTGACGGTGCGCGACTTCGCGCAGCACGCCCTCGGCTCGGGCCGGGAGGCGCAGGCCGCGGCCTACATCGAGGTGGAGGTCGACGGCCAGGTGCTGTGGGGCGTCGGGATCGACACCTCCATCATGACCGCCTCGTTTAGGGCGGTTATCTCCGCCGTCAACCGGGCGGTGCGGTAGCGCGGCGCGCTTCCGGGCCGCCCGCCGCAGAAAGGGACCCAAAGTGGCGATGCAGGGCGGGCAGGCCGACTGGTTTGCCGACAATCAGCGTAACTGGGACGACCGTGCCGATCTGCACATGGCCGGGGGCTACCAGGGGGTGGAGGAACTGGTGGCGGACCGCACCGCCATCAGCGCGGAGCTGGCGCCGGATATACACCGGTTCGGGGACCTGACGGGCAAACATGTGCTGCATCTGCAGTGCCACGTGGGCACCGACACCATCGGTTTTGCCCGGCGGGGCGCGGGGCGCGTGGTGGGTCTCGACCTTTCTCCCAACTCGCTGGTTCACGCCCGCAGACTGGCCGCCCGCGCGGCCGTCGACATTGAGTTTGTGCAGGCCAACGTCTACGACGCGCGCACGGCGGTGGTGGGCGACTTCGATCTGGTCTACACGTCGCTGGGCGTGTTGTGCTGGCTGCCCGACGTTGCGCGGTGGGCCCGCGTGGTGGCCTCCCTGTTGCGGCCCGGCGGGCTGTTCTTCATTCGGGACGACCACCCCATGTACATGGCCGTGGGGGACGACGCCAGCGCGGGCCTGCAGCTCACCTACCCCTATTTCGAGACCCAGCTGCCCGTCTCGGCGGACAGCGCGGGCAGCTACGTCTCGGCTCCCGGCGCCCCCGCCGTCGCCCACACCCGCAACCACCAGTGGAACCACGGCCTGGGGGAGATCATCACCGCCCTCATCGAGGCGGGGTTGACGATCACGGCCGTGGAGGAGTTCGCCTCCGCTGCCTGGTGCCGGTGGCCAGAGCTCATGCACCGGCTACCGGACGGGACGTGGGGCCTGACCCAGGGGCCCGAACGGTTGCCGCTGCAGTTCGCGATCACCGCGCGCAAGCGCTGAGGGGCCCGGTCAGAGGCGGCAGCGGCGCCCCCCGGGTGGCCTATGGGACACTGGGGGCGTGACGAGCAGGCTGTATCGGGACGAGGCGGTGGTGTTGCGCACCCACCCGCTCGGCGAAGCCGACCGCATCGTCACCCTGCTGACCCGGGGGCGCGGCCAGGTGCGGGCGGTGGCCAAGGGAGTGCGGCGCACCAACTCCCGGTTCGGGGCGCGCCTGGAACCCTTCGGCGTGGTCGACGTGCAGCT
>JAUMYR010000036.1:0-4065 GCA_030528545.1 Propionibacteriaceae bacterium
GCTCCAATGCCGAGATCGCGGCCGACCTCTTCCTCAGCGAGGCCACGGTCAAGACCCACGTGTCGAACCTGCTGACCAAGCTCGGGGTCAGGGACCGGGTGCAGGCGGTCATCGCCGCCTACGAGTCCGGTCTGATCCAGCCCCAGGCATAGCCCAGCAGCCCGGGCCCGTTCCGGCGGAACGCGCAGCCCGGTTCATCCTTTCGGATGAGCCGCGGCCGCCATCTTTCATTCTCGCCGTCGATGACTCAGGAAGGCCTCGCTGGCTAGTGTGATCGTCATGCTGGAGATCAGACACCTGGTGCGCAAGTTCGGCGACCTTGTCGCGGTCGACGACGTATCCTTCACAGTTCGGCCCGGCGTCGTGACCGGCTTCGTCGGCGGCAATGGCGCGGGCAAGACCACCGCCATGAGGATGATCCTCGGGGTCCTCGCCCCCACCTCGGGAGAAGTCCTGTGGAACGGTGAACCGATCACCCGAGAGGTCCGTGCGTCCTTCGGCTACATGCCAGAGGAACGCGGCCTGTTCCCGAAGCAGAGCGTGCTCACCCAGCTGGTCTTCCTCGGCGAGTTGCACGGCATGTCCAGCGGCGATGCCCGCGCGGCCGCCATTGCCCTGCTGGAGCGCTTCGGCCTGCACCCGAGAGCCAAGGACAAACTGGAATCGCTCTCGCTGGGCAATCAGCAGCGGGTACAGATCGCCGCCGCCGTCCTCGCCGACCCGATCGGACTAGTCCTCGACGAACCGTTCTCGGGACTGGACCCGAAAGCCGTCGACGAGATGTTCGCCATCCTCTCCGAGTACGTGGCCCGCGACGTGCCGGTGCTGTTCAGCTCGCACCAGCTCGACCTGGTGGAGCACCTCGCCGACCACGTGGTCGTGCTCTCCAGCGGGCGCGTGATCGCTGACGGTTCGGTCGAGGACCTGGTCGCCTCCGCGATCAGCCGTCACCACTTGTGCACCGACACCGATCTGGGCTGGCTGCGAGACCTCAGCCAGGTCACCGAGGCCGACGTGCACGGCACCGAGGCCTCCTTCGTGCTGGCCTACCCCGGCGCCGGCCAGGACGTCCTAGCCGAGGCTCTGCGCCGCGGCCGCGTCCGGTCGTTCGGGCCGGTCGTGCCTACCCTGAGCGAAGTTTACCGAGGAGTCACCGCATGAACCGCCGCAACCAGTGGGCCATCATCGCTCGCCACGAGATCGTGACGAAGCTGACCGACCGCACCTTCATCGCCTCGACCCTGGTAACGCTCGCCCTCCTCATCGCGGGCATGGTCTTCATGGTGATCCGCGGCGCCAGCCCGCCGCAGGTGAGCGTCGCGGTCGTCGGCCCGCAGGCCAAGGCCGTCGTCCAGCGGGTCAACGCCACCAACCAGACCCCCTGGAAGATCGTCGACGTTTCCACCCCTGAGGCCGCCCGGACCGGAGTGGCCGACGGCGACTACGACATCGCGCTCCTGAGGTGGCCTGGCCGCTGGGAGGCCATCGTCGAGGAAACCGACTCCTTCAGCGGCCGCTGGATCGCGCTCATCGATCAGGCGATCACACTCACCTCGATGATCGACGCGGCCTCCGCGCACGGCGTCGAACCCGCCTCCCTGCTTCACCGAGATCCCCTCAAGCTCGTTAACACATCGGAGACCAACGGCACGGGCTGGCTCGTGGCCTTCATCATCGGGATCATGTTCGCGGTGACGTTCTTCACGACCGCCCTGATCTTCGGGCTGCAGATCGCTGCCAGTGTGGTCAAAGAGAAGGAGTCCCGGGTCGTGGAGATCCTCAGCGCCGCGGTGCCCCCAGCCCAGCTGCTGCTCGGCAAGATCCTCGGTAACTCCGCACTCGCCCTGGCCCAGGTGGCGCTATACCTGGGCACCATCGCCATCGGGGGTTCCTTCACCAGCTATGCCGCCCTGCTGCCGACGTTCCTGGCCAGCGGCGGCTGGTTCCTGGCCTTCTTCGTCACCGGCTTCCTGGCCCTCTCCTGCCTGTGGGCCGCCTCCGGCGCCATGGCCACCCGCTACGAAGACATCCAGCAGACTTCGCTGCCGCTGAACCTGGTGCTCATGGCCGGATACGTCGCCGCCTTCGTCGCCCCCGCGGGGCTCAAGACCGTGCTGAGCTTTATCCCGATCCTATCGAGCGTGCTGATGCCGATGCGCCTGGTGGCGGGCAGCGCCGCCTGGTGGGAGGCGCTACTGGCCCTGGCCGCGAACCTCGTCTTCACCGTCTTCGCGGTCTGGGCCGGTGGCAGGCTGTACCTGCGTGGGCTGCTACACACCGGGGGAACGCTCAAATGGGGGCAGGCGTTCGCCCGCTAGGACGACACCTTCCTTCCCCCTCGTCTAGGATCAGCGCTTCAGCAGCGCGATCGCCTGTTGCAGTTCCTCGGTGAGTGCTTTCGGGGAGGACACCAGATGGCCTTGTGCGTCACGCAGCCAGTGCCCATCGAAGTCCCAGAGGGTCACGTTCTCAGACTTGTCCACCAGGGCGACCCGCAGAACCGGTTCGCCAAAGTGTGGTTCGATCGGTGTGGGTTCCAGCGTGCGTACCGCCTCCAGCGCATCCTGGGTCAACGCCATCACGTCGGTTTTCTGGTCACCGGCGGGCAGGCAGGCGACAGCGCGGGTGAGGGAGGCCCGGTCCACCGCTTCCTTGGTGGCGGTGGGGCAGCCCGCGGCCGGAACGCTGTCCTTGGGCCACAGCGCGAGCAGGCCGTCGAGGAAGGAATCGCTGCCAGCCTTGTGATGAGCGTCAGAGCCCGGCCCGGTGCTGACCGAGCGGCACCCATAGAGGGCTGCCCGCACAGGGATCCGGGTACCGTCTGGATACTCGTAGACGACGTAGTAGGTCGTGCCGAACTCGCTGGTGCACACCTGGTTGCTGTCGGTGGGCAGGGCGTTATAGGCCGCTATCGCCTTCTGCACCGCCGCCGGATCCGTGAGCGGGACCCTTGGCATCATCCGGGCGGGGTTGGGCGCCACCTGGTCATCGCACAGCCAGACCCGGGCCGGGCCCTCCGGGAGCGCCTTGGTCTTGGGCCACAGCTTCGCATCGTCGGCGCGTTTCAGGTCCTGATACGGTGCGCACAGCCCGGCCCGGTCAGGCACCGAGGACTGGAATGCCGCTGGCACCACGGTCTCTGGGGCAGCCGCGAGATCCCGGGTGAGCGTCCACCCGACGGGCAGGCCCAGCGCGACGACGAGGACCATGGTGATGGCACCACCGACAGTGCGCCGGCGCTGGTATCGGCCACGGGCCTGATCCGCCCAGCCAGCGGCGTCAGGCGGATTCGGCGCCTGAGCCTTGAAATGATCGCCAAGATCGTTCATACCAATTCTCCTTCATCGAGAAAGTGAGATCGCCGCAAAGCGGCTAATCCTCGAGAGGTGTGTGTCTTGACGGTGCCTGCGCTTATCCCCAGGAGCGTCGCGGTCTCCTCCACGTTGCGGTCCTCGAAATAACGCAGCACGAGCACCGCCCGCTGCATCTTCGGCAACTCGGCGAGGGCCCGGGCTAGGTCGATGTTTCCGGTGCTGTCCTCAACCGCTGCCTCGGGCATCTCGGCTGTGGGGCGCTCACCATTCCACTTCCGCCGCCACCAGGAGCAGAACTCCCGGTACATGGTCTGGCGGACGTAGGCCTCGAACTGCTGGTCGCTACCGACGCTGAGATAGCGGCCATAGACACGCGCCAGGGCGCTCTGCACCAGGTCTTCCGCTTTGTGTGCATCACAGGTGAGAAACCAGGCTGCTTGCCATAGGGCGGGGCCTCGTGATGTGACGAATGCATCGAACCCGAGTCGATCGCTGGACACCTGTCACCTCCTTCTGCCCTCTATGACGGGCTGGCCCCGCGAAAGCGTTGACATCCACGACCATCCTGGAGGAAATGGTTCGCCCCACGCGCCGGAGAAGGCCCGTCAGGCACGCAGCTGCGGCCTGTTTCTCGCTTCTCGGGCGGGGCGCCAAAGTCCGCGGGCCAGATCGGGACCTGACCCGCGGCCAGATCCTTCAGCCCGCGCGGGGCCGCGTAGCTCTGAAAGCTGAGCCTCAGTGCCTAGCCGGT
>JAUMYR010000036.1:4165-22715 GCA_030528545.1 Propionibacteriaceae bacterium
TCAGCCCGCGCGGGGCCGCGTAGCTCTGAAAGCTGAGCCTCAGTGCCTAGCCGGTTCGTGGGCGCAGAAGGGTTCGGCCGCCAGGTAGTCCCCAGTCATCGCGAATGCCCGGGCCCTGGAGCCGCCGCACAGCGAGCGATAGGAGCACACCCCGCACTTACCCTTGAGCTGACTCCGGTCACGTAGCGTGCGAAACAGCGGCGAATTGCGATAGACCTCGATAATGTCATCGGTGCGCACATTGCCAGCTTTTACCGGCAGGAATCCCGAGGGATAGATATCCCCGATATGGCTGATGAAGACAAACCCATCACCATCATTGACATTGCGCGCCCGCCCAATCCCGTCGGCCTGCGAATAGTGCATGCCGCTGGTCAAGACGTCCATGCTCTCACGCTCGGCTTTTTTGCGCTCTAACACCACTCGGGAATATTGCGGCGCCGCCGTGGCCTTGATGTCGAAGGGCGCGGTCTTGGTGAGGTCATAGAGCTTATGGAAGACCTCCTCGAAGCCCTCCGCGCTGGCGACGTCTTCTTTCTTAGCCCGGCCCATCGGAACCAGGAAGAAGACTTCCCAGAAGACGATGCCCAGTTCTCCCATCAGCGAACACATGGCGTCCATGTCGTCCAGGTTCGCCTTGCGCACCACGGTGTTGACCTGGGTGGTGAGGCCGATCTCCTGGGCCTCGCGCAGGATCCTCAGCCCATTGTCGAAGGATCCTCGCACCTGACGGAACTCGTCGTGTAGTTCCGGTGTGGAACCGTCCAAAGAGATCGCTAGCCGGGTCAGGCCGGCGTCCTTGAGGCGCTGCATCATCTCCTTGGAACACAGCGGAGTCGTGCCCGGGGTGATCGCCATGCGCAGCCCGAGATCGGCGCCGTAGCGCACCAGTTCGACGATGTCGGGGCGTTTGAGGCAGTCTCCACCGGAGAACACAAAGATGATCCGGCCAAACTCACGCAACCTCGCCAGCAGCGCCTTGGCCTCCCCGGTGCTCAGCTCGAAGGGATTGCGCAGCGGTTGGGCCTCAGCGCGGCAATGCTTACAGGCGAGGTCACAGGCCTGGGTGGTTTCCCAGATCGCGATGAAGGGCGCCTTGTCGAAATCCAGATTCGCATGCATCGCCCCCTTTGGGTGCCCCTTGGGATGGCCTGCCGGATGAGCGGCGGGACGGCCACCGGGGTGTCCGCCGGGATGTCCGCCTGGGTGTGCCATAGCCTATGCCCTCCGAGCCAGCCATTCATCGAGCCCGACACGCTGGCCGGTGAAGAACGGGGTCTCCTCCCGCACATGCAGCCGGGCCTCCGCGGCGCGCTGATGACGCATCGAATCGGTGAGCCGATGCAGCTCATCGGCCTCGAAAGACAAGATCCACTCGTAGTCTCCCAGCGCGAAACCGGACAGTGTCGAGCCTTTCACGTCCGGGTAGGGACGGGCGGCCATGCCATGCTCCTTCAGCATCTCGGCGCGCTTCTCGGCTGGCAGGTAGTACCAGTCAAGAGACCTCACGAAGGGGTAAACGACCAGCCATTCGCGAGGCTGCACCCCGCCGAAACAGGCTGGGATGTGGAAGTTGTTGAACTCTGCCGGCCGATGAACCCCCACCACCGACCACACCGGGGTCAGGTAGTCGCCCAGGGCAGAGCGCTGGATCGTGCGGTAGGCGGCCTGCAGCGGGGCGGGTTCATCGCAGGTCATCCAGACCATCAGGTCGGCGTCCGCGGTGAACCCGGCGACATCGTAGAACCCCCTGATGGTCACGCCGCACGAATCGATCTGATCCGCGAGTGCGGCGGCGTCTGGAACCAGACCCGAACGGAAACCGCGATCGGCGGCGAGCACTACGTGCATGCCGTAGCGGGGCCTGGAGTTGATCTCTTCGATGTCGACATTCTGATCATCGCGGGGATCATGGGTGTACATATCGGCGTCCTTTCAGGCGATCGCTGGTTGGGGGTCAGCCCCTGGCCGGGGCAGGCAACAGGTCTGGGGGCACACGAAGCGGGAATCTTCCCCGGCCACCCGGCCAGCGCGGGCCGCCTCGGCCCGGGCGAGGACCGCATCGGCGAGAGAGGCCACCAGCTCCGGGTGGACGCCAGCGGTGGCCGCCCGCAGATAGTCGATACCGAGTTCGGCCGCGATCTGGCTGGCCTCGGTGTCTAAGTCGTAGACGACCTCCATGTGGTCGTTGACGAAACCGATAGGCACCGAGATCACCCGCCTCACGCCCTGGTCGGCCAATTCGGCCAGGCGATCGTTGACGTCGGGTTCCAGCCATGGGATGTGGGGAGCTCCAGAACGCGAGCAGTAGACCAGTTCGTGGGCCGGCGCCTCGTCGCCGAAACCGGCCATTACCTGCGCGATGACCCGCTCATGCTGGGCCACGTAGGTGCCGAGGCCATCGCCGCTAGCGGCGTTCATCGCGGTCGGAATCGAATGCGTGACAAACAGCAGGTGCGCCCCAGGCAGCCGGTCCAGAGCCTCGCGCACCGCCGCCACGTTGGCGGCCACGAAACCCTCCGTCCCGGCGAACGGGCCGATCTTGTCGAGCTGGATACCGCCGCCGATCTCCTCCAGTGCCCGGGCGAGATCCTCGCGGTACTGCCTACAGCCCGAATAAGACGCATAGGCCGATGTGATGAGGCACAGCACTCGCCGGGCACCGGAGCGTTTGAGTTCGGACAAAGTCTCGGAAAAGAAGGGATGCCAGTTCCTGTTGCCGATCACCACGGGAATATCGGCGCCTAAGGCAGCCAATCTAGCCTCGAGCGCCGCCATCAGCTCGGCGTTGCGCTCGTTGATGGGACTCTTGCCGCCAAACATCCGGTAATGGCCAGAGACCTCTACCAGCCTGTCGTCGGGGACGCCCCGCCCCCGGGTCGCGTTGCGCATGAACGGAAGCACATCATCGGGCCCGTTCGGACCGCCATAGCTGACGAACATGATCGCGTCATAGGGCAGCAGTGTCATATCGCCTCCAGGTGCGGACGAGCTGGCTTGAGGTCGTCGAGTTGGAGCCCGGTCGCCGGGCACGAGGTGCATTCCAGCGTGCCCGGGTCGAGCGGCGCCAGGTCCTGTCCGAGCGCGTCGGTAACCGCGACATCAAGGTCATATAGCTCGCCGAGCGCCGTGGCATAGCTCAGGCTATTGCCCTGTTCGGCCGCCTGACGCGCCCGGTCCAGCGGGGCGTGGATCATCCGGGCCGCGAGGCGCCGCAGCGCACGTTCGGCGGCCTCCCGGGACATGTTGGTGCGCGGCAGCCGCGCGACCTCGTCTTCGACCATCCCCGCGACGAGGTCACGCAGAGCGACGATGACCGGATCGAGCTGCCTTCCCCGCACCGCCGCCAGCAAACCGTCTAGGGCTTCCTCGACGATGTTCTCCGCCGCGTTGACCTGGGCGAAGGTGAGTTCCCCCGCGACCTGCCCGATGGACTCCAGAGTCCACAGCCTCACCCCGGGGAGGCTGCCCACCTCGGGTGAGACGTCGCGGCGCAGCGCCAGGTCGAGGATCGTCATGTCGCCCAGGCGGGGCACCGTGAGCGCCGAAGCCACCAGTGATTCGGTCAGGACGCATCCGCCAGTACCGCTGCAACTGACCACCAGGTCGGCGGCCCGCAATCCGGAGTCGAGGTCGTCGACGATCTCGACTCCGTGGGATTCGGCGAAATCGGCGGCCCGCCCGCTCCGGGAGTAGACGCTGATGGTGGACCAGCCACGGCGGCGCAAGGCATGCACCGTCGCACCGGCATAGGCCCCGGTCCCGATGAGCAGGACCCGCGGCGAGACCCCCTCCCCTACGGCTTCTGAGGCCAGGTCGAGGCCAACCGCGACGATGGAACGTCCCTGATCGGCCAGCTGGGTGGCCACCGACACCCGCCGTGAGCAACGCAGGGCGTGGTCGGCGGTCATGTTCAGCAGCCGGGTGTTCAGGTTCTCTCGCGCCGCGGTCTTCAGCGCACGGCGAAGCTGTCCCACGATCTCGCGTTCGCCAACCACCATGGAGTCCAGCCCCGCCGCGACCCGCAGCATGTGCCTCATCACCGCCTCGCCGCGCCTCACCCGCAACGGAATCTGATGGTGGTGAGCGGGGCACCCCGATGACGACAGCACCGATCTCAGGCATCCCCGGACGATGGCCTCGATCCGCCCCAGAGGGGCCGGAGCGACGTCGAGATAGACCTCGAAACGGTTACATGTCGATAGCACCAGAACGCCGTTGACGAGCTCTTCCGAGCGCAGCCTGCGGGCCACCTCCTCGGCAGCAGGCGTCACCCGCTGCACCGCGGCCATCCCGTGGTCCAGGTGGTGCACTGAGAATGACGTCAAACCCACGCCACCAATTCAGCCTCACCGGATAGGTCCTAGGCAACTTTTCCCAGCCGGGGTGAGGCATGTTAAATTACTAGTGTTTATAATCGATTTTATCGACGGCAAGACGACAACATCTCAACACTTCGACGGCATATTATCAACGTCGCGTCGGAATAATATCTCGGGTTTGCCTGGCCTGTATTCCGGGGGCACAATTCGGGCCGTGAGCACCTTTTTGACGGCCTTGTCTGGTTCCCGGCCGCCCCACCCACCGGTCTGGTTTATGAGGCAGGCTGGGAGGTCTCTCCCCGAGTATCGCCAGGCCCGGGAGGGCATCGGAATGCTCGAATCCTGTCTGCGCCCGGAACTCGCCGCCGAGATCACGCTACAGCCCGTCCGGCGGCATCGCGTGGACGCCGCCATCTTCTTCTCCGACATCGTGGTCCCGCTCCGCCTGGCGGGCGTGCCCGTGGAGATCCTCAGCAACGTCGGCCCGGTGTTCGAGCGCCCCTATCGCGACGCAGCGAGCATCCGGGAACTCACCGCCCACCGCATTGAGGACGCCGCGCCCATCGCCGAGGCGGTACGCATCGTCGCTGGTGAGCTCGGCCCGGTCCCCCTCATCGGCTTCGCCGGAGCACCATTCACCCTCGCCGCCTACCTGGTAGAAGGACGCCCAAGCCGCGACCACCTCGCCGCACGGGCCCTGATGCACACCGATCCCCAGAGCTGGGACGCGCTGCTGTCGTGGTGTGCGGAGCTGTCCGCCCAATTCCTCAAGATCCAGGTCAGCGCGGGAGCCCGGGCCGTCCAGCTATTCGATTCCTGGGCCGGTTCGCTGACGAGGCCGGACTATGCCGAATATGTCCTGCCCTACTCGCGCCGCGTCCTGGCCGGGATCGGTGTGCCGAGCATCCATTTTGGGACCAATACCCACCACCTGCTGGGTGAGTTCGCGACGGTCGGCGACGCCCTCGGGGTCTGTTATCGCACCCCTTTGGAGGAGGCCATCGCCTTGTCCGGCGGAGACATCGTTGTCCAGGGAAATATCGATCCGGCGTTGTTGAGCGCGCCCTGGGAGAAGATCGAGAGCCATGTCCGCGGCATCGTCGAGGCCGGACGCGAGGCCCGGGCACACATCGTGAACCTCGGACACGGCGTACCGCCCCACACCGACCCAGACGTCTTGACCCGCATCGTCGAGCTGGTGCACTCGCTATGAGGGCCGAAGCCGTGGTCATTGGGGGCGGCATCGGTGGCCTCAATGCGGCCTATCAGCTCGCCAGGCAGGGCGTGCGTCCGCTCCTGGTGGAGTCCCGCGGCACCTGCGGGGGCCTGGTCGTCGGGGCGCCCGTCGCCGGGACCTGGATCGATCTCGGGGCCGAATCCTATGCGCGCCGCTCCACCTACTGCCACCAGCTGTGTGCCGAACTCGGCCTGTCCACACGGGAGCCCGGCGGGTCGTCGTGGGTGTGGCTGCCCAACGACCAGGTGCTGCCGCTGCCCCACGGAGTGCTGGGCATTCCCTCCGACCTGAACGACCCGAACGTGGCACTCGCCCTGTCGAAGGAGGGCCTGGCCCGGGCTAGGCAAGACCTAATCCTCGGCCCGGAGGCCGGGGCCGGGGCCAGCGACCTGGCGACCCTGGTGCGGGCCCGGCTCGGCGAGGAGGCCTATCAGCGCCTCGTCCGCCCGGTCGCCAGCGGAATCTATTCAGCAGAACCCGAGGAACTGACCAGCGACGTCATCGTCCCCGGCCTGCGGAAGGCTCTGGCCGAGACCGGTTCTTTGACCCGTGCCGCAGCGAAGCTCCGCGCGGGAGCCCCTCCCGGCTCGGTGGTCTCTTCCGTCGTGGGCGGCTTATTCCTGCTGCCCCGGGGCCTGGCCGAACAGATCACCGCCAGGGGTGGCGAGATCGCGACGCGGACCATCGTGACCCGGCTGCTCCGGGATCGGGACTCGTGGCGGGTGCTGTGCGCCACCGCACGGCCGGGGCCGACTCCGGCCGATCCCCCCATAGCTGAGGGCGAACCCTGGGAGGTCAGGACCGACCGCGTTATCGTCTCCGCCGATGGGCGGGCTGCGATGGAGCTGTTGCGTCCGATCCCCGAACTAGAGATGGGCCAATGGCAGCTGCCGCGGGGCACCCGCGTCGCGCATGTGGTCCTCGCACTACGCCATCCCGGTCTCGACGACGGCCCGCGGGGCTCCGGGCTGCTGGTCGCGGCCCGGGAACCCGGCTCGGCCGATATCTCAGCGAAAGCGCTGACCCACCTCAGCATCAAATGGCCCTGGCTGCGCGAGCAGACCGATGTCCACTTTCTCCGGGTCTCCTACGGCCGCCCCGGTGAGGACCCTCATCCGAGCGTCGAGCAGGCCCTTGCGGACGCCTCGACGTTACTCGGGCTCGACCTCGGTGCCGGTCATCTAGAGAGCGGATTCGTGGTGAACTGGAAAGACTCCCTTCCCCCGCCGACGCCACTGCACCGGGAACGGATCGCGGCCTTTCAGCGGCGTCTCACCGACCTCCCCGGGCTCGGGGTCACGGGGGCATGGATCGCTGGCAATGGGCTGGCGAGCGTGCTTCCCCACGCCCACCGGGAGGCCGAGCGCATCTCCTCGTAAAACAGTGGTAGGGGCCGCGATCATTCGCGACCCCTACCACTGCCGGAGCTGGATCAGTGCTTGTAATCGCCCCGGTAGAACTCGAATAGCCATCCAGAGGCAGACCAGATACCCATGCCGAGACCAAGGATCGTGATCCACCACATCTGAAGCGCCGGGCCGAGCAGGATCACCGACATGGTCAGCGCGACCCAGAACGGCCAGATGCTCTTGGGCGCGAAGAAGCCGACCTCTCCGGCCGCCTCATGGATCTCGCCGTCCTTGCGGTCCTCCGGACGCGGGTCGAAGGTGCGGGCCGCCAGCGTGAGGTAGCCGGCGACCATGGCGCCCAGCGCACCGGCGAAGAGCAACACGAAGGTACCGGCGATCTCCCCCGACATCAGCCAATACACCGGCGTGACGATCGCGAAGAAGATCGCCAGGAACCAGAAGATCCATTTCTCGGGCTTCACTTGTTCTCTCCTAGAAGTTCCTTGTCGGCGTACTTGCTGAGCTGCGCGGGATCGTGGTCATCCATCCCGGCGAGCTCAGGATGATGCTTGTCGAAAGCCGCATAGGGCGAGCGGACGCGTGGCAGCTCGGTGAAGTTGAACCGTGGCGGTGGGCAGGAGGTCGCCCACTCCAGCGAACGTCCCCAGCCCCAGGGGTCTTCCACCTCGACCAGCGGATGCTTGCGGCTGATCCACACGTTCCACATGAAGGGCAGCATCGAGATGCCCAGCAGGAAAGCGCCGAAGGTCGACACCTGGTTGAGCAAGGTGAATCCCTCCCAGGAGCCATAGTCGGCGATCCGGCGCTGCATGCCCTCGACTCCGAGCCAGTGCTGCACCAGGAAGGTGATGTGGAAGCCCACGAAAAGCAGCCAGAAATGGACCTTGCCCCACGTCTCGTCCAGCATCCTTCCGGTGAACTTGGGCCACCAGAAGTAGAAGCCAGCGAACATCGCGAACACCACCGTGCCGAACAGCACATAGTGGAAGTGCGCCACCACGAAGTAGGTATCCGAGGTGTGGAAGGTCATCGCGGGGCTGGCCAGCATGATGCCGGTCAGGCCGCCGAACAGGAAGGTGGTGAGGAAGCCGATCGCGAACAGCATCGCTGAGGTCATCGTGATCGACCCGCCCCAGATGGTGCCGATCCAGTTGAAGAACTTCACTCCGGTCGGAACCGCGATCATGAAGGTCATGAAAGAGAAGAAGGGCAGGTTGACCGCACCGGTGACGAACATGTGGTGAGCCCACACCGACACCGACAGCGCACCGATCGACAGCGTGGCCAACACCAGACCCACATAGCCAAAGACGGGTTTGCGGCTGAACACGCTCAGCACCTCGGTGATGATGCCGAAGAAGGGCAGCGCGATGATGTAGACCTCGGGGTGTCCGAAGAACCAGAACAGGTGCTGCCACAGGATCGGGCCGCCATTGGCCGCGTCGAAAATGTGGCTGCCGAGCACCCGGTCGGATTCGAGCACCAGCAGGCCAGCGGCGAGCACCGGGAAGGCGATGAGGATCATCAGCGAGGTGACCAGGATGTTCCAGGTAAAGATCGGCAGCCGGAACATCGTCATGCCGGGTGTGCGCATGCAGATGATGGTCGTGATGAAGTTTACCGCGCCGAGGATCGACGACAGGCCGAGGAGGTAGAGCCCCATCAGCCACAGGTCCCCGCCGATGCCGGGCGAGTTGATCGAGTCCGACAGCGGCACGTAGGCGAACCAGCCGAAGGAGGGGGCCCCGCTACGGGTCACGAAACCCGCGCAAGCCATCAGGGAACCGAACAGGAACAACCAGTAGGCGAGCATGTTCATGCGCGGGAAGGCGACGTCCGGGGCACCGATCTGCAGCGGCATGATCGCGTTGGCGAACCCCGCGAACATCGGCGTGGCGAACATCAGCAGCATGATCGTGCCGTGCATGGTGAAGAACTGGTTGAAGGTCTCGTAGTTCATAAACTGCATGCCGGGGTTGGTCAGCTCCGCCCGGATGCCGAGGGCCAGGATGCCGCCGAGAGCGAAAAACACCAGGCTCGTCACGAAATAGAGGTTGCCGATCACCTTGTGGTCGGTGGTCGTCATGTATTTCATGAGCAGAGCCCCCACGCGATGACGCTCGCGGATCTGTTCTGAGGCGGCCTCGTTAGCAGTGCTCACTTCTTCTCCTCGGGATTCGCGGTCGGCAACGTGTTGGGAGCATTCGAGGGCAGCTTCACCTCTCCGGTCTTGCCCGCGGCGATCAGCTTCTTGACTTGGGCGTTGTATTCCTCTTCAGACACGACATGCACCTTGAACAGCATCGCGGAATGCCAGGTGCCGCACAGTTCGGCGCACTTGCCGTCGAAGACCCCAAGTTTGGTCGGGGTCACGTCGAAGGAGTTCGGGTGGCCCGGGATGACATCGACCTTGAACAGGAAGGCCGGGATCCAGAACGAGTGGATGACATCCGGGGAATCAACGTTGAAGCGGACCGATTTTCCGACCGGCAGGTACAGGTCGGGGATCTTCTGAACCGTGCCGATCTCGTGGGCATCGTCGCCGATGGAGGGGTTGGCCTTCTCCATGTAGTTGAAGGTCCAGGACCATTTCTGTCCGATGACGTTGATGGTGTGGTCGGGGGTGTTTTCCTTGGCCAGCACCGCGTCCTGGGCCCGGACCGTGTAGAAGAAGAGCACGCCGATGATGAGGAACGGCACCAGCGTGTACAACAGTTCCAGCGGCAGGTGGTACTGAGTCTGCCGGGGAACCTCCGGGTCGTCGTGCTTGCGCCGGTAGCGGATGACCGCCCAGCCGATCAGGCCCCACACGAATACGCCGATCACTAGGGATGCGATCCAGGCCCCGACCCACAGATCGGCGATATAGGGAGCACGGTCACTTGCGGGCTCGGGGAGCCCGAACCGGGCGGCCTGCCCGCTGCAGCCTGTCAATAACACCAGGAGCGCTGCAGCGCCACCCAGCCTACGGAGGTTTAGACTCACCACTTGCCCTTCCGAGGATGTCATCTGCCGTCGTCGGCACAATCTTGTGCACAGACTAACGCAAAAAAGCGCACCCCGTCGCGGCGAAGCCGCAGCGGGGTGCTATGGGACTGGTCCTCAGCCGGGTCAGTTGAAGGAGTCGCCGCACGCGCAGGAGCCCTGCGCGTTCGGGTTATCGATCGTGAATCCCTGCTTCTCGATGGTGTCCATGAAGTCGATCGTCGCGCCGATGAGATAGGGGGCGCTCATCTTGTCGGTCACGACGCGGACTCCGTCGAAGGTGTTGACCACATCCCCATCGAGGGAGCGGTCATCGAAGTAAAGCTGGTAGCGCAACCCCGAGCAGCCTCCCGGCTGCACGGCGAGGCGCAGGCTCAGATCGGTCTCGCCCTCCGCCTCAAGCAGCGCCTTGACCTTAGTCGCGGCCGCGGCAGTCAGTATGACCCCCTGCGAGGTGAGCTTGGTATCAGTCATGTTCGTATTTCCTTAACGGTGGACGCAGTGCGACTGCAAGTCTACGTGCCAGGTCACCCAACGCCTAGTCCCGCTGTCACCTACCACGCCCACGACCGGGCCACCCGGGCGGCGAGCTGAGACAACTGGTTCAGCTTCACCGTTCCCGAAGCGTCCTCGCCATCGAGCGCATAACACGCCTCGATTCCAGCGCTGCGCAGTTCCCGCGCCGAGATATAGCTGCGACCCGCCAGAACGATGAGTGGACGGCAGGCCCCCTGTGCCCTTCTCAGCACCTCGGCGACCACCGGACCGCCGAAGCTACCGAAGTCGAGGACTTCACAGCCGGTCACTACCAGGTCGGCCAGCTCGGCCGAACGGTCCAGGCCCGCCAGTTCGGCGCAGAGCGCCTCCCCCGTGGTCAAGCGCCCTCCCGCGGCCAGGACGCGAAGCCCCGCTCCCTGGTGGGCGCCGCTACCCGGCACCTTGTCGGGGGCGTCGCGACCGGGCCAGGCCTGCCGCGCCCAGGCCTCCCAGCGGGCTTCCCCGGCCAGGACCTCCTCCAGCGGGCTGCCGGAAAGCCTGCCCTGGGTCGCCGCCAGACCACGCAGGCCCGTCAGCGGCAGCTCCAGCTGGTCTGCTGAGACGACCCCGATGGCGCCGGGCGGCACGGAGTCTGGGACACCCACGGTCAGGTCGAGCACCGGTTCCCGGCAGCCGAGACTGGCCAGCGCGGCGGGAAGGCCCGGTCCGCCAGAAGCCATCGGCACCACGGCAACCTCAGCACCGAGCCCGGCCCAGGCTCTGGCGAAGGCGGCCCCGGCCTCTTCCGAAGAATGACCGCCGAGGCCATCCGTCGCGATCAGGACGCGCATCTAGCCCGGGATCAGACCCGGGTATTCCGATGAATCGTCCAGCAGCTTCTGGATATCGGCAACAGTCGCGCTCTCATCGGGAAGGATGAGGTCGGAATCGACGGCGATATCGTCCTCGACCGGACGGCCCGCCTCCCGGACCTTTCCGATGAGCGCGCTCAGAGCCCGCGAAAGCCGGTCCTGATCACCGGCCAGCGCGGCTGCCTCGACCTCATGGTCGAGCTGGTTCAGATCGGCCAGATCGGTCTCATTCAGGACGAACTGGCCCTCCCCAAGGATCCTGACGATCACCGGGCACCCCCCTGCGCCGACGGTGGGGTCGCCACGATGGGAGCGGTGCCGCCATTGCCCATGGGAGCCGCGATCTCGGGCCGTGAGGCTGGCCCGCCCGTCAGCTGGGCCTTCATGCGCGCGAGTTCGTTCTCCACCGACGAGCTGGAGGCCAGCGCATCGAGTTCGCGGGTGAGATCGTCCTTCACCGAGCCGGTCGGATCGTCCAGCACACCCGAGGCAAGCAGCTCATCCACCGCGGAGGCCCTGGCCTGAAGCTGCGCGGTCTTGTCCTCGGCGCGCTGGATGGCCAGGCCGACATCGCCCATCTCCTCGCTGATGCCGGTAAATGCCTCGTTGATGCGGGTCTGCGCCTCGGCCGCGGAGTAGGTGGCCTTGATGGTTTCCTTGCGGGTGCGGAAGGCATCGACCTTGGCCTGCAGGCGAGAGCTCGCCCGCGATAGCTTCTCTTCCTCGGCCTGAAGCTGAGCATGCTGGGCCTCAAGGTCGGAGAGCTGCTGCTGGAGACCGGACTTGCGGGTCAGCGCTTCCCGGGCCAGATCCTCCCGGCCGGCTTCGAGAGCGCGCTGGGCGGCGACAGTCAGCTTGTCCATCTCGCCAGCCATCTTGTTGGCCTGCAATTCGACCCGCTTACGGCTGGTGGCCACGTCCGCGACACCGCGACGTACCCGTTGCAGCAGCTCAAGTTGGCGCTGGTACGAGTAGTCCAAGGTCTCGCGCGGATCCTCCATCCGGTCCAATGCCTTGTCGGCCTTGGCGCGGAACACCATCGCGATCCGCTCGAAGATTCCTGCCATCAAGTTGTCCTTCCACTTAAGTGTGTCGCCCTCAAGATTATTCCCTGTCCCAGGGTAACCGGACAGGGCCTTAGCCAAACCGATCAACTAAGATGTGGGCCCAGCAGCCAGCGATAAGGAGCATCGTGGGACTCTTCCGCCCCTATGAACGGACCGCGTCCACCAAGGACGCCCCATCGCGCCGCCTGATACCCAAGGCCGCGGCACCGGAATCGGCGTCGGTTCCCGCCGCTGAGGACGCGAACCCACAAGACAGGCCCGGCGCTGGCAAGAAGGGCGTCCCGACGCCGACTCGCAAGGCCGCCGAGGCCGCCCGGATGGAGCGTTTGCATCCCAGGCTGGACTCCAGGGCCGCCCGGAAGAAGGCCCGCGAGGCGCGCCGCATCGCCCAGGACCAGGCCTGGCAGAAGGCCGAGAGTTCCCCAGAGCGGGCGCTCCTGCGCGATTTCGTTGACTCCCGGTGGACCTTGGTCGAGTTCATGCTACCCGCGATGCTGGTCTTCCTGGCGCTGACCATGCTGTCGGCCTATCCGATGTTCATCGTCATAGCTCCCTACGTGACGGTGCTGCTGTGGGCCTTCCTGATCCTCAACATCGTCAATGTGGCCTTGCTGTGGCGTTCCTTCAAGCGTGAACTCGCCGAACGGGTACCCAAGGCGAGCTACCGTGGCCTGCTGATGTACCTGGTGAACCGCGCGATGATGATCCGCCGTTTCCGCCAGCCGAGGCCCCGCATCGCACGAGGGGATTCCTACTGATGGCCTACCGCTGGGTCCCTACCGACGCGGCCTACGCCTCTCAGCTCGGGCTCGGGGAGCCCTTCGCCGAGCAGTCCGAGGCGGAGGCGTGGCTGAGCACCTTCTACGACGACCTCGCTGAGGCGGGCATCACGGAAGTGTGCCTATACGAGGAGGACCGCCTCGTCTACGGGCCGATGTCCCTGCTGGACGGCTGAGGTTTCCCAGCCCACAAACGCCAGCCTTGGACTAGCCCCAAGCCGGGCCCGGCTCTTACCGGCGGGATCACCACCGGCCAGCGGGCCCTTGAGCCCGGCTAGCTCCGCCTCAACCGGGCCTGGCTTCGCCTCTCCTGGACGAACAGCACCCCACCGAATCCAGCGGTGAGCACCCCCAGCCCCAAGACCACCGGCGCGTTCGCCCGGACCGTCGCGACCCTCTCCTCATAGGTTTGGACCCGCTCGGTCCTGGCATCGCTGGGGCTGGCATAGTGGCAGGTGTCCCCAGGGCCCATCTCGACTCCGCGACACGAGGCCGAGGAGGCAGCGAACATGGGGATCGCCCACCCGGCCAGGGCGAGGCCAGCCAGCACGACCAGCGCGTGCACGACGGATCTCCTCACCTCAGGTAAGCCTAGGAGCGCACCGACGGCTGCACGAACGGCGGCTTCACGAGTTCGAACTCCTCGACCCGGTTGCGGACCTGCACCCCGACCCGCTCACCAAACCCGTGGCTGGTATCGACCAATGCCAGTCCGATGCCCTGCCTCAGCGACGGAGAGAAGGTTCCTGAGGTCACCACGCCAATCTCCTTTCCATCGGCGTCCACGACCGTCATTCCCGGACGCGGGATGCCGCGCCCCAGCGCCTTGATGCCACGGCTGCGCCGCGCCGGAGTCTCGGCCCTGATCGCGGTCAGCGCCTCCCGGCCCAGGAAACCGGGTTTGGCCCAGCCGATCGCCCAGCTCAGCCCCGCCGAGACCGGGTCGATATCGGGGGTGATCTCGTGGCCGTGCAGGGAATAGCCCATCTCGGTGCGCAGGGTGTCCCGGGCACCAAGACCGGCCGGGCGGATGCCATAGGGCTCGCCCGCGGCCAGGACGCCGTCCCAGATGGCTGGGGCGTCCTCGGCGGAGCACACCAGTTCATAGCCCCGCTCCCCCGTGTAGCCGGTACGGCACACGCTCACCCGGACCGGGGTCTCCACCCAGGTGAAGCTCATGTACTCATGGTCGACGGGATAGCCGAGCGCGGTCAGCACCTCGTCCGACTCCGGGCCCTGCACGGCGATCACGGCGAAGTCATGGTGCCGGTTGACCACGGTAACCCCCTCGGGGGCGGCGGCCTGAAGGATTTCCACCACCGCGGCCGTGTTGGCGGCATTCGGGATCAGGAAGACATCGTCGGGCCCGTTGACATAGGCGATCAGGTCGTCTACGACACCGCCCTCGTCGTTGCACAGCAGCGTGTATTGGGCCTTGCCGGGCCCCGCCTTGGTGAGGTCGTTAGCGAGAAGCCCGTTGAGGAAGTCCAGGGCTCCCGGCCCGGTCACCGAGGCCTTCCCAAGGTGGGAGACGTCGAAGACGCCCACCGCTTCCCGAACGGCCTGGTGCTCCTCTATGACCCCGCTGTATTGCAGCGGCATCTCCCAGCCGCCGAACTCAGCGAACTTCGCGCCCGCGGCGACGTGGCGATCGTGCAGCGGTGATTGATGCATCATTGCTCCTCTCGATGAAGGTGAGAGTAGCCTGTCCGGGTGAACGAGAGCCAACCATCCCTGAATCTGACGAAATCCATCGGCCGTGCCCACGACGTGGTAGTGATCGGCCTGGCCGAGACCGGCGCGGGCCCTTCGCTCGTTGGCCTGCCCGCCGATGTGGACAAGAGTTTCCTAAAGAAGTTCGGCACCGATGTGCTCGCCCTCGCCCTCGACCTCGGTGCCAAGCCGAAGCCTGACTCGGTCACGATTCTGCCGGGTGCCGGGCCGCGGCTAGTCGTGGCGGGGCTCGGAGAACCCGACGTCACCCCGGCCCAGATCCGCCGCGCAGTAGCGAACGCCACCCGTTCGATCGCCTCGCTCCCCGGGGAGGAGCCGCTGAAGGTCGCGATCTCCCTGGAACTCGGCGACCCGGAGTTGCTACAGGCGGCGGCCGAGGCGGCCGTCCTCGGCCAGTACCGTGTGCGTAAAGTCACCAAGGAGTCCCTGACCAGCCGGGTCGGTTCCATCGACATCATCTCCAGTAGCGCCCGCTCCGAGGCCAGGGACGCGATCCAGCGCGCCCACCTGGTGGCCGAGGCGGTGTGCGCGGCCCGCGACCTAGTCAATATGCCGCCGAACCTGCTATACCCGGAGTCCTTCGTCGCCGCGGCCAAGGACCTGCTCAAGGGTTCCCGGGTCGCCGTTGAGGCGCTGGATGAGAAGGCGCTGGAGAAGGGCGGCTATGGGGGCATCCTCGCCGTCGGCGGCGGATCGAGCCGCAAACCGCGTCTGCTCCGCATGGAATATGCCCCCCGCGGGGCCAAGACCCACCTCGGGCTGGTCGGCAAGGGCATCACCTTCGATTCGGGAGGTCTCAACCTCAAGCCCTCCTCCGGCATGCTCACCATGAAATGCGACATGGCGGGAGCAGCAGCTGTTCTCGCCGCGGTCAATGCCATCGCCAGGCTCGGATTGAAGGTCCGGGTCACGGCCTATGCCGCACTCGCCGAGAACCTACCTTCCGATACCGCATACCGGCCAAGCGATGTGCTGACGATGTTCGACGGCCAGACCGTCGAGAACGTCAATACCGATGCCGAGGGGCGGCTGGTGATGGCGGACGCGCTGGCCCGCAGCAACGGAGACGACCCCGACCTGCTGGTCGACGTGGCGACTCTCACCGGGGCGTGCGTCGTGGCCCTCGGAGAACGGTGCGCCGGGCTGCTGGCCTCCGACGACAGCACCGCGGATCTGCTGCTCGACGCGGCGGAAGCCGCCGGAGAGACCTTCTGGCAGCTGCCGATCACCGAGCAGGCCCGCGAAGCCCTCGATTCGCCGATCGCCGACATGAAGTCTGGGACCACCGCCAAGGTGGGCGGGACCTTGGTCGCGGCCGCTTTCCTGCAGCGTTTCGTGGATTCCGATCGGGCTTGGGCCCACCTCGACATCGCGGGCCCGGCCTACAACGAGGGTTCCCCTTACGACGAGGTGCCCTCGGGCGGTACCGGGGTCGCGGTCCGCACGCTGGTGGCGCTGGCCTCGTCGCTGGCCGGGTGAGCGCCACCGGGCCGGGCGCGGGTCATCAGCCCACGCCCGGCCGCGGCGGCCGGTTGCGGGCGTTATAGTCCCGCATCCGTTTGGGATAGGGGACCACCCCGGCGTCATAGGACGGCAGGCCGTGGTCGATGGCGAACTGATGGGCATAGCCCACCGAGGGCATCGCGCGCCTGGTCCATTCGCCGTCGTGAGCGATCAGCAGGATGGAAGCCTGGTTGAACCCGGTAGGCAGTTCGACCCATGCCTCAATGCCGCGCCGCGTCGCGATGAACTCCCTCAGGTGCGCCAGCAGTGCGACGTCGACGCTCGCCGCGTCACGCTCCACCTGTGCCTTCGCCCGCATTTTCTTGAACCAACCCACGCCCCAATTATGGGTCACACCTGTCAGACTCGTGCCATGAGGACATATGACGTGGTGGTGATCGGTGCGGGATCAGCCGGTTATGCGGCGGCGCTGCGCTCTGCCCAGCTCGGCCTGAGCGTGACCCTGGTAGAACAGGATCGGGTCGGTGGCACCTGCCTGCATCGCGGGTGTATCCCGACCAAGGCGCTGCTGCATGCCGCATCGAGCGCCGATGCCGTTCAAAGCGCCGCGACGCTAGGGGTGCGCGCGGAGTTTCAAGGAGTCGACGCGGCCGCCATCGTCGATTACTCCGACCAGGTCGTCGGCAGGTTATCGAGGGGTCTGGATGGGCTGCTCGCGGGCGCGGGCATCCGTGTGCGCACTGGGCGGGGAGAGCTGCTGGAGGCGCCCCTTGGGGTGCGTGTCGGCGAGGAGGTGTTGTCAGCCCGCTCGGTGGTGCTGGCGACCGGGGCGAGGCCGGTGACGCTGGGGTTGCCGGTCGATGGGCAGCGCATCCTTACCAGCGACCATGCGCTGCGGCTCAGCCAGTTGCCCTCCAGCGCGACGATCCTCGGTGGCGGGGTCATCGGTGTGGAGTTCGCCTCGGCGTGGGCCAGCCTCGGCGTCCGGGTGCGGATCATCGAGGCCGCCGGCCGTCTGGTTCCCGGCGAGGAGCCCGAGGTATCGGCTTTCCTGCTCGCGGCCTTCCGGCGCCGCGGCATAGAGGTGGTACTCGACACCCCGGTCACTGGCGCCCAGGTCCATGGCTCGGGCGTCAGGGTCGAGACCGCCGCGTCGGTTTTCGATTCGGACCTGCTGCTGGTCGCTCTCGGACGCCACGGTGACCCGGCTGCCTCGGGACGTCGCGACATCGCCATCAACGATGACCTCAGCACCAGCATCGCGGGAGTCTATGCCGCCGGTGATCTGGTTCCCGGCCCCCAGCTCGCCCACCGCGGCTACGCCCACGGCGGCTATGTCGCCGAACTGATCGCGCACCGTCTCGGGGTTCTCCCCAGGCCCCCACGCCGCCCGCTGGATTCCGCCATCCCGCGCGTCACCTACTCCTCCCCCGAGATCGTCTCGGTCGGGCTCACTGCGGAACAGGCGCGCGCCACCGGCGAGGTGGAGACACTCAGCTACCCGCTGGGCGGTAACGGCAAGGCACAGATTCTGGCTGGGCCGGGGCCGGTGCGCGGTCAGGTCCACCTGGTGTGCCGCCGCGGCGGCGAGATCGTGGGGATCCACATCGTCGGAGAACATGTCTGCGAACTCGCCGGGGAGGCCGCGCTGATCGTCGGCTGGGAGGCCCGGCCAGACGATCTGAGCGCGATCGTGCACGCCCACCCCACCCTTGGGGAGGCATTTGCCGAGGCCGCGCTCGCCCTAGCGGGCAAGCCTTTGCACATGCACGGCTAAATGCGGGATAGGCTGGGTCCCGTCCACAGGATTGCGAAGGAGCTCAATTCCACCATGTCGACCGAAGTAACTCTCCCGGCACTCGGCGAGTCCGTCACTGAAGGCACCATCTCCCGTTGGCTCAAGGCCGTCGGAGACCGCGTCGAGGTGGACGAGCCACTACTCGAAGTCTCCACCGACAAAGTCGATACCGAGATCCCCTCACCCACGGCCGGAGTACTGCTGGAAATCAAGTTCAGCGAGGACGATGTCGCCCCCGTCGGCGCCGTCCTAGCCATCGTCGGCGAACCATCCGCCACCCCGGCCCCAGCACCAGCGCCAGCCCCGGAGCCTGAGGCCCCAGCACCAGCGCCCGCTGTCCCCGCCGCACCGAACGCTGCCGCGAGCGGAACCGAAGTCGTGCTGCCGGTGCTCGGCGAGTCCGTCACTGAAGGCACCATCTCCCGTTGGCTCAAGGCCGTCGGAG
>JAUMYR010000037.1:0-6607 GCA_030528545.1 Propionibacteriaceae bacterium
TGGTGGGCCTAACTGGACTTGAACCAGTGACCTCTGCCTTATCAGGGCAGCGCTCTAACCGTCTGAGCTATAGGCCCGTATTCCTACCGACGCCAAAGGCTACCGCAGACGGGGGCGGGATGCCAAATGCGCGCGGACAGCCAGCCGGACGACCCCACACGGCCGCGCTAGCGGGCGCCCTCGAATGCCGCTTCACAAGGGCATCGGATCGCCCGCCGTCGGTGGGCAATGCCCGCGGCGACCAGCACACCCGGCGACCGGCGTCCTCTCGGCTGTGCCCCAGCCCCATACCGGACGCCTAACGCGACTGGGCCGCTGCCAACCGGCAGCGGCCCAGTCCAGCCTGACGGGTCCGGTTCAGTCCTCGGCGAGGGTGACCTCCAAGCCACCCAGGACCGTCGCGGACAGGTTGTACAGGAAGGAGAACAGCGTCGCCAGTGCGGTCATGATGACCACGTTGAGGACGCCGAACAGCGCGGCATAGCCCAGCACCCGCTGGGTGGTGATGATCTCTTGCAGCCGGAAACTGGTCGGGTTCTCCGGGTTGCTCAAGGCAGTGTTGAGGATGTTGTTGAGCGAGTCGAACAGCCCCGAAGCCAGGATGACGCTCCACAGCACGTAGGTCGCCACCCAGGCCATGATCCCGAACGCCACGGAGAACAGCAGCGATGTCTTCATCACCGACCAGGGATCGATCCGCGTCAGCCTCAGGCGAGCCTTCCGCGTCCGGCGCCCGCCAGGGGCGGGTGTCCTCGCCGTGGGTGCGGACGCCGACGCTCCGGCTGCCGATGTGGAAGCGGCGGCAGGAGCCGGCATGACCGCTGTCGTCGCCGGAGACGGGGCCGTCGTGGCCGGAGATGAGGGTGAGGCCTTGGTCACCTGCTCTGGGGCCTTGCCCCCCTCGTCCGGCACCGCCGGAACCACCTGGGTCGGAGTCTCGTCGGCCTTGCCGGAGGCGGTCTTCGCGCCGAAAGTCGCGGTGAGGCTCGACAACTTGCCCAGCAGTTTCTTCGCGGTGGAGGGGCTAGCCTCGGCCTCTGGGACCTGCGTCGGCGGCACCGGAGACGAACCGCTCGGCGGAGTGAAGTTCGGGGCCGGAGACGGCGCTGAGCCCGGGGTGTTGCCCGCGCCGGGAGGAGCGAACGGGGATCGGGGGGTCTGTGCCTCCGGCTTGGCGGCCTGCGGGTCCGTTTTGGCCTGCGTCCCCGGAGTCCCCTGGGGGGCGGCCTTCGGCTTACCGGGCTCTTTCGCTGACGCCGCGGGTGCCGGCTTCACCGTACCGGCGGTGGGCACCGCAGGAGTGGCTGGGGTGGCGGGTTTGGGCTTATCCGCACCGCCCGCGGGCGCGGGCTTGCCCGGCCGCGGTGGCGCCGGGGCAGCGGGCTTGGATGTGTCCCCACCGGCCGCGGGAGCGGGTTTGCCTTGCGGAGCCCCCGAGGGTCTCTGTCCCTTGTGGGGTGCGCTTTCCTTGGCTCCGGCAGCCGCGGTTCCCGCTCCCCGGTGCTGCTGCGCGGCACCGGGCCGTCCCGGACGCGGCGTCTTGGACTGGGCCTGGGCGCCCCGAGTCGTCTTGACGGTCGGATCGACGGCTGAGGGCGCCTTGATCGTGCGATCATCGTCGGCGGGCTTGGCGGTCGTGGTCGGGTCGGCGTCGCCCGTCACCTTCGCCCAGTCGTCGCCCGGCTGCTTGTTACTCACCCGCGTGCTCCTCCGTGCTCGGCTCGATTGTCTCAACGGTACCCGGTTCGCCCGCCTCGGCGTCGTCAGATCCGTTCTCGGGGTACAACGCGATCGCCGCGACCGTGTCGCCACCTTTGACCCCCACGAACTTCACGCCCATGGTGTCGCGGCCCTTGACCGGGACGTCGGCCACCGCCGACCGGGTCACCTGGCCGGAGGCCTTCATCGCGATGACCTCGTCGCTGGCCCCGACGATGAGACCACCGACCAGCGACCCCCGGTCCTCGTTGAGGCGCATCGCCTTGATCCCGAGCCCGCCGCGATTCTGGACGCGATACTCGCTGACCGCGGTGCGTTTGGCGAACCCGCCGTCGGTGACGGTGAACACGAAACGATCGTCCTCTGGCATATCGGCGCCGATGATGCTCATGCTGAGCAGTTCGTCGCCCTCCCGGAACTTCATGCCGGTCACGCCGGAGGTAGCGCGCCCCATTGGGCGTAGCTGGGTGTCGCCCGCGCTGAACCGGACGGCCTGGCCCTTGCGGGAGATCAACAGCACGTCGTCGGCGGCCGAGCAGGTCTCGGCGCCGATCAGCTCGTCGTCGGCGTCCCGGAAATTGATCGCGATGACGCCCGCCTGGCGCGGCGTGTCGTAGGAACTCAGCGCCGTCTTCTTCACCAGACCCCGCTTGGTGGCCAGCAGCAGGTAGTCCGCGTCGGCGTAGCTGCGCAGCGTCAGCACCTGGGCGATGTGCTCGTCGGGCAGGAAGCTCAGCAGCCCCGCCACGTGACCGCCCTTGGCGTCGCGTCCAGCCTCGGGAAGCTGCCACACCTTCGTCCGATACACCCGGCCCATATTGGTGAAGAACAGAATCCACTGGTGGTTGCTGGTGGTGAACAGGTGCTCCACCGCGTCGTCGGCCCGCAGCGAGGCCCCCCGCACCCCCTTACCACCGCGCTTCTGGACGCGGTATTGGTCGGCCCGGGTGCGTTTGGCGTAGCCACCGTGGGTGATCGTGACGACGACGTCCTCGTCGGGGATGAAATCCTCATCCGAGAAGTCACCGTCGGCCGCGACGATCTGGGTGCGGCGCTCGTCGCCATATTTGTCGACGATCTCCTGCAACTCGACCGAGATGATCTCGCGCTGACGCTGCTCCTTGGCCAGGATGTCGTTGAGATCGGCGATCTTGGCCTCCAGGGCGCGTAGGTGGTCGACGATCTTCTGCCGTTCCAGCGCCGCCAGGCGGCGCAGCTGCATGTCGAGGATCGCGTTGGCCTGGATCTGGTCAATGTCGAGCAGTTCCATCAGCCCGGCCCGGGCCTCCTCGGTGCTGGGGGAACGCCGGATCAGTGCGATCACCTCGTCCAGCATGTCGAGGGCCTTGACCAGGCCCCGGTAGATGTGGGCCTGCTCCTCGGCCTGCTTGAGCAGGAACTCGGTGCGGCGGCGGATGACGTTGATCTGGTGACGCACCCAGTGCGAGATGAACTGGTCCAGCCGGAGCGTGCGGGGCACGTCGTCCACGAGGGCCAGCATGTTGCAGCCGAAGGTGTCTTGCAGCTGGGTGTGCTTGTACAGGTTGTTCATCACGACGCGCGGCTGGGCGTCCCTCTTGAGGACGATGACGAGGCGCTGCCCGGTGCGGGCCGAGGAATCGTCCCTGATGTCGCTGATGCCCGTCAGCTTGCCCGCGTTGACCAGGTCGGCGATCTTCTTCGCCAGGTTGTCCGGGTTGCAGGCGTAGGGCAGTTCGGTGATGACGAGGTGGGCCCGGCCCCTGGCGTCCTCCTCAATGTCGATCACGGCGCGCATGGTGACC
The DNA here is from genome assembly GCA_030528545.1 of Propionibacteriaceae bacterium. Next base: position 3,504 of record JAUMYR010000037.1, read on the forward strand.
GAGCCGCGGCCGGTGCGGTAGGCGTCCTCGATGCCCTTGCGGCCGACGATCAGCGCCCCGGTCGGGAAGTCGGGGCCCTGGATGCGCGCGATCGCCGCCTCCAGCAGTTCCTCCTTCGTGGCTTCCGGGTGGCTGAGCGCCCACTGGATCGCGTCGTTGACCTCGCGCAGGTTGTGGGTCGGGATGTTGGTCGCCATACCGACCGCGATACCGGTAGACCCGTTGACCAGCAGGTTCGGGAACCGGGACGGCAACACGACCGGCTCGGAGTCCTTGTTGTCGTAGTTGGGCTGGAAGTCGACGGTATCGGCGTCGATGTCGCGCACCATCTCCATCGCCAGGGACGCCATCTTGCACTCGGTGTAGCGCATCGCGGCGGCCGGGTCATTGCCCGGGGAACCGAAGTTGCCCTGCCCGGCGACCAGCGGGTAGCGCATCGCCCACGGCTGGGCGAGCCGCACCAGGGTGTCGTAGATCGCCGCGTCGCCGTGCGGGTGGTACTTACCCATGACGTCGCCGACGACGCGGGAGCACTTGTTCCAGCCCCGGTCGGGACGATAGCCGCCCTCAAACATGGTGTAGATGATGCGCCGGTGCACCGGCTTGAGGCCGTCGCGGACGTCCGGGAGCGCGCGTCCGACGATGACGCTCATGGCGTAGTCGAGATAGCTGCGCTTCACCTCGACCTGGAGGTCGATCTCTTCGACCGTCCCTTTGTTCGGGCTGGCCAGATCGCCGTTGTCGGGCTCGATGGGGGTATCAGACACTGGTCACTTCTCTCTCGTGAGCGTCGGCTGAAGGGGCTGCGGGGACGCGCTGATGCATACCGCGCGGGGACGCCGGGGCCGCGGGGCCCGGGAGGGTCCTCGGTGCGGCTGCGGGTAAGGCGGGGACCATCGGCGTCAGATATCCAGGAACCGGACGTCGCGGGCGTTGCGCTGGATGAAGGTGCGGCGGGACTCGACGTCTTCGCCCATGAGGATCGAGAACATCTCGTCGGCCATCGCCGCGTCGTCGAGGGTGACCTGCAGCAGGATCCGGTTGGCCGGGTCCATGGTGGTCTCCCACAGGTCGTCGGCGTTCATCTCGCCGAGACCCTTGTAGCGCTGGATCGGGTTGACGTTGGGCAGCTTCTTGCCCGCGGCGAGCCCGGCGTCGCGCAGGGCGTCCCGTTCGGCGTCGGTGTAGGCCAGTTCGTGCGGGGCGTTGGTCCAGCGCAGCCTAAACAGCGGCGGCTGTGCCAGGTAGACGTGCCCCGCGTCGATCAGCGGTTTCATGAAGCGGAACAGCAGGGTCAGCAGCAGGGTGCGGATGTGGGAGCCGTCCACGTCGGCGTCGGCCATGAGGACGACCTTGTGGTAGCGCAGTTTCTCGATGTTGAACTCTTCGTGGACGCCGGTGCCGAGCGCATTGATGATCGACTCGACCTCCTGGTTGGCCAGGATCTTGTCGATGCGGGCCTTCTCGACGTTGAGGATCTTGCCGCGGATCGGCAGGATCGCCTGCGTCCTGGGGTCGCGTCCGCCCTTGGCGGAGCCACCGGCGGAGTTACCCTCGACGATGAAGACCTCGCACTCTTCGGGATTGGTGGACTGGCAGTCAGCGAGTTTGCCGGGCAGGCTGCCCCCGCCGAGCAGGCCCTTGCGGGTGCGGGCCATGTCGCGGGCCTTGCGGGCGGCGATCCGGGCGGCCGCGGCGGCCTGGGTCTTGCGGACGATGTCCTTGCCGATGCCGGGGTTGCGTTCGAACCAGTCGCCGAGCTTGTCGTTGAGGACCCGCTGCACGAAGGAGCGGGCCTCGGTGTTGCCGAGCTTGGTCTTGGTCTGGCCCTCGAATTGGGGGTTGGCGAGCTTGATCGACACGATCGCGGTGAGGCCTTCGCGGATGTCGTCACCGGAGACCCGGTCTTCGCGTTTCTTGATGAGGCCCCACGCCTCGCCCCACTTGTTGACGGTGTAGGTCAGCGCGGTGCGGAAACCCTCCTCGTGGGTGCCGCCCTCGTGGGTGTTGATGGTGTTGGCGAAGGTGTGGACGCTGGAGGTGTAGGAGGTGTTCCACTGCATCGCGATCTCCACGCCCATACCCTGTTCCTCCAGGTGGGCCTCGACGTCGATCGGGGTGGGGTGGATCGGTTCGCGGCTGCCGTTGAGGTAGCGGACGTAGTCGATGAGGCCGTGCTCGTAGCGGAAGGAGTCCGCGTTGGGGTTCTCGTCCTCGTCGGTCTCGCCGGGACGCAGGTCGGTCAGCGAGATCCGCAGGCCCTTGTTGAGGAAGGCCATCTCGCGGAACCGGGTCGCGAGGGTGTTGTAGTCGAAGTAGGTGGTCTCGAAGATCTCCTTGCTGGGGTAGAAGGTGATCGTGGTGCCGGTGGCGTCGGTCTCCTCCAGGCGCTCCAGTTCGGCGTCCGGGACGCCGAGGGTGAAGGACTGCCGCCACCGGTAGCCGTCGCGGGTGACCTCGACGATGAACTTCTCGCTGAGGGCGTTCACCACCGACGAGCCGACGCCGTGCAGGCCGCCCGAGACCTTGTAGCCGCCGTCGCCGAACTTGCCGCCCGCGTGCAGCACCGTGAGCACCAGCGTCACGGTGGGGATGCCCTCCACCGGGTGCACCTTGACCGGGATGCCGCGCCCGTTGTCGGTGACGCGCACGCCGCCGTGGTCGAGCAGTTCGACTGTGATGTTGTCGGCGTATCCGGCGAGCGCCTCGTCCACCGAGTTGTCCACGATCTCGTAGACGAGGTGGTGCAGGCCGCGTTCCCCGGTCGAGCCGATGTACATGCCCGGACGCTTGCGGACGGCTTCGAGGCCCTCAAGGACCGTAATCTCGCTGGCGTCGTAGCTACCGTTGACGGACGTGTCGGCTTTGTCGCTCAGCCCTTCGAGCCGCTCGGTCGCGCCTTCGAGGTCGTTGGTTTCGCTCACGTGGAGTCCCTTTCACAGACCAACACCGCCGATCACGGCGGTGTTCTACGAAAGATTCTACCGCGTGGGGGCGTTCAGGCCGCAATCAGCGGCCCTCATCCACCGAACCAGACCGCGCGATTCGCCCAAAACCGCCGATTTGCGGCGGTCAACCCCCGCCCATGTGGTCCCCCGCGGCCA
>JAUMYR010000037.1:6707-22696 GCA_030528545.1 Propionibacteriaceae bacterium
CCCTCCCGCACCGCTCTTGAGTGATGATTCGGTTTCTACCTGCCGTTGCGGCGCGTCCAGGTTCATCCGTGCGATCTCTCGCACCATCTTTAATTAGTGACGTTACTGCGCTGACCCGCCCCTGTGGCTGCTTCCGTCCCACTCACTGCCGAGGCCCCGTCCGGGCGGCGTGGGCGGTGAAAAGTAGGTGCGTCCGGGCGGTTTTGCGACCCCAATGTGGACGAAACTGGTTCTCTTGTGTTGCGCGGGTAAAATCGTGCGCCGTGTCCAAGGTCTTGACTTCGCTCCCGGTCGGCCAACGTGTCGGCATCGCCTTCTCCGGCGGGCTCGACACGTCCGTTGCTGTCGCCTGGATGCGAGAGCTGGGCGCCGTGCCCTGCACCTACACCGCCGACATCGGCCAGTACGACGAGCCCGACATCGCCTCGGTGCCCGGGCGGGCGCTGACCTATGGCGCGGAGCTGTCCCGCCTGGTGGACTGCAAGGAGCAGCTGGTCGAGGAGGGGCTGGTCGCGATCGCGTGCGGGGCCTTCCATATTCGCTCGGGTGGGCGGGCCTATTTCAACACGACCCCGATCGGGCGCGCGGTCACCGGGACGCTGCTCGTCCGCGCGATGGCCGAGGATGAGGTCTATATCTGGGGCGATGGGTCCACCTATAAGGGCAACGACATCGAGCGGTTCTACCGCTACGGGCTCATGGCCAACCCCCGGCTGCGCATCTACAAGCCGTGGCTGGACGCCCAGTTCGTCGCCGAGTTGGGCGGACGCAACGAGATGAGCGCCTGGCTGACCGCCCGCAAGCTGCCCTACCGGGACTCCAAGGAGAAGGCGTATTCGACCGACGCCAACATCTGGGGGGCGACCCACGAGGCGAAGACGCTGGAACACCTGGATGCCTCCCTGGAGACCGTCGAGCCGATCATGGGCGTCAAGTTCTGGGACCCGAACGTGCGCATCGACAGCGAGGACGTCACGGTCTCCTTCGAGATGGGACGCCCCGTCGCGATCAACGGCGAACGATTCGCCTCCCCCGTCGGCCTGGTGCACCGGGCCAACGAGATCGGCGGACGCCACGGCCTCGGCATGAGCGACCAGATCGAGAACCGCATCATCGAGGCGAAGTCGCGCGGCATCTACGAAGCGCCCGGGCTGGCGCTGCTGTGGATCGCCTACGAGAGGCTGCTGAACGCGATCCACAACGAGGACACCCTAGCCAACTACCGCAGCCAGGGCCTGCGCCTCGGCCGGTTGCTGTACGAGGGACGCTGGCTCGACCCGCAGTCGCTGATGCTGCGCGAGTCGATCATGCGCTGGGTCGCGTCCGCAGTGACCGGCGAGGTCAGCCTGCGGCTGCGGCGCGGGGAGGACTACACGATCCTCGATACCCGCGGACCGAACCTGTCCTACCACCCGGACAAGCTATCGATGGAGAGGGTCGATGACGCCGCCTTCGGCCCGACTGACCGCATCGGACAGCTCACCATGCGCAACCTGGACATCTCCGACAGCCGCCAGAAGCTGGAACTCTACGCCCAGCAAGGCACGCTGCTGGGCAACCAGACCCGCCTGGTCGGCGAGATCCAGGCCGGTGGGGCAGAGGCCATCACCGAGCTGGACCGCCCCCGCACCGACGAAGTCGACGACACCGCTCTCGACCGCGCAGCCATCGAGTTCGGTTTCGACTAATCCGGACGCTGGGTTCGCCAGCCCGTTGTTATTTGGCCCTGGTCACCTGGGCGTTCAGCGTCCCGAGAGGACGTAGTAGGCCTGGGAACGGTCAGTAGCAGGAGATAGAGGACGCGGTGAGGCCGGATGCCTTCATCATGGGCGTGCCGCAAGTACTGCTGGGGTGATCTGAACGGCGAACACCCCGGAACCGTCCCTGTAGCCCCTCAGGGCCGATCACACGGCCGGGGTTCTTCATTCTCTCACGCAGAAGCGAATGCGCATCAGAAGACCGTCCAGGTGGCACGGCCTGGCCGGACGCGAGATTTTCCGGCGGGGCCTACGGCAACGGATCGGAAGGAGAAGAAAGCGATGGCGTCAGCGTCGTAATAGCACCGATCGTTGGAGAGATTGGCTGGCGCGTCCGGTGTTGGCAGCCCCAGGTACACCCGACGTCCCATACTGATATGTAACTACCAGGGCACCTTGGCCCTGTTGCCTTACCAGCGAGAGATACCCCATTTCGGTAGGATCTCGGGAGAACCGTGAGGAGAGTCCGTGTCATTCTCAGACTTGCTGTTTCCCGAAAGCGTCCGTCAAAAGCTCGTGGACAAGCTTCTGACTGTAGGCGCAAATACACTTGACCAAGCCGGAGCTCCGGATCGAGTAGGTGGGACTCTCAGGAAACTTAGATCCGACACCCCTCTGAGCGAGGACATCGCCAGCGCGTGGGCTCAGGCGATCGAAGACTCTGTTGCCAACGAGCTGATCAGCAGGGAAGCAGCTAGGGCGATGACCGAGACCAGCGATGCGGAGCCGGAACTGGTCGCGGAAGCGCTGACCCGAGTGCTCACCGCTCCGGCACCGCTCTGGGAAGCTGAGAAGGACAAGCTCTCGGACCAGCTCATCGTGGCCCTCCGATCCCAACCCGTCCCATCAGGATACCCAGAGGCTATTCGGGTGGTCATCACGCGAGTCTGCCAGGCGATGCTCGGGCACGAGAAACTGGTGCATATCCAGCAACTTAACCTCCAGTACATCCAAGCCCAAGCGACAACTACCGCCGCCGTCACAATGCGCCAGATCGCAGAGTTCATCGGCCAGGAGTCTGCGAGACACGGGGTACCCGGATCGTATGGCCCGCCTGCGGAACTGTTAGCCAATCATGGTCAGGCCGATCTGCTTCTCACCGGACACCGCAGTGATCAACCCAGCTCTGGCAGTCTCTCTCCTGGGCTCGAGGACCTGATAGAGGCATCGGTGTTGTACGCGCAGGACGTCGAGATGGATACTGCACTGTATGTGCCGCGGTCGCTGGAGCCAGCTCTGCTGGAGGCGTTGATGGACCGTTTCGAGGCGTCGTCGCACCTCGTCGTCGGTGAGGCTGGAAGCGGCAAGAGCACCCTGCTGTGGTCTCTTTACCGCACCCTGCAACAGAGCTCCGGCTATGTTCCGGTATGGGTTCCCGTTCTTTGGATGACCCGACCAGGTACCAGTCTAACCGTGGAAGAACTAGTGTCTGCCGTGGTAGGTCTGGATGACGGGCGCATGCCTGTCCTCCTAGTGGACACAGTCGACCTGCTTCTTCACGATGACGCATCCCGCGCGTTTCTGCTCAACCTGATCAGACAGGTGGCCCGCAACGGTGTGCGAGCTGCTTATGCAACACGCCCACAGGAAGCGCCATTGATATCGTCCGGCATCCTCCGCCACTGGTTCCTTGAGTCGTTCGATGACAGCGAATTGCCCCAGGCCGTGAGCGTGTTCGCTTCCCGCTACTGCCCCTCTGAGGACACGGAGTTCCTCCTTGACGAAGTGACCAGGGCTACCTCTCGAGGCTTGCCAGTCGCCGACGTGTGCCGCAGCCCCTTGATGCTGCGAATGCTGTTCGACATCTCATCGCCCGAGAGACCTGTGCTGGACGACATGGACGTGACCGGCCTGTTCAAAGCATATTGGAACCGTCGGGTCCTCCGAGATATCCGAAAAGAGGCGGATCTCTCCCTCCGAGATAGCAGCGGAGACCTCAGCTCCACGGCAGGCATGCTTGCTATCGGTCTCCTCGCGTGGGGCGCACCCCGGCTGCCTCCCGGTAGGCTAGCCGACGCTGTCGGCCTAACTGCTAGTCCTGGTCGGCCCTTCTCGGCAGGCCAAATAGCAGAAGAACTCCATCGCCTGCAAGAACGTGGCGTGATCTCTTCGGACAGCTATTCCGCCGGATTCTTCCACCAAACCATGTTCGAGTTTACCGCAGCCCATGCGTTACTCGAACGAGCGGACCCAGACTTCTTAGGCATCTTGACCCGCCGGACGTTGGAAGGCCGAGGTGATCTATTCGTCGGAGCAGTGCTCGAACAGGCTCTCATCCTTGTCGATGGGAATCCGCTGACCCAAGACGCCGCAGCTGATGCTGTGGGGATGCTATCCAAATCTCCAAGCGAGGCCATCCAGTCGATTGCTGCTGCGGCTTGGGCCCACGATCCCACCCTACTAACCACCTCGCTGACAGAGATCGGAGTGGGGGCTCTGTGCCGCGCTGCGCGTATAGTACCAACAGTCGGTAGAAAACCCTCCCGCGAAAGTATCGCTCAGCTTCTCCAACTATGGGAGGCGAGTCCGGATGCCGAAGTCAAGGTTCAAGTACTCGCCGCACTTACGAGGATCGCTGGTCGGGATCCCCGCCGCGTCGCAAACACCCTTCCGAAACTGAGCCTGCCAAAGACGCTCGCCGAAAGCAGCAGATACGGCGCCTTGCGCGACGCAACGCTCAGCTTGCTGGCTATCATTGCGCCCATAACACCCGACCTGGCACGCCAGGTCGTCACAACCATGCTGAACCTAGAACCGAACTCCATAGACAAGCACGTCGAGTTCTTGGCGGCTGCGTGGTCATACCTAGGAGACGGCTCCCTCCTCCAGCATGTCATGGACATCGCGTTCGACCCTGATAGGCCGAATCGGCTAACGGCCAAAGACCTTGGGTTACTCTTGGCAAAGGAGTGGCACCGAGCAGGTATGTACATCCGGGATGCTGACTGGCACGTCTTCGTAGATAACGTGGTCGCCGAGGCCAACCAGCAGACAGCGCCAGCTTGGTCTATGATCAACGTTTTTGCCATCGCCCACTTCACCACCGGGCTTGCCGCCGCAGACGCTCGGTGCGATTATGCGCTCCAACGTCTCCTCGAGATTTCTTGGCCAGACGAGCCAGACCTTATCGGCGAAGTTGTACTCCCCGAAGTCTTAAACTCGAAGACACCCGCCTCAGACACGCTGCAATACCTCACCCGAGATCTCCTATCGAACTTGATCACGCATAAACGGGCGATCGAGCTAGATAAACGACAGCTCGTCCTGTTGGCCATGCTGGCAGAGACAATCTCGGCAGAGGAGTGGGTGGACCGCCTTCTGCCCCAGGACATGGGAGAGCCTGTCTGGACAAGTGCTCCGGCTGTCGCGAAACTCCTGCCACTGGCCGCAGAACAAGGACGCGAATCCGCTGCCACCGCGCTCGCCTCAATGGCGAACTGTCCAGGTAAATATCCCGATTCCATCGTGGATGCAGTCTTCCAGACCGTGTCCGCCTACCTCGTTCCAACAGGTGAGGTTTACGACACGCTCATTAGTTTGGCCGTCGCATCCGACCATCCGGCAGAACTCGGCCAATTTATGCTGGCCGCTGACTGGCATGACCACAGGCTGGCTTCACACATCCCGCGCCTTATGGAATACGGCAAGGCTCTCCTATCGAGTAAAGAGCGAGACAAGATGCTCGCGGGAGCAGATCTTTTGGCCACACTCATGCAAGAAGCTGACGACGACTGTTTTGATTGGGACTGGTTACACGGCCAGCTCCAGCGGCTCCCTGGAGACGAGTACCTCACTGACCTCTGGCGCGGCATCGCGGTCCAGGATGATCCGTCTAGCGTACACGACCGCATCGCCTACTTCAGCCAGTACGTCACCGTCGAACCCGGGAGGACCATTCCCGTCCGCTCGACCCTTCCTCCCGACATAATTGCCGAAGATGCTGCCGAAGCCGCGACAGCCGCACTTTTCGCGCTCCAAGCCGATCTCAGGCCGGAACCTAGCACGTGGGAAAGGATTAAGACGCTCGGCTTATACCCCCCTGACTCCGACCAGGTGACGGTCACGCCTATTATGTTCGTTGGCGTTTGCACCTTCTTGAGCAGTATCGCAGAACACTCACCCGTTACCGCCGCGACCAACTTTTATGAGTACCTGGCCCAGATGACTACTGGTACCTTCATCAGCGGGAATCGAAGCATCTGGTGCGAGGACTTCGATGCTCTCTTGTTGAAGAACGTCGCTTCTACCGAGCACCTTCTCTCTATCCTCGAACTACTACCCCGCATCGACTATGTCCTGGCCGACGTGATCGTCACGGGGCTGGCCGAGGCCGCATGGGACGAATGCGCCGCCCATCTTCACAGAGTGACCACACGTCCAGACTTACCGTCCGCCATCCGGGTCCTCATCCTTGACACGCTGCGAGACAAAGGACGCGCAACGGGAACCCGCCACTTCCGCGAGGTGCTAGGCTGCATACACCCGAAGCGGCCTGCTTAGACCGCCTGAGCGATACCGCCGGTTCCCCTGTCACGCTCCACTGAACAAGCACAAACGGATAGGCCGCACTTGCTGCCCGTGAACCGCAAACAGTAGACCCGCTCTGCGATCCCCGAGTCTCAACGCCGCGGCTTGTCGACGCCTCCCTTGGATGCACCCTCGACGCTCGGAGAAAGATCCTCTAGCTCATCCGCCTTCTTCATTAAATGCCATGACCCTCCGAAACCCCACGGACTTTCTTTACGAAGCCTGTCAAACCACGACGGCCGCCGTTGAGACGTGACGTTAGCGTTGACCAAGTACAAGTCTGCTCCGGCCGCAGTCCGGATGGCCTGATTATGGCTGCCGCAAACTTCAAGCACCGCACCGGTACGAGCAAGCTGTTCTCCAACCAAGCGGACGGATGCGCCATTTGCAATAAGCTCCTGCGCAGCAACCAAAGTATCGTAAGGCCGCCTTCGCCGCAAAACGAAAGCAAACTTAGCAAAAATCGGCGCCAACTCAATAAAGATCAACCCCCACCTAATTCCTGCAAAGATTGGGCCCTGCGGAGTCGGCTGGACAAAGAACCTCGGGGCCGCGCAAAAAATTATCCCTGAAACCCCTTCTGGACAATCCAGAGCCTTATCAACGGAATCGGGAGTCGAGACAACCATATCATGCTCATATCGGTCTAACGCATCCATGCGAACACCGATACCCTTAACTTCAGAAGGTTCTTTCGGAATCTCAAGGCTAGCCTTGCTATCCTTCAGAGCTTTCAGCTCAGAATTCGGACGCTTGGTCTCTTCGGCTTCAAGCGCGGCGGCTTTTCCTACGGTTTCTGTAATCTGCGTCGTCTTATCGGTGATCCACTGGCGCACATCTGCCTGCAGATCTAGAAGAGCGATCGATCTACCTTGAAGTCCCTTGAGCCCCGACGTTTCGATAGGCTCTTCCTGAAATGACACCTTGAAAGACCCGCGCCGACCGGATTCTTCTGCATCAATCGCGTCACCCAAGGTCCTCTCGTCAACCTCGAGGTTACGCTGATCTACCTTGAGTTTCTCGATGCTAGATTCGAGCACCGCGAGATCTGGTAAGTGAGCCTCTTTCCAGAGTCTAATTCTTCCATCTATGTCAGCAATCTCATTTCTAATTTTATCTTGCTCCCGCTCCCGCTCCACCTTGTATCTTTCGCTCGAAATATGTTTGACAACAGGCTGGAGATCTTCTTCAAAGTAAACAAACAATAAAGTCTCTGCGAAAATGACTGCAGCAGCTACAGCAACGACAAATCTCGGGAGAGTCGTTGCAAGGACGCGCAACCCGTCGTGCCATCGGCGTATAACTGCATTCTCCAAGGCCGACGGTTTGGCGGAGTTCTCACCCCAGACGATATCCATCGCGGCCGGACTAAATATTACCGGATTCATCGGCATACGCACCAATGCGCGGTCGAAGAAGAAAATGATGATCGCCCAGAACAAGCCGAACACGATAGCCGCCGTGTCGGCTTGAAGCCTTCCGTGCATGATGTAGCTCGCTGTCGCGAAGGCTCCTAACCCAGCAATAATGGTAGTGATGAGGATGAGGGTGCCAATGACGATGAACCAGGTCTCTTCTGATGGAACTAGCCGCAATATGCTTCGCTTAGGACCTGCGACCCACAGGAGAAAAAGACGAACAGGTCCTTGCCGCCGTTTCCCAAATAGTTTGGCGCCCGACTGGAAGCTGTCGGAGACGTCACGCTGGCGAAATCGGAAGAGGTCGTCTAGCTCATCGAGCTGTACCTTGTCTGACATCGTAGGCAGTCCCCCGGCTTCAGTTAGTATAGTTATCATCTAAGAAATGACTGAGTTCAATTCTCTCGCCCTGCAGCGACAGAACGGCCCGAGACGTTCCGTAACGCTTTCCGGGTCGCGCAGCTAAGATCCCGCTTGCTTCGTCGTGGAAAGCACCCATAAGAATCTGACTTCTGGGTTCAAGATAAAGATAAGCAGCGTTGCCCACAAGAAGTTCACCCCTAAAGTCGACATCATGGCTAAACCTTGGCATCCTGTAAGTTGCCCACGGCGTAACCATGTTGCTGGAAATCGTTTCACCCAGGAACGCCGACGTGGAGGAGAGTTCTGCGTGAACAACATTTGCTGACCAGCGATATTCTCCCACCAGCCGAGGTCGCAATGTTCTCGCCAGACTGTCTACCGAGTCGACGACCAAGACGTCCGCAGATACAGATTCGATTGCTTTCTTGAATCGCACCGTTAGGGTGTCGTGGCCAGCAAGCTCATCCGAAAGTACTCCCATCATGGTGGGGACTAAGTCAATAACGGATTCCGGTGGTTTTATCGGCCCCAGGTATGCTACCGTCCATCCTAAACTGGCAGCCCGGGTCGCGAAGGATAGAATAACCTTTCGTCTGAACTCCGGAGTGGAACCGAAAACGACAAGAGGAACGTTGGACTCAAGCGACACGACGCTATGTCTCGTTTCGTCCAGGCCGAGAGCCAGCATGTCAGAAGCATTCTTGTTTAGAAGGTACTCTGCTGTCTCCGCCGTCACCGGGCCAAGAACCGCATTGCCTGTGTACTCGGTCGCGCCGGAGGACTGAAGCACCGGGTTTGGCGTGCGCACGTAGGTTCCTTGCTCTACTTCGCGAAGGATCCACGATAAATCCGCATCGAACTCGTATGAACGAAGGAATGCGCGCGAAAGCCGAGCATCAAGACTCACCCGAGGGTCGCGTGAGCAGGTGAAGCTCACGCCCCGGCGAGGCCCGTTAGCAATTATCCCCGCGAGCCTGACCACTTGGCTTTCGGTAAGTGTGGTGGCGATCTGATCTAGCCGGTCCATGACGATCAGAACTCGATCAGACTCGTTAGCTGACATGAGAATATTCTCCACCTGGTCGAGCAAGTGATCTATCGAGTCGCCAACATCGCCACAAACCAGCCACCGGGAACTACCTGTCGATACTCGGTCCCACCCGCCGGTGCTGGTTGAAGTCGGATCGATCACCACCAGGTTTGCAGATTTCACCAGACCGCCGAACTGCCACACGAAGGACTGAAGCAAGGATGTCTTGCCACTACCTGCCAAACCCGAGATCAGAATAGAGGCACGTTCCAGCAGGCATGTCTCTGGGGTTTGCCGCTGGTCTGTAGGACGATCGCTGATACCGACCACCAGCTTGTCTTGGCATGACACTCGCCATGGGTCAAACCTGAAAGGCATCGCGAAGTCAGCTTCATCTCGGTCACTAAGCGACGGGTCAAGTCGGGGCTGTCCGTCGCCATTCTCGGATTGTGGCGCCAGTGACGATCCTACTCGACTGACGACTTCTTCCCAGTCCTCCTTCTGGTCAGGCCTCATCGTGTCGAGTGCATAAGTTTGCTCTGCGGGGATTCCTGAGCTACTAAGAACAGTGACTGGACTTTCAGAGGACGTGGGCAGCGTCCTGGATTTCGTATAAGCCGATTGAAAAGTACGAAGTTTATCATCGCCCAGCCGCGCGAGGACTCGGCCTTTTGTAGATGCTGCGATTTCGCTTGCGAGAGGGGAATCAAGAATAGCAGTACTTGCGCTCGCATCGGCCGTTCTGAGGGCGAATCGTGCGTCGATATTATCTCGAATGTTCTTGGTCACCGCAGTGCCTGGACTCTGCGTCGCAAGAACCAAATGTATGCCGACAGAACGCCCCTTTTGTGCGAGCGATACAACCATCTGCTCACGTTCAGCATTATTGACAAAGCTCGCGAACTCATCGAACACCACAAGCATTCTTGGTAGTACTCGATTCCCGCTCCCCGACTTACGGTAACCTATGTAATCACTAAAGGGTGCTATTAACAGCTCCCTCCGACGCTGTTCGCTCGCCAGGAACTTCAAGAGACGATCGACATTCATTTCAGAAGCGTTGGAGACGAAGCCTGCGGTCTGTGGAAGATTGCGAAAATCTCCGAGGGATGAGCCTCCCTTGTAGTCAATCAGTATCAAGGCCAGCTCCTCGGGACCATACTTTGCTACCGCCGAGCATAGAAGCGCCCTCACGAACTCGCTCTTACCGGACCCAGTTGTACCGCCAACGAGAAGGTGCGGGCCATGCTTGCTAAAACTAAATGTGAAGGCTCCTTGCGCATCAACAAGAAACTCCACGTCAATGCCATCAACGGCAGAGGACCGAAAGAGATCATCACCGAGAGTCAGGACCGCCGAAAGGCCAACTACATCGGGCACAGCGAGAGCACCCGTTTTCGCCGCTGGCAGGTCAACAAGAGGAGCGAGCGCCCTGCAGAATAATTCCAGCTTGGTGCCAGGGACTGTTGATACCGGCCTGAGCAGTGTTCCGGCTGGCATCACTTCCATACCGTAGGGCAACGCGTTGAGCCAGGTTTGGACGAAACTCGGGATGGTTGCCCAGCTTCCACCTAACCATAAGATAGAAACAGCCTCTGCATGTCTTGAGTACTCACTCAGTAGATCAATCGGCGGAGCTGCCGCCTCGTCCACGACCATCAGCGTGCTTTCGCCGCTAGATCGCCAATCGCCGTTTAGATTGGCCTGAAGAAAAGCCGCCGCTTCGCTAGATCCGTTCAGGTACCTAACGCCGCTCCAACGACTTGGGCTGGTCACATGAGGCGACAATCTCAGCCATCCTAGATGCTCATCATGACTCGACGGCGCCAGCACCACAATAGACACCGTTGATGGGCTATGAAGAGCGAGCACCTGAATCAATACGTGGAACGACACAGCCCGAGCAGAGCTATCAACACCGACCAGGGCCAGGTGGCGTCGCCGTAGATCGAATGGTATGGGTGTGTCTGGCACACGCCGAGCTTGTTCAAACTTATGCTCCCACGAATGCCTAGACTCTTCGTTCTCCGGAAGCGAGGAAGCTCGTACCCTATTCTCTGATATGAAATCACCAAGGCCCAGGCTGACGGTTAGGAAGTCAGGATCACTGACTGAGCGGCACCACAGATCACCCCCGCGAGCGACCGCATCACGGATCAGGTCGGTCGTTTCTGGATATATATCATGTAAAGCGGCTGCCTGGCTTTGAGCCAATCCAAGGCACTCTCCAGCGGCCTGGTTGGCCGCGCCCAACCAGGATTCGCGGCTTTTTATAAATCTGGAGAGCTCTTTGACGAGACGATGACGACGCAGGTAGTAGGTTGAAACAACCACGACTGGAGCAAGCAACAAGTAGTACCACCGGAAACCCACCGCGACAGATACAAGAAGAATCGAAGCAATGGTAGGTAGCAGCGTAAGCAGCATCTCAGTCACATCAAGCTCAGGCTTCTGCTCCGACGGCGCCCCTTTCAGAAGAATCTCGCGACCCTCAAGTGTTGCGGGCCTTGCGCGCCTTGGTCTCGCAGTAAATGACACATAGCCATAAGCGTTCCGCAGCGAGTCGTGATCCGCCCTGGTAAGCACCTGCATGTCCCACCGATCATCGTCTCGATGCACGCTAAAGATTCCACCGCCCGGAACTGGCGTAGGACCGGGGACCTTCCTGCCACCGCAGGACAGCTCATACTGAGTCGACTGTAGGGCAACGCTGAGTGCCCTAGACTGTCCGTACAACACAACTTGCAGTACCAGGTCGGCCTCCGACTCAACCGCTGTCACCCAGTAGCTTCCACATAGCCGGAGCCCAACTCTCCCCCTGACTGGCCACGCGGTGGCCAACTGACGACCATCTAGATGCACAACCCTGAACTCGTCGTCTGATGAGAGCACTGGAGTCTGCGATAGAGATCTATCCGGGCGGGATTCCTCGATTCTGACAACCGTGTATTGAAACAGCTGCGCATCGCGTACCCGGGCTTCCGGCGGCAGAGCGGCCTGGCCTTCCCAGACAACTAGATCACCACCAGATAGGCCCGGCTTAAGCGCTCGGACAAGGTCGATTACTGTCGCCGAGGTGGCAAGATCAACAGAGACAGGTAGCCCGCCTTCTAGTATCAGATGTAACGTCCATCGGGATCCACCGTTAACGCTCAACGTTTATCCGTTCCTTCCACCTCGCTCCGCAGCTCCGGTGATGGCAGAACCTACCAAGCCCGGATCAGTCTTGGGCTCGCGATAGACCCAGTATGACCCCGGTCGCCTTCCGCTATAACGGTAGTCGTCGGTACGAAGATGCCTTCTCATCGGACGGCGAAGAAACCTCTTCAATCATCGCCTGATCTCCACTAGGTGAATGTTTACAGCTGGCACATTAGGATCTTTCTTTCCAGCAGATGAGAACTCCTCCAGGATTTTTTCAAATGCTTTTGCATGCCGCTCAGTCAAACCGTCAGGCGGAAATCCTATATAAAGATCTCTCGATAGCAACGAAAGGTCTTGCTGGTCCCAGAAAAGACTGTACTTAGATGTCTGATCCTTCACGACAGGCCGCCCCCAATCGCGAAGATCTCTAGCATATCCTCGCATCACGCTCTCAACTTGCCCAGGATTGTTAGCATACGAACTGGCTGACAGATCGATACTTTTCACAGACACAATACGTCGGCCTGAGAAGTCCGATGCAATGTCAATCTTCTCATGGTTGTAAACTAGCTGCTTCAGGCTGGGGTGGCGCGACTGAAGAATTTCAAAGATAAGGTCTTCGACATGACGACCACGCCCTTCGTATCCGCTAATTGATCTTTCCCAAATGCCAGGTCGATAAGTGATCGAAGTCTCAGTAACATCGGCCAGCTTCGGGCTAACTTTCCTGATGGTCTGTTGCGCGGGAGACAGAAGCTTCTCTGCGTCTTTGTCAAGGCGAGACAGATCGGTTAGACGGAGCGCGCTATTAGATTTAAGCCCCAGCTTTGCCACAAGGCCAGGTGCTTTCTGCATGAGGCCTGCCCCACCGAATAGAAGAAGTGGCAGGCTTACACCATTTACCACAAACCACGCAACAGGATCCTTGTCCAGCAAGTCCTTTCGCATGACGCTGTCGCCAAGAACTGTGAGCACCTCTTGGCGTGCCCCTTTGCTACCGTCGGCGAACTCGTCGTCAACAATAGCCCGGCGCAGCGCTGAGAGCGTCTGCCAAGTTTCATCGCGGCGGCGGGCGGAGTCGTCCGCGGTGAAAATGTTGCCTAGTGTCAGATCCCATCCAGCGACAAGAAGTCCGCTAAGGCCTGCTAGAAACTCTCCCATCGTGTTGTCCCATATGCGTTGAAACGTGGACGGTTCGGCTGTCTTCTTGACGAGTGTTCTAACTTCGCCGTTGGGCAGCAAGCTGTCAATGTAGGTAGCCACCCTTTCGCGTTCCGCGGACGCCCGCAATCTAGCTAGATCTACACCCGTTTGGTTGTAGATGGTCTGCCCAGATTTCCGGTTCTGGGTAACTAGTTCCCGCACTGGTGAAATTTCTTTGTTTGACAGCGGACCGCTCGCGGATCGGCGAGCCTCGTCTTCGAGTTGCTCGAGCCTGTCGGCAAGACTACGTAGTTGCGCGGCGCAGGCTATGGCGTTTCTCTCTAGTGATTCACAGGTCGCGCTATGCCGGTCGATGACAGCTACGAGCTGGGTAATGGCCTGACCGGTTCCTGCCAGGGGCAACTGGTTCTTCGCCGCAGCCATGGAACTTTTGGCAGAAGAGGAGAGCGAAGCGAATCTAGCTAATTCACTGGCTGCCGACCGTAGGGCTTCTGGGTTTCCCGAAATATAACGCATCTCACCGACCACCGCCGATGAAACCAACACTGTCGTCAAGTTGCGAGAGGTAGTTAGCGTATGCGTTCATAAGAGAAGCGGCTGCACTGAGATCAAGAGCAGCGTTGTTGGCATGAGTAGCCCAGCGCTCTTTGAAATAGGCTACTGCTAACGCCGGAGCAAGGTTTGGATTTCCTTCTCCAGTACCATCTTCTGCGCATGTAGGGAAGACATCGGCCACACCTTGCGCTTCTTTGGCGGCCTTTGCGAGGCGGTTAGCAAGTTCCTGAATCTCCGCAACAGAAATACCCATTACCGGAAAGCCTGACTACAGCGTGAACTGGCCGTCAGCATAATCAAGATGCTCAGCGTACCGCTTGAGTACCTGCCCTGCGTGGTCCATTGCCTCCAGCATGCTCTGCTGCGCCGATGCCCACTTAGCGAGGTACTCATCGTATTGCTCCGCAGCATTTCCGGTAAATTCGCTACTCCGGGTGACACTGCTCCGCAATTGATTTAGCGTAGCTTCAAGGTTTGCGCGCTGGGCATCGACTTTACCAGCCAAGGCTTGAATCTGCTCGACGTTCATTGTGGCATTCAGTGCCATTTTCGGCTCCTTAAAATTGGGACGAAAAACTTGATTACACTTCTCGAACTAGCTCTTCGAAATACCATATTGATGGTTCAATGACATCATTCCTACATCTCTTCGAGACCTAGGGGACCAAGATCAGATTTCCGCTACGCACCACCTTCCCTCCTCGAACCCATGCCCTCGCCAGACTTTCCGCCTAAGCACGACAACTCTTTTACTGAACACCAGATGCTGTGAGCTATAGCACAGCTTTTAGCTCCAGCGCTTGGCTCAAAATCTTCTTTTTGCTTAGTCTAGCATGGTCATGCTTGGTCAGCTCTTCGGACTTGAGCGTGGGTCAGGTGCGTTTTCGTCCGGAGATGAGGAGCCCTCCTAGGCGGTAGTTGTGGGGGCTGCGGAAACCGCGGGTGATGCGGCGGTGGAGCTCGAAGGGGTGCGTTAAATGGCTTCGGTGCCGCCGTTGCTAGCTCCCGAGGTGGGCTTACCCTGGTTTTGTGGGCGCCCGAGTTAGCGGGACAAGGGTTCCGCGGAAAAGGCGTGTCATGGCAGAGCAGAAGAGACGCAGAGAAGGGAAGAAGCTCCACAGATTGCAGACATGTGCTCTCTAGCTGCCCTACCGTCAGCTCCGGGCACACGTATCCCGCGATGTATCCGCCTTCAGCAAGGGTCGGTTCGCTCCACGCCAATCGAAAGCACTCAGTCTCCGCGAGGCGTAGCAGTGTGTCTGCTGCATCTATCGGCACGAGGACACAGGCGTCCAAAAGCGCGGTGAATCGAGCCATCCCTACTGTGCTGCTTTCCGCCGGGCAGCTTTCAAGGCTTCGGAATAGGATTCCGCGTCCGCGTCGTAGAGGCCGGTAGCGACGGCCTCGCGGGTGAGGTCGTCCAGGATCGCGCGACGCTCGACCCGGGAGCGGCGCCGGTATTCGAGCAGGTCTTGGAGGCGGACCCGGCGATGACGCCCGCCGGTCGTCCGGTCGTAGGGAAGTTCCCTCTTCTCAAGCAGCTTGACCAGGGTGGGTCGGCTGATCCCAAGGAAGTCGGCCGCTTGCTGGGTCGTGAGCCGCTGTTCAGTCGGCACCAGCGTAATGGCTAGGCCTTCTCGCATCGCGGCAACAACATCGACCAGGACGCGGTATGCCTCGATCGGCAAGGGCACGACCTGACCGTCCGGCCCCAGCAGGGCCGTCGGCTCAGAGACCTGGTCGAGAAACCTCGAGAGGCCGTTCATCGCCTCAAAATACTCGGGGGAAAGTATCGTGCGGAGCTCAAGCACCGGTGCGGCCATAACCCCAGCGCAGCAAAACGAAATATTCGAAACTCTCGACCGTAATGCCGCTGGGCCGATCCGGGCCGGGCCACCAGACGCGGGCCGCGCACGTCCCTGACTGCCAGCTCGACGGCCTACGCAGGCCGGGCCGCTAGACGCGGACTGCGCACTTCGCCCACGCCGGACGGCGATACCGAGCCCTCCGACAAGGGCTTGGCACCCGTCG
>JAUMYR010000267.1 GCA_030528545.1 Propionibacteriaceae bacterium
GCACGGGTGGGCGATATGAGGAGAGTGGCTTCCACGCCGTCGGATCGGGAGCCCCATTCGCTCGCGGCTCTTTGAAGAAGACCTACCGGGCCGATTCTAACGAGGCGGCGGTGGCGCTGACACTGGTCCAGGCGCTGTTCGACGCCGCGGACGAGGATTCCGCGACCGGTGGCCCTGATGCCGCCAGGTCAATCTTCCCGGTGGTGTTCGCGGCCACCGCGGCGGGGGTGCGCCGCTATCCCGATTCCGAGGTCGCCGAGCTCAGTTCAAAGGTGGTCGTCTCATGAGTATGCCTCTCTATGTCTCGCCCGAGCAGCTGATGAAGGACCGCAGCGAATTCGCCCGCAAGGGCATCGCGCGGGGACGTTCGGCCATCGTGTTGTCGTGTGCCGACGGGGTCCTGTTCGTGGCCGAGAACCATTCCCGCTCCTTGCGCAAGGTGAGCGAGATCTACGACCGGATCGGATTCGCCGCAGTCGGGAGCTACCACGAGTTCGAGGCGCTGCGCATCGCGGGTATCCGGCACGCCGACCTGAGAGGATATGCCTACGACCGCCTCGACGTGACTGGCCGGAGCCTGGCCAACGCATACGCCCAGCTCATGGGCGCGGCGTTCTCCTCGGGATCGGAGAAGCCCTTCGAGGTAGAACTCACCGTGGCTGAACTCGGCCAGGACGCCGAATCCGACCAGCTGTTCCGGCTCACCTACGACGGTTCCATCACCGATGAGGGATCCTTCACGGTCATGGGTGGCAACACCAAACGCATCGCCGGGGCGATAGCCGATGACTTCGATCTGACTCGCGGGGTCTCCGCGGCGCTCCGTTCGGCGGTCACCGCTCTTGGGCCGCACCCCGAGGAGTCCAAGCCCCGCGCCCTAGAGGTCGCCCTACTGGACCGCCGAAGCACACAGCGGCGCACCTTCCGGCGCATCGGCGACGACGAGCTCGCGGAGTTGCTGCGTGACTGAGGTGCTGATCGTCGGCGCCGGGCTCGTGGGCGCGTCCATCGGCCTGGCCTTGAGCGGCGCCGGGCGGCAGGTACACCTGGCCGACCGGGTGCGCTCCCATTCCATGGTCGCGGCTGGTCTCGGCGCCGGAACCGTTGAACCCCCAGACCCCGAGGAGGTCTCGCTGGTCGTGGCGGCCGTGCCCCCGGACGCCCTGCCTGAGGTCATCAGCGGGGCGTTGCGGCGCTTCCCCAACGCCACTGTCACCGATGTCGGATCAGTCAAGGCGCCGATCGTCGAGCGAGTCGGGGGACTTGCCGGAGCCGAACGCTATGTTCCGTCCCACCCCATGGCGGGATCTCAGTACACCGGTCCGCTCACCGCCGACGCCAGACTCTTCGTGGACCGCACCTGGGTCATCACCCCCTTGCCAGCCAACGCCCGCTCCGATGTGGAGGCTGTGGAGCGGCTGGCCAGGGATTGCGGCGCCCGGATCGTGACCATGTCGCCCGAAGACCACGATGTCGCGGTGGCCCAGGTGTCTCACGTGCCTCACCTCATGAGCATCCTCACGGCGGGACACCTGCGGGATGTCCCGGTCTCCCACCTACGTTTGGCTGGCCAGGGGATCCGCGACGTGACCAGGATCGCTGGTTCGGACCCAGCGCTATGGCGGCAGATCCTGAGCGCCAACGCCCGGGCCGTGCGCGCCGAGTTGGATGGGATCCGCCGCGACCTGGGCGAGCTGCTGGGCGTCCTCGACGACCCGGCCGAGCTTGAGGTGTTCCTGGGCCGGGGCCGCAGCGGCGCACTCTCCCTGGCCGGTAAACATGGCCGTTCGGCTGAGCAGTTCGCCGCCGTCGTCGTCGAGATCCCCGACGAGCCCCGAGCGCTGGCGCGTCTTTTCACCGATGTCGCCGACCTTGGGGTCAACGTCGAGGATGTGGCGATAGAGCACGACCAGGTGCGTCAGGTCGGTTATCTGGCCATTCAGGTCAAGGCGGAGGCCGCGGAGCAGTTGGGAGCCGATATTGTCGAACGTGGCTGGGCGGTTCGCCCAAGCGTGATTGGGTAGGAGGCAGGCGTGCTGATCGCGATTGACGGACCCAGCGGATCGGGTAAATCGAGCACCGCTCGCGAGGTCGCCCGCAGGCTGGGGCTGGCTTATCTGGATACCGGAGCGATGTACCGCGCGGTGACGTGTGCTCAGCTCGCTGCGGGAATCGCCGCCGACGATGCCCCCGGGATCGTCCGGGTGGCGACATCGGCGAGGCTGGAGATCGGGACGAATCCTTCGCAGCCCACCATCGCGGTGAACAGTCGTGACGTTACGGCCGAGATCCGTGAACCGCAGGTCAGCCAGGCGGTGAGCCAGGCCGCGACGAATCTGGAGGTGAGGCGCCACCTCACCGAACGCA
>JAUMYR010000268.1:0-591 GCA_030528545.1 Propionibacteriaceae bacterium
GGCCAGCGTGACTTCGCCGCGCGCCTGGGCCTGTTCGATCCGCATCACCGGCAGGTCGAGCGAGAGGTGGAGCTGGCCGTCGCCCGTGGCCTGGGCGCGGTCGAGCGCATGGCTGGTGAACTGCGCCACGGGCGAGGCGCGCACGATGCCCAGCGCCGCCGCCAGCGTGCCGCGCCCGCGCCCCTGTACCAGCACGCGGGTGTTGCCCAGGTCGGGGATGCGGGCGTCGATCTGCTCGAAGCGCCAGCCGGGGTGGCCCTGCACGCTGGCGCGCGCGTTGCGCACGTGCATGTGGTTGCGCTCGAACACCAGCTCGCCCGCCAGGTCCTCCAGCGGCGGCCACGGCGCCTGCGCCGCCGGTTGCAGGCGGCGCGGCACGTAGGCCATGCGCACCTTGCGCACCTGCCCGGCGAAGCGGAATTCGCCCCGCGTGCCGGGGCGGTCGAAGGGCAGGTCCCACAGGTCGCCCTGGATGCGCACGGCCACGTCGCGCGCCTCGCCCTCGCGGATGGCGTCGCGCACGTAGTGGCGCGCCTCCGGCGGGATGCCCAGCGGCAGGTAGCGGTGCACGCGCGCGCCGTTGGCGCGGCT
>JAUMYR010000268.1:601-2337 GCA_030528545.1 Propionibacteriaceae bacterium
GGAAAGCGCGAGCGGCTGGGCGAGGCGGCCGGGTCGCTGGTGTGCCAGTGGACCTTGAAGCGGCCGGTGGCGTCGGCGTTGTGCAGGCGCAGCTCGTCCACGTCGATGGCGACGTGCCCGCCCTGCACGCGCCAGCGCGCGCCGGCGTTCAGCGACGCGAGGGCGATGCGCGGCTCCTCGAACACGCCGGGAAAGCTGAGCGCGCCGTGGGCGATGGCCAGCGTGGCCGTGCCGCCGCCGGGGCGGGCGTCCACGTCGAGCGTGGCGCCTTCGATGCCGGGCAGGCCCGGCGCATCGGCGCGGGCGGCGGCGCGCGCGCCCACGGCCAGGCCGCTGGCTTTCAGGCGCAGGCGCCAGTCGGTGGGGGCGTCCAGCGGGCCGTGCCAGTCGGCCGCCAGGTGCTGCACCAGCCCCTGCACCGGGTGCGCGGCGAGCCGGGCATGCACGGCCTCGCCCAGCGGCAGGGCGGCGGCCAGGCGCGCCAGCGCGGCCAGGTCGAGCCGGTCGGCGCGCAGCTCGCCGCCGCCGCTGGCTGCGCCCCCGGTGCCGTCGCGCAGCGTGAGCGCGATGTTGCCGCCCGGCCAGGCGGCGCCGCCCGCGTCCTCGAAGCGCAGGGCGCGCGTGCGCAGCGCCATGCCCTGGGCGGTGTGCGCCCATTCCACCCGGCCGGTGAGCGCGCGCAGCGCCAGCGGCGGCAGGCGCGGGGCCAGCACGGCGGCCACGCGGTCCAGCGCCAGGTCGGCCGTCACGGCGCTGGGGCGGCCCTCGCGCACGTCCACCCAGGCGCGCAGCGCGCCGTGGCCTTCGCGCAGGTCGATGCCCAGATCGGCGTACTGGCGCAGGCGCGAGACGTCGATGCGCGGCAGGCTGGCCCAGGCGCGGCCGCTCCAGCGCCGCCACTGGCCCGCGTGGCGTGCCAGCAGCGGCTGGCGGAAATGGCCCACCAGCGTGAAGCGTTCGCCCCAGGCGGCCTCGGGCGTGGCGTCCAGCTGCACCTGGTGGCGGCGCGGGCCGTTGCGGATGAGCAGGCGCACGTCGGACAGGGTGACGGGCGGCGCGCCGCGCCTGTCGTCCACCCAGCGCACCTGGCCGCCGCGCAGCAGCAGCTCGGGCTGCGAGAAGAACCAGTCGGCCACGGCGGTGTCGGCGCTGGCGTCGCCGGAGAGGTCGATGCCGGCAACCAGCAGGCGGCCGTCGGCGCCGCGGCGCGCGAGCAGCTCGGGGCCGTCGATCACCAGCTGCTCCAACCCCCGGCGCGCCAGCGAGCGCACCGAGAACGCCGCCAGCACGCGCGGCACGCGCAGCGCCGGCTGGCCGCCATCGCCCTGCACCGCCAGATCGTGCAGGGCCACGGCGGGCACCAGCCCGTTGGCCACGGCCTCGATGCGGCCCACCGTCACCGGCGCCCCCAGCGCGCGCGTGGCCAGCCGCTCCAGGCGCGGACGGAAGTCGTCGATACGCGGCACAATGGCCCAGTGCAGCACGCCCCACGCCAGCATGGCCAGCAGTGCCAGCGCCACCATGAGCCACAGCACCGCTTTCATGAGGCGGGCGGCAAGTCGGAGCGAGGAATGGAGCAAGGCGGGGAACCGGGGCGGCTGGTATGGAAAGAAAATTATGACCCGCCCCCAGGCCCACGGTTCAGCGCCCGCCGGAGAAATTCTGTCCCCGTTCGTATCGCCCACGCTGGTGCCCGCGGGTGACGGCCTGGCCGCCCATTCGCGCCTGGTGCAGCG
>JAUMYR010000269.1 GCA_030528545.1 Propionibacteriaceae bacterium
CCTCGCAGGCCTTCACCCGGTTCCTCGATCTGCTCAGCGGACGCAAACCCACCGGAGCCAGCGTCGTCACGACCATCGATTCCAGGGCCCAGCGCGCCGCCGCCAAGGCCATCGGGGACCGGCGCGGCGCGGTAATCGCTATGGATTACACCAGCGGCGAGATCGTGGCGATGTACTCCTCGCCGAGCTATGACCCCAACCTGCTGAGCAGCCATGACCACCGGGCGGAACTGGACAACTGGAACCAGTTGCTGAACGATCCCAGCGAGCCGCTCAAGAACCGCAGCTCGACCGAAATCTTCCCGCCCGGATCGACCTTCAAGCTGGTCACGGCGGCGGCCGCTCTGGAGTCTGGGCTTGAGGCGAACTCGCTGCTGGAGGGACCGGCCCGCCTGCAATTGCCCGGCACGACGCACACCATCACGAACTCCGGCCCTTGCGGCGATGGCCAGATCAGTCTGCGGGACGCGATGGTCTCATCGTGTAACACGGCTTTCGCCAACCTTGGCATGACTCTCGGCGCCGATACCTTGCGCGCTAAGGCCCGCCAGTTCGGTTTCGATACGGAGCTGAAGACCGATTTCACGACTGCGGCGAGCAAGTTCCCGGCGAAACCGGACAAGCCCCAGACTGCGATGAGCGCCATCGGCCTGTACGAGGTCGCGGCCTCCCCCCTGCAGATGCTGCAGGTCGGCGCGGCCATCGCCAACGACGGCGTCCTCATGAAACCTCACCTGGGCAAGCAGGTGGTCGCCGCGGATCTCAGCGTGCTATCGAGCACCTCACCCACCGAGCTGGGGCGCCCGATCAACGCGAAGACCGCTCGCGCGCTCCAAGACATGATGCGCGCCGTCGTGACCCAGGGCACCGGGAAAGCGGCCAACTCCAACGTGGTGAATATTCACGGCAAGACCGGAACCGCGATGCAGCCTGAGAGCCGGCCAAATTATGCGTGGATGGTAGGTTTCTCCGATGAGCCGAAGATCGTAGTCGTAGCGATGATTGAGGATTCGGATTCCGATCGCAGCGACATCGCTGGCGGGCGCCTGGCGGGCCCGATTGTGCGACAAGTGATCGAGTCGGTGCGATGATAAGGGGTGCACGTCTTGTGGCGACTGATGCGATAACGAAAGGAACCTGGCGATGACGGAACGCGGAGCGCTGCTCGGCAACCGCTATGAGCTAGAACAGATCATCGGCCGTGGCGGCATGGCAGAGGTCTGGAAGGCTCGCGACAACCGGCTGCACCGGGATGTCGCCGTGAAGCGGCTGCGGGTCGATCTAGCGTCGGACGCGACTTTCCAGGCCCGGTTCCGTCGTGAGGCACAGGCCGCGGCGGGGCTCAACCACCCCAACATCGTGAGCGTGTACGACACGGGCGAGGAGATTGACCCGAAGTCAGACGTCCATGTCCCCTTCATCGTCATGGAGTACGTTGACGGCGTCACGCTGAGAGAGGTGTTGCGCGACGGACGAAAGATCCTGCCCGAACGCGCCCTGGAGTTCACCCAGGGCGTCTTGGACGCTCTGTCCTATAGCCACCGCGCCGGGATCGTCCACCGCGATATCAAGCCAGCCAATGTGATGCTGACCAGTTCGGGCGCGGTGAAGGTCATGGACTTCGGCATCGCTCGTGCGGTCGCCGACACCTCGGCCACCATGACGCAGACCGCGGCGGTGATCGGCACGGCTCAGTATCTCTCTCCGGAGCAGGCCCGGGGTGAGAAGGTCGATGCGCGTTCCGATATCTATTCCACCGGGTGTCTGCTCTACGAGTTGCTGGTCGGGCGTCCGCCGTTCATCGGTGATTCCCCCGTCAGCGTCGCCTATCAGCACGTCCGGGAGATCCCGGTGGCTCCGAGCACTCTCGATCCCGAGATCACCCCGGCCATGGACGCGATCGTCCTCAAGGCCCTGGCGAAGGACCCGAACGAGCGCTATCCCGACGCCCGCGCCATGCGCGAGGACATCTCGCGATGCCTCGACAATGTCCCGGTGACCGCCGTGGTGCCGAGGGTCGCTCCGGCTCCGGCTCCATCGGCCGAGCCCGCGACTCAGGTCATGGCAGGCCCTGAAGCACCGACGACCGTGACCGCCCGCCGGGCCGTCGATGCCGCCGAGGCCGGGGGCAAGAAGGTGTCTGCGGCGACCATCGTGGTCAGCACCCTGGTCGGCGCGCTTATCATCACCATCGGCATCGTCGGCTATATCCTGAGCCGCCCGGGAGTCCCCAAGGTGGAGATGGTCGAGGTGCCCGGCGTCGTCGGCTTCACCTACACCGCCGCCGATGACAGCCTGTCCAAGGCAGGTTTCAAGGTGGAACTCAAGCGGG
>JAUMYR010000270.1 GCA_030528545.1 Propionibacteriaceae bacterium
TGATGATGCGGGCCGCGAGCGACCCCAGTTCGGTCACGGCCGCGTCGAGGGCGGCGCGGGTGGCGGCCTTGGTCATGATGGTCACCGCCGCCCGGGGCTCCCCGTCCTGCGCGGCCAGGGGGCGTTGATGGACTCGGTCAATAGAGATGTCGTGCGCGGCCAGGATGTTGGCCACCGCGGCCAGCTGCCCGGGCCGGTCGCACAGCTCGATGGTCAGGCAGCGGCGGGCCCGCACCCGGCTGGGCGGCAGGGGAGCGAGGTCGGCGTAGGCCAGCTCGGCCGGGGCGTTACCGCCCAGCACCTTGTGGCTGGCGGCGGCCACCACGTCGCCGAGCACGGCCGAAGCCGTCGGCGCCCCGCCCGCGCCCTGCCCGTAGAACATGAGCCGCCCGGCCGCCTCGCTCTCCACGACGACCGCGTTGAACGCCCCGCTGACGCTCGCCAACGGGTGGGTGAGCGGCACCAGGCGCGGCTCGACCCGCACGTCGTAGCCGTCGCCGTGCCGCTCGGCCGAGGCCAGCAGCTTGATGACGTAGCCGTCGGCGTGGGCCTGGGCGATGTCGGCGGCGGTGATGTGCCGGATGCCGGTGACGGGCACGTCCTGGCCCGCCACCCGCGTGTGGAACGCCAGGGAGGCCAGGATCGCGGCCTTGGCGGCGGCGTCGTGGCCGTCGACGTCGGCGGTCGGATCGGCCTCGGCGTACCCCAGCTCCTGGGCGGCGGCCAGGGCGGCCTGGAAATCGAGGCCCTTGGTGGTCATCTCGTCCAGGATGTAGTTTGTGGTGCCGTTGACGATGCCGAGGATCTTGGTGATGCGGTCCACGGCGCCGGCCACCGCCGCCTCGTAGTAGAGGTCGGCGCCGCTGGCGGCCGCGGCCTCGTACAGCTCGGGCCCGTGGGCGGCCAGCAGGGCCTTGTTGCCGGTGACCACCGTGCTGCCCTGCGCCAAGGCCGCCAGCACCAGGCTGCGGGCGGGCTCGATGCCGCCGATCAGTTCCACCACGATGTCAACGCCCGTGATGGCGGCCCGCGCGTCGGTCGTCAACAGTTCCGGGTCGATGAAGTCGGGGCGCGGGGTGGCCAGATTACGCACCGCCACCGCCTTGACCACTAGTTGGGCCCCGGCGCGGGCGGCGAGGTCGTCGGCGCGCTGCCCCAGCAGCCGCAGCACCTGGGTACCGACCGTGCCCGCCCCGAGGACGGCGAGGGAAACTTCCGGCATGCAAACTCCTGAGGTTGGTGGGCCTGGGCGCAGTATATGGGCCGCGCCGCCGGGGGCGGGCGGCATGTTCGGTCTTTAGTCGACGTCGAGGGCCAGTAGGTCCGCCACCGTCTCGCGGCGCACGATCTCCCGCGCCCCGGACCGTTCGACGGCCACCACCGGCGGGCGCGGCACAGCGTTGTAGTTACTGGCCATCGACCGGCCGTAGGCGCCCGTAACGGGCACGGCCAGCAGGTCCCCGGCCACGATGTCGGCGGGCAGGGCCACGTCGTGGACGACGATGTCCCCGGATTCGCAATGCCGCCCCACCACCCGGGCTGCCACCGGCGCGGCCGCCGAAAGCCGATTGGCCAGGGTCGCGGTGTAGGCCGCCCCGTAGAGGGCCGGGCGAATGTTGTCGCTCATGCCGCCGTCGACGGAAACGTACAGGCGAGTGCCCCCGTCGTCGAGCTGCACGGGCTTGACGGTGCCGACGGTGTAGAGCGTCAGCGTCGTGGGGGCGATGATGGCGCGCCCCATCTCCACGCTCACGTGCGGCACGTCCGTGCCCAGCCGTTGACACTCGGTGCGCACCAGCTCGGCCAGCGTGCGGGCGAAGGCTGCGGCGCTCGGTGCCACCGGGTCAGCGTCCGTGTAGGCCACCGCCACCCCGCCGCCGAAGTCGACCTCCGGCACGGCGATGCCGCGCGCCTGCAGGGCGGCGCGCAGTTCCAGCACCGCCCGCCCGGCCACCTGGTAGCCGGTCAGGTCGAAAATCTGCGAGCCGATGTGGGAGTGGATGCCCACCAGGCGCAGCTGCGGGTGGGCGGCCACGCGAGTCAGCGCCTCCAGCGCGGTGCCTGCGGCGACCGAGAGCCCAAACTTCTGATCCTCGTGGGCGGTGGAGATGTAGGAGTGCCCGCCCGCGTGCACCCCCGTGGTCACCCGCACCATGACGGGGGCGACCACCCCCAGCCGGGCCGCGATCGCCGCCACCTCGTCGATCTCAATCAGCGAGTCCAGCACGAGGCGACCGACCCCGGCCCGCAGTGCCCGCTCGATCTCGGCCGCCGACTTGTTGTTGCCGTGCAGCGTCAGGCGGGCCGGGTCGGCCCCCGT
>JAUMYR010000038.1:0-20834 GCA_030528545.1 Propionibacteriaceae bacterium
AGAACGTGGAATCTCATGGGTCCTCCCTGACGTCGTGGGCCCATCCTGCCAGCAGGACGAGTCACCTCACCCGGGCCTGTGGATAACTCGGTCCACCCAGGCCCGAGCCCGCTCATAGTCGAGACCCGGAACCCGCGCCGAGCCGCCAGTTCCCGGGGCGCCGGTCGTCCCAAGCGAGTTTGGGACAGCGCCTCCAGTGCGCTAGGCTCAGGGGTTGCCTGGCGAGGGACGCGTAGGTCCGTTATCGACATGTGTCCTCCTCGTGGCGCCTTGAGACCCTGAGTTGAGGAGAAGAATGTCTGAGATCAAGCTTGTTGGCGAGTCCCGTTCCGAGTTCGGCAAGGGTGCTGCGCGTCGCCTCCGCCGTAGCGGCCGCGTCCCTGCGGTGCTGTACGGGCACGGCACCGACCCGATCCACCTGAGCCTGCCCGCCCACGACACCCAGATGGCGCTGCGCCAGGCGAACGCCCTGCTCAGCATCACCATCGACGGGGGCAAGTCCCAGCTGGCGCTGCCGAAGCAGGTTCAGCGCGATGTCATCAAGGGTTTCATTGAGCACGTTGACCTCGTCATCGTCAAGGCTGGTGAGAAGGTTCAGGTTGAGGTCCCGGTCGTCCTGGTCGGTGAGGTTCGCTCCGGCATCGCGATGCTGGACCTCAACGCGCTAACCCTGAGCGCCCCCGCCACCAAGATTCCCGCCGAGATCGAGATCAATGTCGACGGGCTGGAGGCTCCGGTCCAGATCACCCTGGCCGAGGTGGCCCTTCCCGAGGGCGTCGAGGCCGCGGGCGAGCCGGAGACCCTGGTGGTCAACGTCACCGTCGCTCCGACCGCCGCTCAGCTTGAGGCTGACCTGGCTGGCGACAGCGGCGAGGCCACCGACGAGGCCGAATCCGCCGAGTGAACCTATGGCTAGTGGTCGGGCTCGGTAATCCGGGCCCGACCTATGCATTCACCAGGCACAACGTCGGATTCTGGGGCGTGGAGGAATTGGCGGCACGGGCGGGTGCGAGTTTTGCCACAGCCTCTCGGATGCGGGCCCACGTAACCCACCTCAGCATTCCGGCGGCGCCAGGAAGGGACACGATCAAACTCCTTCTCGCCAAACCGACCACCTTCATGAACGAATCCGGGATCGCGGTCGGTGCGCTCGCGTCCTTCTATAAGGTCGCGCCGGAACGGGTGATCGTCGCCCACGACGAACTCGACCTTGATCCGGGACGCCTGCGCCTCAAGTTTGGCGGTGGCGATAACGGCCATAATGGCCTCAAATCGGTGCGAAAACACCTGGCCACGGGTGATTTCTATCGCGTCCGCATCGGTATCGGAAGACCCCCTGGCCGGCAGGACCCCGCAGCATGGGTGCTCGCCCGGATGAGCCAGAAGGACGTCGAAGAGCTCAGGATCGACTCCTCCCGGGCGGCCGATGCGATCCTCGAACTCGTCCAATCCGGGCTCGAAGCGGCTCAGAACAAGTACAACAGCTGACCCTGGTCTAAGCCTGATTCCCGCCGCAGCGCGTACACTCATCCGGTGACTTTTCCCGGACTGCTCACCGCCCTCGGCGCTGACGAGACGATCTCAGCCACCTGTCTCGACGCGCTGCGGGGTAATCCTCCAGCCCTCGACCTCACGATTCCCCCGGCCTTCCGGTCGGTGCTCGCCGCGATCCTCGCCGAGAAATCCGGCCGGATGGTACTGCTGGTCGCCTCCACCTACCGGGAGGCTGAGGCGCTGACCACCGAGCTCTCCGCGCTGCTGGGGGAAGAGGCGGTCGCCTATTACCCGGCCTGGGAGGTGCTTCCTCACGAACGGCTGAGTCCCCGCGCCGACACCGTGGGGAGGCGTCTCGCGGTGCTGCGCCGCATCGTCGGCAGCGAGGCAACCGTGCCCAAGGTCGTGGTCGCACCGATCCGCTCGCTGCTGCAGCCACAGGCGAAAGGGCTGGCAGAACTCAAGCCGGTGACGATGGCCCAGGGGCAGGACTACGACCTGACTCAACTCGCTGCCGACCTAGTGGACGCCGCCTATCACCGCGTTGACCTCGTGGAACGCCGCGGTGAGTTCGCGGTGCGGGGAGGCATCGTCGATGTGTTCCCACCGACCCTAGACCACCCCGTGCGGATCGATTTCTTCGGTGACGAGATCGAGTCGATCAGGCATTTCGCGGTCGCCGACCAGCGTTCTATGGGCGAGCAGCTGCCCTCGGTGGTGGCCTCTCCCTGCCGTGAGCTGATCCTGACCGAGCGCGTCCGGGCGAGGGCGAAGGGTCTCATCGCTGAGCACCCCGAATTGACCGAGATGCTCGACAAGATCGTTGAGGGGCACGCCGTCGAGGGGATGGAAGCTCTGACCCCGGTGCTGTCGGAGGGGCTGGAACTGCTCATCGATGTGCTGCCAGCCGACGCCTTGGTCTGCGTCGCAGATCCCGAACTCGTCGCCGGGCGTGCGGCCGAACTGCATCAGACCAGCCAGGAGTTCCTCCACGCCTCCTGGGCCGCGGCCGCGGGTGGGGGCCAGGCCCCGGTCGATCTCGGGGCGTCTGCCTACTGGACGCTGGCTGATGTCCGCTCCCATGCGCTCGAACGTGGCCAAGGGTGGTGGACGCTGTCACCTTTCCTGAGCGCCGAGGCCGAGCTGGCCGGGTCCAGCGAGGAAAGGGAACTCGCTGACCTGCCGATCGTGGGGGTGGCCTCCCGTGCGTTGGACGTCACTGTGGGTCAGACCTGGCGCGGTGACGCCGAAGCGGCGATCACGAATCTGGCAGGGGCACTGGCCGACGGGTGGGCCGCGGTCATCGCGGTCGAGGGGCGCGGGCTGGGCCAGCGGATCGTTGAGATCCTCGGAGAGCACCATCTCAGCGCGGCGCTGGTCGATCAGTTGGACGAGCCACCAGCCCCAGGCCGGGTGAGCGTCGTCGGGAGTTCTTTGCGTCACGGCTGGCGCGCCCCCGGGGTGCGACTGGAACTGTTGACCGGCGCCGACCTGTTCGGGCAGGTCGCCCCGGACAAGGCGCAGCGCAAGATGCCGACGCGACGCAAGAACCAGATCCAGCCACTGGAATTGCGCGCCGGTGACTATGTCGTTCACGACGCCCATGGCGTCGGGCGTTTCGTCGAACTCGTCCAGAGGACGATCGGCGGTTCCACCCGGGAATACCTCGTCATCGAGTACGCCCCGAGTAAAAGAGGCCAGCCGGGAGACCGGCTCTACGTCCCAATGGACCAGTTGGACCAGCTGACCCGCTATATCGGTGGGGAGGCGCCGAGCCTGGACCGGATGGGCGGGGCGGATTGGAACAAACGCAAGGCCCGGGCCCGCCGGGCGGTGCGCCAGATCGCGGCGGAACTCATCAAACTCTACGCGGCCCGGCAGGCCACGAAGGGCCACGCCTTCGGCCCCGACACGCCTTGGCAACGCGAACTGGAGGACGCCTTCAGCTACGTCGAGACCGCCGACCAGCTGGCGGCGATCAGCGAGGTCAAGGCCGACATGGAAAAGATCGTGCCGATGGACCGCCTGATCTGCGGCGACGTCGGCTACGGCAAGACCGAGATCGCCGTCCGGGCGGCGTTCAAAGCGGTACAGGATGGCAAACAGGTCGCCATCCTGGTGCCCACGACGCTACTGGTGCAGCAACACCATCAAACTTTCGCCTCCCGCTATGCGGGTTTCCCGGTCAATATCGTGGCGCTGTCGCGCTTCCAAAGCGACGCCGAGATCACCGATGCCATCGCCAAGATCGCCTCCGGGCGAGCCGACATCGTGATCGGCACCCACCGGTTGCTCAGCAAGGAGGTGGAGTTCCGCAACCTCGGGCTGGTCATCATCGACGAGGAACAACGCTTCGGCGTCGAACACAAGGAGAAACTGAAGCAACTGCGGGTCAACGTGGACGTGCTGGCGATGTCGGCGACCCCGATCCCCCGAACCTTGGAGATGGCGATCACCGGCATCAGGGAGATGAGCGTCATCGCGACGCCACCCGAGGAACGCCACCCGGTGCTGACCTTCGCCGGTCCCTATGACGAGGCCCAGGTCAGCGCGGCGATCCGCCGCGAACTCGCGCGAGAGGGCCAGGTCTTCTTCGTCCACAACCGGGTGCAATCGATCAATAAGGTCGCGGCCAGGCTCAGAGAACTGGTCCCCGAGGCCAGGGTCGTGAGCGCCCACGGGCAGATGGGCGAGAAGGCTCTGGAACAGGTCATGGTCGACTTCTGGGAGCGCCGCGCCGATGTGCTGGTCGCGACGACCATCGTCGAGGCGGGACTCGATATCTCCAGCGCGAACACCCTCATCGTGGACCGCGCCGACGTCCTCGGGCTGTCTCAGCTGCACCAGCTGAGGGGCCGCGTCGGACGCTCCAGGGAACGCGGCTACTGCTATTTCATGTACCCGGCCGACAAGACCCTCACCGAGACCGCCCACGAACGCCTGGCGACCATGGCCCAGCACACCGACCTGGGGGCGGGCATGAGGATCGCGATGCGCGACCTGGAGATCCGGGGAGCGGGCAACCTGCTGGGTGGGGAACAGTCTGGGCACATCGCGGATGTCGGGTTCGACCTCTACATCCGGCTGGTTGGCGAGGCGGTCGCTGACTTCCGTGGAGAGGACACCGAACCGGAGCCCGAGATGCGCATCGAGTTGCCGATCGAGGCACATCTGCCAGGGGACTATGTGCCCAGCGAGAGGCTTCGCCTCGAAGGCTATAAGCGTCTCGCCGAGGTGCGCAGCCGGGACGAACTCGCCGAGGTGAGGGCCGAGTGGACCGACCGGTACGGATCGGTTCCACCACCGGTCGGCGCACTGCTCGATGTCGCTTCCTTCCGGCTGCGGTGCCGAGACCTCGGGATCCAAGAGGTGGTCGTCCAAGGACCCAATGTGCGCATCTCGCCGGTCAACCTGCCCGAGTCGAGGCAACTGCGGTTGAAGCGGCTCTATCCCGGCAGCGTCATCAAGGGCGCGGCGAGTCTCATCCTGGTGCCTCGTCCCAAGACTGACACCTTCCCCGCGGTAGCGATCGAAGGACGCCAACTGCTCGACTGGGCCACCGCCTTGGTCGATAGTGTGATCGGAGACTAGGCTTGACCCCCAAGACCTCGTCGTAAAGGATTCCGATGACCCGCGCCCGTGTGATCCTGCCGCTCGCCGCTGTTGCCCTCGCCGCAGGCTGTTCCATGCCCGACCCGTCGCTGGCGGTCAATGTTGGCGGAACCGACATCAAGGAGTCCACGATCACCCGGGTCGCCGAAGGATGCGCGCCACTGCTCCAGCGCACGCCAAACCTCATCCGTGAGGATGTCGTCATGATGATGACGCAGGCGACGCTGGCCGAGCAGGTCATCTCCGCGAACTCTCTTGAGGTGTCTCAGTCGGCCGTGGACGAGGCGATCGAGCAGGGTTCCCTGGCTCAGTTGCGCGGCAACACCGACTGCAAGACTCTTGTCGACGCTGTCGGCCGGCTCAGCGTCCTGATCGATCTGATCGGGGAGGAGCAGTTCCTCTCGGCCGCCGGTCAGATCCCGGTGAAACTGAATCCCCGCTACGGTGAGTGGTCGCCGGTCGCGCTGTCCTCGACGGGGTCGGGTTCGCTGTCGGTGCCATTGCGGAATCGATGAGCGGGTCGCAGCTATTGCGTCTGGCCGAGGTGATGGCCAGGTTGCGCCAGGAATGCCCATGGGACGCCGAACAGACCCACGCCTCCCTGCTGCCGCACCTGCTGGAGGAGACCGCCGAGGTGGTGGACGCCGTCGAAAGTGGCGGAGATGAGGATCTACGCGAGGAACTCGGGGACCTGCTGCTACAGGTTTACTTCCACGCCGAAATCGCGCGGACTCAAGGCCGGTTCACCCTGGAGGAGGTTGCCGAAGGGATCACCGACAAGCTGATCCGCCGCCACCCGCACGTGTTCGCGGGGACACCGGCCCCCGACGACAAGGAGGCGGCCTGGGAGGCGGCCAAGCGCGAGGAGAAGGGACGCACCTCGGCCCTACAGGGGATCCCGCGTTCTCTGGGAACGCTGAGCAAGACCCAGAAGGTGGTCTCCAGAGCACGGTCTCACCGAGTGCGGATCGAGTTGCCGGCGGAGCCGATCACGGCCGACGAGACCGGTGCGGCCATCGTGGAACTGGTGTGCCGGGCGCAGGCCTCGGGAGTGGATGCCGAAGCCGCGCTGAGGTCGGCGCTGCGCGCACTCGAGGATCGGGTTCGCTACGCCGAAGAGATCCCCGGCCAGTGAACCAGGCGGTCCGAATGGACGGGTCGCTGCGCGGGCCGACGAAGCCCACCGAATTATCCGACCAGGTGCAGCGCTCGTCAGCGAGTGCGGATAGGCTGAGTCTGCACACAACCTGAGATTCGGAAGGGATCACATGGCCAACATTGAATTCATCGGCGCTCGCGAGATTCTTGACTCGCGTGGCAACCCCACCGTTGAGGTCGAGGTTCTGCTCGACGACGGGGCTTCGGGCCGTGCGGCTGTGCCCTCGGGTGCGTCCACGGGTGCGTTCGAGGCTGTCGAGCTTCGTGACGGCGGCTCCCGCTATGGGGGCAAAGGCGTGGAGACTGCGGTCAAGAACGTCATCGATGCCATCAGCGAAGAAGTCTTGGGCTTCGACGCGACCGAGCAGCGCCTGATCGATGCGGCGATGCTGGAACTGGATGGTACCGACAACAAGGCCAAACTCGGGGCGAACGCCATCCTCGGGGTGTCCCTGGCGGTCGCCCGCGCGGCGGCGGACAGCTGCGACCTGCCGCTCTACAAGTACATCGGTGGCCCCAATGCCCACATCCTCCCGGTCCCGATGATGAACATCCTCAACGGTGGGTCGCACGCCGACTCCAACGTTGATATCCAGGAGTTCATGATCGCCCCGATCGGCGCGCAGACCTTCGCCGAGGCCCTGGAGATGGGTGCCGGGGTGTACCACGCCCTCAAGTCGGTGCTCAAGGCTCGCGGCCTGGCGACCGGGCTCGGCGATGAGGGTGGTTTCGCTCCGAACCTGGAGAGCAACCGCGCCGCGCTTGACCTCATCATGGAGGCGATCCAGAAGGCCGGATACACCCCGGGTGAGCAGGTCGCTCTGGCCCTCGACGTCGCCGCCAGCGAGTTCTATGGCGACGGTGGCTACACCTTCGAGGGCGCGGTGAAGTCCTCGGCCGAGATGGTTGACTACTACGCCGAACTCGTCGAGGCCTACCCGCTGGTCAGCATCGAGGATCCCCTGAACGAAGAGGACTGGGACGGCTGGAAGGCGATCACCGATCGCCTCGGCGACAAGGTGCAGCTGGTCGGCGACGACCTCTTCGTCACCAATGTCACCCGCCTGCAGCGCGGCATCGACACCAAGACCGCCAACGCGCTGCTGGTGAAGGTCAACCAGATCGGTTCGCTGTCGGAGACCATCGACGCTGTGGACCTGGCACACCGCAACGGCTATCGCACCATGATGAGCCATCGCTCCGGTGAGACCGAGGACACCACGATCGCCGACCTGGCCGTCGCGCTCGGCTGCGGCCAGATCAAGTCCGGTGCTCCGGCCCGCAGCGAACGGGTCGCCAAGTACAACCAGCTTCTGCGCATTGAGGAAGACTTGGACGACGCGGCGGTCTATGCCGGGCGTTCGGCCTTCCCCCGCTTCAAGGGCTGATCGGTATGGCCCGGAGCGTCCGGGTCGAAAAAGGCGCCAGCGTCCGGCACACTTGACGGGTGGCCGGAACAGGACGTAACAAACCAAACAGTGGTCCGGGCCGTGGAACTCCACGGTCCCGGACCACTGCGCGTCCTGGGCAGAATCGTTCGGTACAGCCCCAAACCCCAGACGAGGATGAAACCTCCCGCAGCAGGATAGGTGGCGGGTTCAGGCTGACCCGGCGAGCGGTGATCCTGCTGGTCGTGGTGGCGGCGCTAGCGCTGATGTACGCCTCTAGCCTGCGGGTCTATTTCAACCACCGGTTGCAGTTGTCTGAGGCCCAGGCTGAGATCGCTCAGCGCGAAGCCAGCATCGAGAAACTCCAAGACGAGATAAGGCGCTGGGAAGACCCTGAATATGTGAAGGCCCAGGCCCGCTCTCGGCTCGGCTGGGTGGTGCCGGGGGAAGTGGGATACCGGGTGATTGGCCCTGACGGTAAGCCTCTCGGAGGTGGGGTCGAACTGAATAAGAGCGCTGATCCGCTCACGGGTAAGACCTGGTGGCAGCGCCTGTGGGGCTCGATCGAGGTCGCCGATACTCCGGTTGGGCAGGACGCGACGCCCACTCCAGCACCCACCCCTACCCCGTGAGCTAAGAGCGGCGAGGCCCTGGGCACGCTCACCGCTCAGGAATCCGGAACCCCTCAGATCCGAGGACAGGTAAAACCGAAGACACGACCCCTACGAAGAGCGTGCCCCCGGTGGGGGCTGTGAACCTTAGGCTCAGATGACACGCCAATCGATGGGTTCTGCCCCTTGGGCGGTGAGGGCCTGGTTGGCCCGGCTGAATGGGCGGGAGCCGAAGAAACCCGCGTGAGCCGACAGCGGTGAGGGGTGAGCGCTGGCGATGATGGGAACGCCAGGCAGGAGGGGCTCGGCGGTTTGGGCGTCGCGTCCCCACAGGATCGCCACGAGCGGCCCGCCCCGAGCCGCGAGGGCCTCAATGGCGCGCGTGGTGACCGTCTCCCAACCGCGACGCCGGTGGCTTCCGGGCCTGCCGGGCTGGACGGTCAACACCCGGTTGAGTAACAGGACGCCCTGCTCAAACCAGGAACTAAGGTCGCCGTGGGCCGCCGGTGGAATACCGAGATCGGACTCCAGCTCCCGGTAAATGTTGATGAGGCTCTTCGGAAGCGGAGACACGCTGCGTTCGACGGCGAAAGACAGCCCGATGGGATGCCCCGGAGTGGGGTAAGGGTCCTGTCCGACGATGAGCACCCGCACCTGTGCCAGCGGCCGGGTGAAGGCCCGCAACACGTTGCTGCCGTGGGGCAGGTAGTCGCGTCCTTCGGCGAGTTCCTGTCGCAGGAACGAGCCGATAGCCCGGATCTGATCCTCCACCGGAGCGAGCGCCTCGGCCCAGTCAGCGGCGATGAGTTCGTTGAGTGGTCTGGTCATCGGGTCCCTCCATCCTGGGCCAACTATAGGACCCAGACCAGGCGAAGGCCGGACCAAGTATGAGTTGGTCCGGCCCTCTTGTGCTTGGGGGAGACGACCCCTCGCGCTCCCGGTCGCCCTGCTGTCCCGGTCGTCCCCGAGACGCCGGGGTCTGGCCCCGGCCATGAGCGTCGTTCCCGTTCGCCCGCGTCACCCGAACGTTCCGGAGGCCAACGGCTACCGGTCGCCGCTTGATCGCGTACCTCATCGTTGCATGGAAAAGACTGGGCCGCAGGAAAATCGCAGAAATATTTCTCCAAAGGTGTGTTGAAGCTTGACGCCGGGGTGTGATCGATGTGCAAAGAGTCGGGCTGGTCTCCGAAAAACTCAAGCCGGCCCAGCTCATACCTGGTCCGGCCTGCGAGCTCATTTTTAACACGCCGGGCGTTGGAACGCCGCATCCTCTGCTCAGGTGAGCACAACTCGTGAGCGAAGCCTCTCCGATTGATAAACCCTCTTTCGATAAATTGAGGTCTTGGTTACGATATGTCCATGAGTGGCATTGATCTCACCCCGATCCTGAATGATCTAGCGGCGGGACGCATCGACGCGGCAGAGGCGGGGCGCCGCATTGACGCACTCAAGCGCGGCCAGGACCCGGAGCCGGTCGCCGAGCCGACGCCAGATCCCGATCCGCAGCCTTCCCCCAGCGAACCCACCGGCAACAAGGGTGTGGCCAAGCTGTCGGTCCTAGCCATCGGCCGCCGCGTGCGGATCGAGGGGGATTCCTCAGTCGCCACGGTGTCGGTTGAAGGCCCTCACGTGCTGCGCCAGCAGGGGGCGGTGCTGGAGGTCAGCAGCAACGGTGAGGTCGGCCCGTCCTTCGACGGATTTAGCCTGATCCGTCCTCCGCGCAGCCTGGACGACCTGCGCTCGATCGGCTTGGGTAAGGAACTGGTAGTCAAGGTCAACCCGAAGATTCCCGTCGATGTCGAGGTGACCACCGGTGGCCTCAACACTCGATCGGTGCCCAGGTTCGGCAAGGTGCGAGTCACTGCCGCGGGGGCTGAACTCAACGACGTGATCGAAGTGGTGGATCTGCTGGTCCAGGCGGGAGCGGCGACTGTGGCGGGGCCGATCTCCCGTGGCCGTTCGAGGTTGCGGGTCGAGTCGGGCACGCTCACCGTCAAACTGACCCCCGGAGCCAACGTCGTGGTCCGCGCCGAGTCCCACCTCGGGCGGGTCAGCTGGCCGGCCGACCATTCGGGCCAGGTCGAAGAATATGTGGTGGGCAACGGTTCGGCTCGTCTCGATGTTGGCGTGGTGATGGGCATGGCCTCGATCAAGGACGAGCAGTGAGCGCCCGGCGGCTCCACCACGCACCGGCCGACTGCCCGGTGTGTGGGGACCAGCTCATCACGATCCGCAAGGGCTGCCTTAGCTGCGGAACGGAACTAGTCGGGGAGTTCGCTGGCTGTGAGTTCTGCGTCCTCGACGACGCCGACCTCGCCCTGCTCAAGGTCTTCCTCGCCTCGCGCGGCAACGTCCGCGAGGTCGAGAAACACCTCGGGGTGTCCTATCCGACCGCCCGGGCCCGGATCACAGCGCTGCTGGGCAAGCTGGGTCTGGCCGACGAGGGGGACCAGCCCGAGCCCCAGCCATCGGAGCGGGAGCAGATCCTGGCTCAGGTCGCGGCGGGAAACCTGTCCGCCGCCGACGCCGCGGTGCTGCTGAGCCGCTGACCCCGTGCCGGGCGTGGCTATGGGCTGCGCTAACTGGCTGATAGGCTGTCCGGATGTCCGATAACACCCAAGATGTGATCTGGCTGACGCAAGAGGCCTTTGACAAGCTCACCGAGGAACTCGACTACCTCAAGACCGAGGGTCGGGCAAAGGTGTCTGCCAAGATCGGCCAGGCGCGCGAGGAAGGTGACCTCAGCGAGAATGGCGGCTACCACGCCGCCCGCGAGGAACAGGGCCAGATGGAGGCGCGGATCCGGCAGCTCGAAGAGATGCTGAACCACGCCCAGGTGGGTGCCGCGGCCTTGTCGGCCGACGAGGTGACCCCCGGTGTGCTCGTCACCGTTGCGTTCGCCGGTAACCCGGACGATACCGACACCTTCCTTCTGGGATCTCGCGAAGTTCTCGGCCTTGATGATTCGGTCGAAGTCGCGGTCTATTCACCGCAGTCGCCACTCGGTGCGGCCGTCATCGGTAAGAAGAAGGGCGATGTGGTCAGCTACGCCGCGCCGAATGGGCGCAAGATCTCGGTGACGGTCACCGAGATCGCACCTTTCGGCTGAGGGCCCTCGGGTTCAAACCGGGCGGCACCCCGTCACGCTGACCGATGTCGCCCGTTTCAGGGTCTTGAGGCGGATCTTGTGGTCGCTGAGCAGTTCTTTCCCCGCGGGGATATTGACTTCGATTTCGCCGACCCGCTCGAAGGTGACGGCTTGAGCGATGACCGTGCACACTCCGGTCACCTCCGCCGAGTTGCGCTGTACCGTCAAGACGGCATCGCTGAAGTCATCGGAGGTGATCGAGAACCAGTTCACCGCACCGACGATCGGCGGGTTGGCATGGAACAGACTCGTCCAAGCCAACCAGGCGAGACCGGCCACGGTAACAACGGCCCCAACAGCGATGATGATGCCGCTGGAGCCTCGCCTTTGGGGATAGCGAGCGGCGATCCTGGCCTGATCTTCGGGTGTCCTCACCGCTCTATTCTGCCGCGAGGAGGCCATGTTTCGCGCATCGGTGGGAAGCGTCACAATAGTGCCCATGCCTGATACCCAGTTGCGTCTGCTGCACGTTCACGCCCACCCCGACGATGAGTCGAGCAAGGGCGCCGCGACCACCGCGAAGTACGTGGCCGAAGGCGTGCGGGTCATGGTCGCGACCTGTACCGGCGGGGAGAGGGGCTCGCTGCTCAACCCCAAGATGGCGCACCTGCTGGACGATCCCTCATTCGATATCGCGGCCGTGCGCCGGGCCGAGATGGCCAAGGCGAGGCAGATTCTTGGCATCGAACAGGTGTGGCTGGGCTTCGTCGACTCCGGGTTCCCGGAGGGCGATCCGCCGCCCCCGCTGCCGGAGGGAAGCTTCGGGCTAGCCGACCCCAAGGAAGCGGCCGGCCGGCTAGTGAAGGTGATCCGGGAGTTCCGGCCCCAGGTGATGACGACCTACGATGAATTTGGCGGCTACCCCCACCCGGATCACATCATGTGCAACCGGATCTCGGTCGAGGCATTCCGGGCCGCCGCCGATCCCGAGGCATGGCCGGAGCACGGTCCTGCCTGGCAAGTCAGCAAGCTGTATTACCACATGTCTTTCCATCGTCGCAGGTTCGAGGCGCTGGACCGGGCCATGCACGAGCATGGCTTGGACTCTCAGGTCACGGAGCGGCCAAGCTCCTGGGAGGACGAGAAATGGGACCGGCTTACCACCTTCGTTCCCTGCGGCCAGTACTTCCCGGTCCGGGACGCCGCCCTGCTGGCTCACGAGACCCAGGTCGATCCGGACGGAATGTGGTTCGCGGTACCGCTCGCGGTGCAGCAGGCTGGGTGGCCCACCGAGGACTATCAGCTGGTCGCGTCGCGGGTGCCGGTGTGCATCCCCGAGAACGATCTTTTCGGGGGGCTGCGGCCGTGTTTGGACGGCCCGGAGTTTTTCATCTGAGCGGCTGGGGCCGCTTCGGAGTAGCCTGAGGGCATGAGGCTGCTCGAATCCGTGAATCCCGACTGGGTCACCCCGGGGTGGATCCCGCTGGTGCTGGTGCTGCTCGTCGGCGTGGTATGCGTCGGGCTCTACCTCAACATGCGCAAACACGTGCGGGCGGCGAGGGCCAACGACCCGCAGTGGCGGGCGGAACCCGAACAGCCCGCGCCGGGGGCCGAGGAGTCCTAAGCGGCGAGCCGGGCGCGGCGCCGGTGGAGCCAGAGCGCGGCCAGCACCCCGCCGATCGCGCCGCCGAGATGGCCTTGCCACGACACCCCGTAGGTCGTGGGGAAAACACCCCACAGGATGCCGCCATAGACCAGCCCGACGATGACCGCGATCGTCAGCTGGGCCCAGCTGCGGGTGAAGAAGCCACGAGCCAACAGATAGGTGAGATATCCGAACACCACTCCGGAGGCCCCGAGCGTGATCGAGTGGGGAGGGCTGATGAGCCAGACCACAGCACCCGAGGTGACAATCGTGATGAGGCTGACCCACAGGAACTGGCGCAGACCCGACACCAGGACGAGGGTGCCGAGCACGAAGAGCGGCACGGTGTTGCTCATCAGGTGGCTCCACCCGAAGTGCAGGAATGGGGCGCTGAAGATAGCCGGAAGCCCCGCGGGGTCCCGCGGTACGATCCCAAACCCGTCGAGGTAGTTCATCGCCGCCCAGTCGAATAGCTCTAGCACCCACAAGACCGCCACGACCGATCCCATGCCGATGGCGGATTGTTTGACGGGCAGCGGTGCCGATTGGCGAGGGACAGGTAACTGGCTCATGTCTCCAGTGTGCCAGGACGCCCGTGTCCGACGCTGAGGCAAAGGGTCCCCGGCCACCCGGCGGCGGCCGGAGCTGGCGCGCTCAGGCGATGACGTCGCCCTTGTGCACCACGCTCGGGATGCCGACAACGACCTGGCCAGGCAGGACATCCTTGACCACCAGGGCATTGGCCCCGATTTTGGCATCGTCTCCGACAGTGATCGCGCCGATCACCTTGGCGCCCGCTCCGATCAGGACCCGATTGCCGATGGTGGGGTGGCGCTTGACCTTGTCGAGACTGCGACCTCCCAGCGTCACCTGGTGGTACATCAGCACGTCATCGCCGATTTCGGCGGTCTCACCGATCACCACCCCCATGCCATGGTCGATGAAGAAGCGCCGCCCGATCACAGCTCCCGGATGGATCTCGATACCGGTAAGGAAGCGGGATAGCTGGGAGATCGCCCTGGCCAGTGGCTTATACGCAGGGGATGTGAGCCACAGCTTGTGCGCCAGGCGGTGGATCCACACGGCATGCACCCCCGGGTACATGAGGGCGACCCCGAGTTTGCTGCGCGCCGCGGGGTCGTAGCGCATGGCCGATTCCAGGTCCTCGCGTATCCGAAAGCGCGCGGCACGCAACAAACTCTTCATGGTCACTCCGCCATCAAATCGGCAAACAGCACTGTAGACAAGTAGCGTTCACCAAAACTCGGGACGATGACGACAATCCGTTTTCCGGCATTCTCGGGACGAGCCGCGATTTCTGCGGCCGCCGACAGCGCTGCCCCAGAGGAAAGGCCGACCAGCAGCCCCTCCTGGGTGGCGGCCGCCCGGGCGAATTCGACTGCCTGATCGATGTTGCGGGGCAGCACCTCATCGATCACCGATCGGTCGAGGTTCTCGGGCACGAAGTTCGCGCCGATGCCTTGGATCTTGTGCGGCCCGGGCTGTCCACCCGACAGGATCGGAGATTCCTCGGGCTCCACCGCGACGATCTTGACGTTGTGGTTGCGTTCCTTCAGCGCCTGACCGATGCCGGAGATGGTGCCGCCGGTACCGACACCGGCCACGACGATGTCGACCCTGCCGTCGGTGTCGGCCCAGATCTCTTCCGCGGTGGTCGAGC
This sequence comes from Propionibacteriaceae bacterium, assembly GCA_030528545.1. The sequence goes on from JAUMYR010000038.1 coordinate 14,678, forward strand.
GGTGCACGGCTGGGTTCGCGGGGTTGGCGAACTGGCGCACCAGCACCGCGCCTTCCTCGCGCCCGATCTCTTCGGCTTTCTCCACGGCTCCGCGCATCCCCAGGGAGCCCGGGGTGAGTACCAGATCTGCCCCGAAGGCGCGCAGCAGGGCGCGGCGCTCCACGGACATCGTCTCCGGCATCGTGAGGATCACCCGGTAGCCGCGGGCAGCTCCGACCATGGCGAGCGCGATACCGGTGTTCCCAGAGGTCGCCTCGACGATGGTTCCGCCGGGAGCCAGGGCGCCGGAGGCCACCGCCGCGTCCACCATGGCGACGCCGATCCGGTCTTTGACGGAATTGGCGGGGTTATAAAACTCCAGCTTGGCCAAGACCTCAGCATTGTTCCCGGCGATGCGGTTGATGCGAACCAGCGGTGTGTTCCCGACAAGTGCTGTGACATCGGAGTAGATACTCATGTCCACGCCAACACCTCCCGCCTGGAAACAATTCCCGAACGTCCGGGATGTGGGACGAGCGGGCCGAGGCGAGCGTGCCGAGCGCGCGTCCGCCGACTGGGACTAGACTCACGCCCATGCAGAACCATGATCGCGTCCTGGTTATCGACTTCGGCGCGCAGTACGCGCAACTCATCGCGCGGCGTGTCCGCGAGGCACGGGTCTATTCCGAGATCGTCCCGCACACCATGAGCGTCGAGCGTATCGCTGCGCTTCGGCCCACTGCGATCATCCTCTCCGGGGGGCCGCAGTCCGTCTACGCCGAGGGAGCCCCCAAGGTCGACCCAGCTCTCTTCGAACTGGGCATTCCGGTCCTCGGGATCTGTTACGGCTTCCAGGCGATGGCCGACGCCCTCGGCGGCACCGTGGCCAAGACCGGCCTCAGCGAATACGGTCGCACCTCGCTGTCGCTGACCACCCAGGGCAATCTGCTGGGGGCGCTGCCCAATACCCTCAACGTCTGGATGAGCCACGGCGATTCGGTGTCTCGCCCGCCATCCGGCTTCCGGACTCTCGCTCGCACGGCTGGGGCGCCAGTCGCGGCCTTTGAGGACCCCGAACGCAAGCTGGCGGGCGTCCAGTGGCACCCTGAGGTCGCGCATTCCCAGATGGGTCAGTCGGTCATCGAGCATTTCCTCTTCGACATCGCCAACTGCACCCCAGACTGGACCCCACAGAACATGGTCAGCGAGCAGATCGAGGACATTAGGGCTCAGGTCGGCGACCGGCGCGCCCTGTGTGCGCTCTCGGGCGGGGTGGATTCCGCCGTCGCTGCGGCTCTGGTCCAGCGTGCCATCGGCGACCAGCTGACCTGCGTCTTCGTCGACCATGGACTGCTGAGGCAGGGCGAGGCCGAGCAGGTCAAGGAGGCTTTCGTCGCCGCGACCGGCGTCGAGCTGGTCGTCGCGGACGAGAGCGCTCGCTTCCTGGGGGCCCTGGCAGGGGTCACCGATCCCGAGACGAAGCGCAAGATCATCGGGCGTGAGTTCATCCGCACCTTTGAAGATCAGGCCCGCAAGCTGAGTAGCGAGCGCGGCATCGACTTCCTCGTGCAGGGAACCCTCTACCCCGATGTGGTGGAGTCCGGGGGCGGCGAGGGAGCGGCCAACATCAAGAGCCACCACAACGTGGGTGGGCTTCCCGACGACCTGCAGTTCACCCTGGTGGAGCCGCTGCGGACCATGTTCAAGGACGAGGTCCGGGCGGTCGGCCTGGAACTGGGCCTGCCCGAGACCATGATCTGGCGCCACCCCTTCCCCGGCCCCGGCCTGGGTATCCGCATCGTGGGAGAGGTCACTTTCGAGAGGCTGGAGATCCTACGGAAAGCCGACGCGATCACACGCGAGGAGATCACCAAGGCCAACCTCGACCGAGAGGTGTGGCAGCTCCCGGTCGTCCTGCTGGCGGATGTCCGCTCGGTGGGGGTGCAAGGGGATGGACGCACCTATGGCCATCCGATCGTGCTGCGCCCGGTCACGAGCGAGGACGCCATGACCGCCGACTGGGCGAAGCTGCCCTATGAGGTGCTGGAGCGGATCAGCACCCGGATCACTAACGAGGTACCTCAGATCAACAGAGTGGTGCTCGACATTACGAGCAAGCCGCCAGCCACGATCGAGTGGGAGTAAGGCCTGACGTGGGGGTGGTCCAGCGATATCGCTGAGCCACCCCCACATGTTTCGGGTTCAGCCGGAGGTGAGCAGCGGGATCACTTCCGGCTCGCCCACCACCTCTGGAACGCGAGGATGAGCATTGCGCCGAGGACGGAGAACCCGAGGCCGCGCAGGGACCACATGGTGGTGAAAGACCCGCCGAGTGCCAGGTCGCCGACGAACCCGCCGACAAAGGCCCCGCCGATACCTAGCAGCATGGTCGCCAGCCAGCCTCCGGATTCCTTGCCAGGCATGATGGCCTTGGCGATAGCGCCTGCGATGAAACCGACGATGATGTATCCCAACATGAATCCAGGGTACGTGGCTCCGGCGATTCCTAGGGGCATCCCGGCCAGATATCGGACCAGGGGCCGAGAAATCGATACCAGGGGCCGAGGCTGGCCGTGCCAGGCCAGGCCCTGGGAATGGCCCAGCACGGCCCCCTGAACCGGGAAGCTGAGACAGGGTCTCCCGCCCTGGAACGTCTTTTCACCCGCGACATTCTTCCGCCCGGGCGCGGCCTTGGAACACCGGCCGGACCATCACGCCCGGAACCGGTCGATAATGGCCATCCCCGGAAGCCGGTCCCCTAAAGGAGGGGACGCCAGGGACTCAAGATCGCTTCGGTGGCCTTCGCCACCACCGAGCGGCGCGTCCACTGCTCAAGGGTCAACTCGATGCTGTTTCCTTCATCGAGAGCGAAGATCTCCTCCATGCGCCGGGCCACGGCCGGGTCGGTGATCTCCAGGTTGACCTCATAGTTCCCCCACAAGCTCAGCCGGTCCAGATTCGCGGTGCCGATGGTGGACCACTGGCCATCGATCGTGGCGGTCTTGGCGTGCACCATCGCCCCTTGATACAGGAACAGGCGCACCCCGTAACGCAATAGCTGGGCGTAATAGCCGCGGCTCAGCCAGTCGGCGACCACATGGTTGGATTCGGCCGGGACGATGATGCGCACATCCACCCCGCGCCTCACCGCGGCGAACAGCACCCCCAGGAACTCGTCGTCGGGGATCAGGTAGGCGTGGGTCAGCCAGACCCGCTCACAGGCGCGGTCGATCGCCTCCAGGTACATGTTGCGGATCGGGTAGACCTGCAGCCGGGGAACGTTGCGCTGCACCCGGATCGGGCTCGCCCAGTGGCGTCGGCTCGGGGGCGTCAGCTCGGGCTGTGGCTCCCGGCGGTGCATGTTCCAGAAATCGGCGAAGACGTTTTGCAACTCCGAGACCGCCGGGCCGGTGACGCGGACATGGGTGTCGCGCCAGTGGTGGGCATAGAGCGAACCGATGTTGTACCCGCCCACGAAGGCCGCGGTGTCATCGACGACGAGGATCTTGCGGTGATCGCGTCCCCACCGCTTCGGGTTCCACGGCACGCTGTAGGCCGGATGCCGGTAAACGTGCAGCGTCGGCGGCAACCTTAGGAAACTCCGCTTGACCACGAGGTTGGCGAAATCGTCGAAGATCACATAGACCCGCACGCCCCGTTCGGCTGCCTCGATCAGGGCTTGACGGAACTTCCGCCCGGTGTGGTCGGATTTCCAGATATAGGTCTCGAAATAGATGGTCTCGCGCGCCCCGCGGATCGCCTCAAGCATGTCGGCGTAGAGGTCCCGGCCAAAGGTGTAGATGGTGATCTCGTCCTCGCCCGCGGCGATCGGCACCGCGGACGCGGTGGGGAAGCGGTATGGCTTGCGCTTCTTCTTCCGCCGCGAGCCAATGACGGTGAGCCCGGCGATCGTGCCGAACTGTACCCCGAGCAGCCCGGCCATGGCCCAATGCAGGACCCGCCTCACCCGGGGAAATCGTGACATGGCTTTCAGCTTACTGAACGTCTTGGCCGAGGACCCATCTCGCCCCCGGGCGGCGCGGGGAGGGGTTGGTGTCTGGGCTTTCCGGTAGGGTTCTGCCCAGATGTCTGACTCGTTGTTTCCCGATCTTTTCGCAGCTTTCGAGGCGCCCGCCAGACCCGCGCGGGAGCCGCGGCGCGGCGTGTCCGCTCCCGGCCAGGACGCGCCGGAGGAGGTGAGCGAGGCCGGTTTGCTGGAAGGGCTGAACCCGCCCCAGAGGGAGGCCGTGCTGCATGAAGGTTCGCCAGTGCTGGTCGTCGCGGGAGCGGGTTCAGGCAAGACCCGCGTGCTGACCCGCCGCGTCGCCCACCTGGTCAGCCAGCGCGGCGTCCACCCCGGTTCGATACTCGCGATCACCTTCACCAACAAGGCCGCGGCCGAAATGAGGGAACGGGTCATCGGCCTGGTCGGTAACCGGGCAAAGCCCATGTGGGTGTCTACCTTCCACTCCGCATGTGTGCGGATCTTGCGCGCCGACATCGACCGTTTTGGTGTCAAGAAGACGTTCAGCATCTACGACGACGCGGACGCTAAACGCCTCATGGGCATGGTCTGCAAGGACTTGAACCTCGACCCGAAGCGGTTCGGGGTGCGATCGGTGATGAACGCGATCAGCAACTTCAAGAACGAACTGATCGATTTCGAGTCGGCGGCCGCGCAGGCGGCTTCCCCCAACGAGGAGGTCTACGCTGAGGCCTACCGGGAGTACCAGCGCCGCCTGGTGTCCGGGAACGCCTTGGACTTCGATGACCTCATCATGACCACGGTACATCTGCTGCAAGCCTTCCCCGAGGTGAGGGAAAAATATCGCCGCAGGTTCCGCCACGTGCTGGTGGACGAATACCAAGACACCAACCACGCCCAATACGCGCTCGTCCGGGAGCTATGCGGCCCGGAACCGAGCCGCCTGCCCGAAGGATCGCCCGCGGCGGATCCCGCCGAACTGATGGTGGTGGGAGACTCCGACCAGTCCATCTACGCCTTCCGGGGAGCGACCATCCGCAACATCCTCGACTTCGAGCAGGACTTTCCCGGAGCCGCGACCATCGTCTTGGACCAGAATTACCGTTCCACCCAGAACGTCCTCACCGCGGCCAACGCGGTCATCTCGCGCAACCGGGGACGCCGGGACAAGAAGCTGTGGACCGATCAGGGCGAGGGAGAACTCATCGTTGGCTATGTGGCCGATAACGAGCACGATGAGGCGGCCTATGTGGCCAGCGAACTGGATTCCCTCGCCGACCAGAGCCTGAGCAACTATGGGGATACCGCGGTCTTCTACCGCACCAACGCCCAGTCCAGGGCCTTCGAAGAGGTCTTCATCCGCATCGGATTGCCCTACAAGGTCGTCGGCGGGGTCCGGTTCTACGAACGCAAAGAGATCAAGGACGCCATCGCCTACCTGCGGGCCATCGTCAACCCAACCGACGAGGTGAGCCTGCGGCGCATCCTCAACGTGCCCAAACGGGGCATCGGGGAGCGAGCCGAATCCGCGCTGGAGGCGTTCGCAGCGGCCCACCGGATCACCTTCTTCGAAGCGCTCAACCGGGCCGGGGAGATCCCCGGGCTGGCCGCCCGCTCCCGCAACCAGATCCTCGCTTTCGCGGCTCTGCTGGGCCAGCACCAAGCCCAGGTTGAGGCCAACGCCCCGGCGGATGAGGTACTGACCAGCATCCTCAAAGAGTCGGGCTATATCGCCGAGCTGAGCGGCAGCGCCGACCCCCAGGACGAGACCCGCATCGAGAACCTTGAGGAACTCGTCACCGTAGCTGCTGAGTTCGTCGCCGCGGCTCACACCGCTGATGCCGAGGCCACCGAGAGCGGCCTGAGCGCGGGAATGCCCGAACCCGATGATTCGCTCGCGGCCTTTCTGGAACGGGTGGCGCTGGTCGCCGATTCTGACCAGATTCCCGAGAACACCGACGGCCGTGGCGTCGTGACGCTCATGACGCTGCACACCGCCAAGGGACTGGAGTTCGACACGGTATTCCTCACCGGCCTTGAGGAGGGGGTGTTTCCGCATATGCGCGCCATGACCGACGCGACGGAACTGGAGGAGGAACGCCGTCTGGCCTATGTCGGGCTGACCCGGGCCCGCAAGAGGCTCTACCTCACCCGGGCCGCCGTACGCAGCGTCTTCGGTAACCCGATGTATAA
>JAUMYR010000038.1:20934-22284 GCA_030528545.1 Propionibacteriaceae bacterium
TCAAAAGGCTCAGCCTCAAGCACGCACCGTTGGAGAAGCTGTAACAGTGTAGTTCGGAGTGCCCGTGGATCTTTACGAATACCAGGCTCGTGACTTGTTCGAGCGCCACGGAGTCCCGGTCCTGCCCGCCATCGTGGCCACCACCCCGCAGGAGGCGCGCGCCGCTGCCGTTTCCCTCCAGTTCCCGGTGGTCGTGGTGAAGGCGCAGGTCAAGACGGGAGGGCGTGGCAAGGCGGGCGGGGTCAAGCTCGCCCGCAGCCCGGAAGAGGCCGCCGCCAGGGCGGGGGACATCCTCGGCATGGACATCAAGGGGCACACGGTGCGCCAGGTGATGGTCGCCGCGGGAGCCGAGATCGCCGAGGAATACTATTTCTCTTTGCTCGTGGACCGTTCCCATCGCCGCTACCTCGCGATGTGCAGCAGGGAGGGTGGAGTTGATATCGAGACGCTCGCCGCGGAACGTCCCGATGCGCTGGCGAGGGTCGCCATCGACCCGAAGACCGGCATCGACGATGAGGCCGCCGGAGAGATTCTGGAGAGGGCCGGGTTCACCACCAAAACCGCCGTGGTGATGGCCCCGGTGCTGAAACAGCTGTGGAAACTCTTCGACCAGGAGGACGCGACCCTGGTCGAGGTGAACCCCCTGGTCAAGACGGTTTCTGGGCGGATCATCGCGCTGGATGGCAAGGTCACGCTCGACGACAACGCCTTCTTCCGTCACGACCGGCCCGGACTCGGCGCAGACATCGCAGCTGACCCCCTGGAGGAGAGGGCGAAGGAACTCGGACTCAACTACGTCAAGCTCGACGGCTCGGTGGGGATCATCGGCAACGGAGCTGGACTGGTCATGAGCACCCTGGACGTGGTCGCGGGGGCCGGTGCTGACCTGCCGGGGCGTCCCCGCCCGGCGAATTTCCTGGACATTGGGGGAGGGGCCTCGGCGGCCGTGATGGCGAACGGGTTGGGCATCATCCTCAGCGACCCACAGGTGCGCAGCGTATTCGTCAACATCTTTGGCGGCATCACGGCGTGTAACGAGGTCGCCAATGGCATCGTGACGGCGATGACCACGCTGGGGGACAAGGCTAACTGCCCGATCGTGGTCCGGCTCGACGGCAACGCGGTGGAGGTCGGGCGGGCCATCCTCGCCGAGTTCGGGCATCCGAGGGTGACGGTGGTGGCGACCATGGATGAGGCCGCCCGGATGGCCGCGGAACTGGCCGCTGAGAGGTAGTGAGATGGCGATCTTCATCGACGAGAGTTCCCGGGTGCTCGTGCAGGGCATGACCGGTAAAGAGGGGCGCAAGCACACCCAGCGGATGATCATGTCGGGCACCCGCGTGGTCGGTG
>JAUMYR010000271.1 GCA_030528545.1 Propionibacteriaceae bacterium
CCCTGGAAGCCCTCGAACACGCCCTGGTCACCGCGAAGGACCACGCCCTCCAAGGCCTGATCCATCACAGCGATCGTGGCTGCCAGTACGGGTCCATGCGCTACACCCAGCGCCTGACCGATGCCCGGGATCCACGCCTCCGTCGGGTCCCGAGGTGACTCCTACGACAACGCCCTGGCAAAGACCATCAACGGGCTCGACAAGACCGAACTCATCCACGCCCGAGCCGCATGGCCCAGCCTCACCAAGGTCGAGTTCCACACCATGTGCTGGGTCCACTGGTGGAACAACCAACCACTCCACGAATCCCTCGGCTACCGAACCCCCACAGAGGCCGAACAGGACTACCATCAGACCAGAGAGCCAGTCACGGCACTCACATAATCATCGGAACAGAACCCAGTGCGGTTCAATGCGAGTAAGGGAACAGCTAGCCTTCGGAGGCAGGGCTCCTGAGCGTCGGCATCTGTTCTGAATCTGGGGTGAGGGCCGGGGCCGCAGTCGGTATCCTGAGCCGGTGACTACTCCAGCCCGTACTCGCGTCGCCCCCTCACCCACCGGAGACCCTCACGTCGGCACCGCCTATATGGCGCTGTTCGACCTGGCCTGCGCCCGGCAGAGCGGGGGCTCCTTCGTCCTGCGCATTGAGGACACCGACCAAAACCGGCTGGTCGAAGGCTCAGAGCGCCAGATCTACGACTGCCTGGACTGGCTCGGGTTGAGCCCGGACGAGGGGCCAGAGCAGGGCGGGGCCTACGGCCCTTATCGCCAGTCGGAACGCTTGGAGACTTATCGGCCTTTCGTCGACCAGCTGATCGCTGACGGGCACGCCTACTACTGCTGGTGCTCGACCGAACGGCTCAAGCAGCTCCGCGAGGAACAGGCCGCCGCGAAAGCCTCCGTCACCGGCTACGACCGGCTCTGCTACGGCAAGACCCGCGAGGAACGCGCCGCGCTGCCCGGCTTCAACGAGACCCCGGTCGTGCGGATGCTGATCCCAGACGACGCCCCGCTGATGTTCACCGACCTGGTGCGCGGCCAGGTCAAGGCCCCGCGTCCCGACGATCAGGTGATCCTCAAGGCCGACGGGTTCCCGACCTACCACATGGCGGTCGTCGTGGACGATCACCTCATGGGCATCACGACGGTGGTGCGCGGGGAGGAGTGGATCTCCTCCACACCGAAGCACCTGCTGCTGTACCGCTGGCTGGGCTTGCCCGAACCCCAGTTCGCGCACATGCCGTTGCTGCGCAATACCGACAAGTCCAAGATCAGCAAGCGCAAGAATCCCGCCGCCCGGCTCATGTGGTTCCGGGAACAGGGGTACCTGCCCGAGGCGCTGCTCAACTTCTTGCAGCTGCTCGCCTACCCGCCGGTGAATGACGAGACGGAGGTCGCCTCCTTCGACGAGTTCGTTGCCTCCTTCGACTGGGCGAAGGTCAACACGACCGGGCCGATCTTCGACCTGAAGAAACTGGACTGGCTGAACGGCCACTACATCCGCACGCTCAGCGTGGACGAGCTGTGCGAGCGCATCGTCGCCTTTCACACCGAACGCGGGGACTGGGATGACACCCTCGACCTCGACGTGTTCAAACAGGCCTTGCCGCTGGTGCAGGAACGCATGGTGCTGCTCGGGGACGCCCTGCCCAAACTGGCTTTCCTCTTCGCCTCGGAGATCGAGATCGACGAGGCCGCCGCGGCGAGCCTGCCCGACAACGCTGCCGAGATCACCGACGCCTCTCTGGCCGTCCTGGAGGGGCTGGAACCATTCGATGCTGAGACGATCCAGGCCGCCCTGCGCACCCGCCTGGTGGACGAACTGGGTATCAAACCCAAGTTCGCTTTCGGCCCGCTGCGGATCGCGCTGACCGGCCAGAAGGTATCCCCGCCGCTGTTCGAATCCATGGAGATCCTCGGCCACGACGAGACCCTGCGCCGGATCCGGGCCTTCCGCGCCACGCTGCGAACCGCTCCGGCGGGCGGGCCTGAGGCGCTGGGCCGGGGTGGGCGTATTCCCCGGGCCGGTGGCCCTGGCTAGGGGAGCCCGGGTCCCGGCGGTGATCGCCGCAGTGACCTGGCCCGGGCGATCGCCCGGGCCTCGGCACCGGGTGGGCAACGTCGATAACCGGAGAACAAACGCGGACGCCACTGAGGCCGGGCGGGTGGCGTCCCCACCTGGTCGGCGTCCCGCACCCGACTCGCCGCCCCAGGTGGCCGCGGGGGCCAAACGGCCGACAGCATTGGGCCCCTCGCCTCCCATGGCAGGGACGCGAGGGGCCCAAGGTCAG
>JAUMYR010000272.1 GCA_030528545.1 Propionibacteriaceae bacterium
TCTGGTCAGTGACACCCTGGCCACCGCTGCGGCGTCCGCCGCCAGATCGGGCGTCAAGGTGGCCGGATCGGCCCAGCCCGGTTTGGTCGCCGAAGGCGATGTCTCTCTGTTGTCGCGAGCCCTGTGGAACCTCGTCGCCAACGCCATCGCCCACACCCCTGCTGGCGGGCGGGTCAGGGTGTCCGCGGCCGGTGAACCTGGCCGGGTGGTGATTACCGTCGCCGACGGGTGCGGCGGCATCCCCGAGGCCGATCTGCCCTATGTGTTCGAGGCGGGTTGGCGCGGCACCGCAAGCCGCAGCCCCGCCACCTCCAACGGTGGCGGGGCTGGGCTCGGGCTGGCCATCGTGGTGGCAGTCGCCGAGCTGTTCGGCGGATCGGTCGGCGTCCACAACACCGACACCGGTTGTCTCTTCACTTTGTCCCTATCAGGCCGGGACGAAGAGGGAGTCGAGCGCCCACGGCGCGATGGGTGAGTTCTGGATGATCCAGGTTTGCAGCGCGTGGTCCCAGCCCGTGACGATGAACAGGCCAACCAGGACGAACAACCCTCCCAGGCCGCGGCGCAGCCAGCTGTGTGAGTCGGCGGCCCAGCCCAGTTTCGCGATCGCCTTCTGTCCCAGTACCGCCACGCCGAGCAGCGTCCCACACAGCCCGGCGACATAGGCCAGAAGCAGGGCCATCCCCCATGCCGGTTGGGCGGGCAGCGCGGTGACCACGACGTATCCATACAGCGGGGAGCAGGAGGAGAACACCGGCCCCAGGACCGCTCCGGTCAGCAGCGCACCGGTGGCTCCGCTGCCCTGGCGAGCGGAGGCCAGCGCCGACGAGGTGCGCGACTGTAGCCGCAGCGTCCTAGACACCGCCTCCCATGCCTGCGGGAACAGGCTCACCAGGCCGAGCGCGATCAGCAGACCGCCGCTGAGCCAGCGCCACACCTCCACCGGCACGTCGATCAGCACCGTGCTGGCTTTGAGCAGCAGCGTGAATGCGACGACCGACAGCCCGAGCCCGAGCGCGACCACGAAGGCCCGGCGGGTGCCGCTCAGGCGGGCATCTGAGGCGATCGAACCGCCGACGATGACTGGCAGCAAGGGCAGCACGCAGGGGGCCAAGGTGGTGAGTACTCCCGCCACCAGGGCCCCGACTAGCGCGATCACTTGGTCTTGGCCTTGATGTCCGCGCCAGTCTTGCTGCCGCTCCACTTCACGATCTGATTGCCCATATCGTCGACCTGCACGAAGGTGTGCTGCTGGGTGACGCCATAGGTCTTGCGCAGGTCGGTCCTGGAGTCATAGTCGATCTTGACGACAGCCAGCCCTTCCGGTACGCCGCCGGAGGCCTTCAGGGCTTTGTCGGTGTCTTGGCATTCGTGGCACCAGGTAGCCGAGAAGAAGTAAACCACCTTGTGTTTTGCGTAATTAGCTTTGTTCGCCTGGTAACTGTCGTAATCGAGGTAGGCCCCATCCATGGTCACTCCCGGCTTACCCGATTCCTGCCTCGATGGCGCCGAAGAGGCCGCGGGGGCCATGGAGGAACCGGGCTTGGTATCGGTCGCCTGCTGTGCGCCACAGGCGGACAGCGCGACAGTTGCCGCGACCGCGGCGAGGGAAATAGTCAGCATTCTTTTCATGGGGGACAGCAAACCCGACATCGCCCAGATCTTCCAGTACGAGAGTATTACCAACTCCTTACGTCCGGGTTGGGTCATCTGGTAAGCCAGGTGCGGACTTCCCGCCGCGATGCGCTACCCTCATCCGAGACGCCTGCGCGAGGAGCTAAATGAATCTTCCGACCAGAACCATCATGGACGCGGATGAGATCGCTCGTTCGATCCGTCGCATGGCCCACGAAATCATCGAAGCCAATCACGGCGCCGCCGAGGTCATGGTCCTCGGCATCCCATCCGGGGGCAGTCCGCTCGGACGCCGGATCGCGTCGCTGCTCGGCGAGATCGAGGGGATCGAGGTGGCCGTCGGCGACCTCGATATCACCATGTACCGAGACGATCTGCGTTCCAACCCGACCCGTTACCCACACCCAACCCATATTCCCGGTGAGATCACCGGGAAGCACATCGTCCTCGTCGACGACGTGCTGTTCTCCGGCCGTACCATCGCCGCCGCCCTCGATGCGCTGAAAGACTTCGGCCGTCCGGCGAGCGTGCAGCTGGCGGTCCTGGTTGACCGCGGACACCGCGAGTTGCCGATCGCCGCGAAGTACATCGGAAAGACCGTTCCCACCAACGCCTCCGAACGAGTGCGGGTGCACCTGCACGAGATCGACGGGG
>JAUMYR010000273.1 GCA_030528545.1 Propionibacteriaceae bacterium
TGAGGCAGGCTGACCCGCACCGTCCACACGCCCGACTCAAGGCTCACCGTGGCGGTTCCGCCGAGCATCGCTGCGCGTTCCGATATGCCCAACAGGCCTAGTCCGCCTGGCCCGCGCTGGCGCGCATCCGTCTGGTTGGTGAAGCGGGCGACGATCTCGCCATCGCGTTCGCCGAAGTCGAACTCGCAACGAGAGCCTGGCGTGGCATGTTTGATGATATTGGTGGCGGCCTCGACGGTTATCCGGGCCAGCGTCGTGGCCCGGGCGACGCTCATCTGGCCGCAGGAGAACTCCATCTGGGCCTGGAACCCCTCGGCCCGGACCCGCTCCACCTGCTGCTGGACGACCGCGCCGAGTCCCTCGGCATCCACCATCGGCAGGACGGTCGAGTCGGCCTTGTCGCGTTCGCGCAGCGTCGACAGGAGCTGGCGCAGGTCCTGGGACGCTTCGGCGCACTCGGTGGCGATGGCGGTCAGTTCCGCGTGGATCCTGGGGTCGATCCCGGGTGTCAGCGCGGCCAGGTGTGCCCGCATCGCCGCGTGGGACAGAGCCTGGGCGACCGTGTCGTGCAGGTCGCGGGCCAGCGTGTTCCTCATCGACTGGAGCTGCTCGGCCGAGACCACCCGCTCCTGGTCGATCCGACTGACCACCGACCGCCACAGCATGCCCCCGCCGATCGACAGGCCGAGGACCAGCAGCAGGACGGACCCACCGGCGAAGCGGTCCCGTGGGGTTGGCAGGCTGTGATGCACCATGACCAGGTATACGAACAGGCACAGCACGCCCAAGAACAGGCCGGACCCGGGCACCCGGAACCGGACCAGCGCGAACACCACGATGAATAGGCAAAGACCGGCCAGGCTGACCTGCCCTTCCGGCAGCAGCAGGAACCCCAGCATCAGCGCGGCGCAGCAGCCGGCCATCGTCCTCGGCCACACCCCAGACAACCCCGCCGTGACGCACAGCGCCACCGAGATGGCCCAGGAGGCAGGCAGCAGATCGGGCTGCTGGGACAACAGCAGCGCCACCAGAACCAGCACGGACAAAGCAGGTTCGAGCCACCGGGCCTGCCACGCCTGGCCGTACTCCACCATGAGCCGAGTCTATGTGGTGGCCGTCCGATTATGGCCCAGCGTGCACCCGCTCAGCGGGGCGCGGCGACACGGCACCCGTTGCCGCGGGTGAGGCCCGGCCGCTGGCACCAGGCCCGGGTGGGAGATCCAGCGGCCTGTGCCCCCTAATGCCGACAGGTTTGCGGCCACAAGCGGCATAGCCAGGTGTGCTGTCCCGCGGTGGGCCGGTGCCCGATGAGGACTCCCCCGGCTGAGATGATGCCCGTCATCCCGGAAATCGTCTCAAGCAGCACCGTCAACTCAACATTTTCGAACATTGTGTCCCCTTCGTTTCCCCAGTTGTGGTGGGAGGGAGGCTAGCCTCAGCGGAGCCGATTGGCTCCGGGATGTCTACCATGAGACGACTCGGGTAGATCAGGAGACAACTGAAGGCGACAACAAGTCGTCCGGGGTTGATCTGGCGCCTCCGGGGTGATTCTGGGATCCGGCCCGGTGGGATGCGGCGCCGGCCCTTTCAGGGACACGCAGCCGCCGCTTTCATCGCGAGCAGAGCCCCAGGGAATAGATGTGGCTTCTCCTAGGCTGTGCCGTCCACCAATCCCCAGTCGTGGGCCCTGGCGGCCAGCGCCGTCCGGTTGGCGAGCTGAAACCGCCCCAGCAGCCTGCTCACATAGGTTCTGACGGTGCTGGGGGCCAGACACACCGCCTCGGCGATCTCGGCGTTGCTGAGCCCCCGGCCGACGAGCCCGACGAGGTGGCGTTCGGACTCGGTCAGGTCGGGAGGAGGGTCGCTGCGGGCCCGGCGTTCCGCCAGCAGGGACGCGACCAGCCGGGGCGAAACCAGCGCGTCCCCCCGGTAAGCGCTGCGCACCCCATGCAGAATCAGGCCGGGGCTGTCCGATTTCAGCAGGAAGCCGGACGCTCCCGCGGTCAGCGCCTCGCGCATCACCTGGTCGTCGCCCAGCGCGGTGAAGATAAGCACCCGAATCGCCGGAAGCGCGGCGGCTAACTTCGCCGTCAACTCGATCCCGCTGACTTTCGGCATGTGAATATCGGCGATCACGACATCGGGATTCATGTCATGAACCAGGGTGAGTGCCGCTTCGCCATCTGAGGCGATGCCGACGAGTTCGATATCCGCCGCTCGCGATAGATAGGTTGTGATCGCTTGCTGCGCGAATGGGTCGTCCTCAGCGAGCACAACAGTGA
>JAUMYR010000274.1 GCA_030528545.1 Propionibacteriaceae bacterium
GCTTCGCGAGGAGCCAGTGCCCCTGCATGCGCGCGGACTCCGGCCCCGTGCGCTGACTCTGTTCCTGCGTGTTCACCACGTGGTTCACTCCGGCTCCTCACCCTGCCGACAGCACCCAATAGACAAGCGAAGCCTAACCTAATAATTTGTAAATAATGAAGCGGGGTCTTGTTCGAGGCTTGCTGTTGGCCTGCGGGCTCCCGTGGGTGCGGAAGCGTCCAAACACGAAGAAGTCGTGACAAACTGGGGTAGCCTGTGACCCATGGTGAGCGCTACGGCTGGTGTTCGTACTAGCTTGTTGCGGGACGCCCACGGCCGGGTCGCGCGCGACCTTCGGGTATCGCTCACCGATCGCTGTAACCTGCGCTGCTCCTATTGCATGCCCGCCGAGGGCGTGGAGTGGCTGCCCCGCAAGACCATGCTGAGCGACGACGAAGTCATCCGGCTGATCTCGATCGGGGTGCGAGACCTCGGGATCAACAAGGTGCGCTTTACCGGGGGAGAGCCGTTGCTGCGTCCCGGGCTCGTCGCGATCGTGCGTGCCGCCGCGAGCCTGCGCCAGGAATCTCCCGGCCTGGAACTGTCACTGACCACCAACGGGGTCGGCCTGGATCTCAAGGCCCACGCCCTAGCCGAAGCGGGCTTGGATCGGGTCAACATATCGCTGGATTCCCTCGACCGCGCCCGTTACGCCAGCCTGGCCAGGCGGGACCGGCTGGCCGATGTCTTGTCCGGGATCGCCGCCGCGGATGCCGCGGGGCTGCGTCCGGTCAAGATCAACGCCGTCGTGCTGCGCGGAGTCAACGAGGACGATGTCGTGCCCCTGGCTGAGTTCTGCTTGCGGTGGGGCTATCAGCTGCGATTCATCGAGCAGATGCCGCTCGGCCCGCGGCAGGAATGGCGCCCGGACAGGTTCGTCACCCAATCGGAGATCTTGGCCCTGCTCGGCGAGAGGCTCGGGCTCACCCCGCACCAGGGGGGGCGGGGTTCAGCCCCAGCTGACCTATGGGACGCCTCGGCTCCCGGCCTGCCACCGGGACGCATCGGCGTGATCGCGTCGGTCTCGGCCCCGTTCTGCGGGGCCTGCGACCGCACCCGTATCACCAGCGACGGGCAGCTGCGCAATTGTTTGTTCGCCAGCACCGAGACCGACCTGAGGGGGCCGCTGCGAGGCGGGGCCAGCGATGCCGAGATCGCCGAGCTGTGGCGTGCCGGTCAGTATCCCAAGCCTGCCGGGCACGGCATCGACACCGTTGGTTTCGTCCCGCCGGAGCGCACCATGAGTTCGATCGGAGGTTGAGATGCTGGTGAGGTTCTTCGCCGGGGCGGCCGAAGCCGCGGGTGTCGACGATGAGGTGCTCACGCTGCCACCCGGAGCGACGGGACATGACCTGGTGGCTGCCCTCGCCGATGGCCGCCCGGCGCTGGGGCGAGTGCTCGCCTCCTCAACCTTGCTGGTGGATGGAGCCCGGCTCGCAGATCTCGGAAGGACCCTCGATGGCGTCGCGCGGGTGGACGTCCTGCCACCTTTCGCCGGCGGCTAGGCCGAGCTGATCGGGAGAGTCGATGTCGGCGGTGGTGCCCTCCGCCGCGGCGATCAGAGTCAGATCCAGCGCGGAGGCGAAACGGCGCACTGACAGCCCGCGCACCGAGCCCAACCCGGCGAGGCGAGCGCGTAGGGCGCTGGTCCGGTACCGGGCCGCGAGGTATTGCGGCCAGCCGTCCGGGTCGACTAGGGCTAGGCCATCCTTCCCGTCCGGGATATCCTCCAGCTGGGAGACTACCGCCGATGGCCTGGCCAGGTCGACGGCCAAGAGCAGCACCTGCGGGGTGTCGACCAGCGCCAAACCCGCCGCGATCCCGGCCACCGGCCCGCCAAAGGGTGGGTCTTCCAAGGTGAAGTGGAGCGGCGGCCAGCCCGGAACCTCGGGTAAGGGCGATGGTGGGGCGACGGCCACGAGCCGACTCGCTACGGGCGCGGCGGCGGCGAGGGTGCGCTCGAGAAAGGTGCGTCCTGAAACCACCAGACGGCCTTTGTCGGTGCCCATCCGGGTGGAGCGACCGCCTGACAGCACCACGGCTGAGGTCTGCCCGGGTGAGGGAGGGAGAGACTGAGAAGGCCTCATGCGGTCAAGCATGCCCCATCGCGGGCCGCGTCTTGTGAGCTGACTAGCAGGTTTTTTGAAAGATTATTGTTTTTTTAAAACAAACTACAAGCCGTCGTGCTTTGCTTCTGCCATGGGTACTGCGCGCATCGATGGGCGGGCCTCTGAAGCCCTGC
>JAUMYR010000039.1:0-10134 GCA_030528545.1 Propionibacteriaceae bacterium
CCGCTGGCGGTGCGGTTGCGTCCCCGCAGCCTGGACGAGATCGTGGGCCAGCAACACTTGCTCGGTGCGGGCGCCCCGCTGCGGCGGCTGGCCGAGGGCAAACCGATGTCGGTCTTCCTGTGGGGCCCGCCCGGGGTCGGCAAGACCACCATCGCCTATGTCGTGTCCCAGGCCACCAGCCAGCGCTTCGTGGAGGTCTCGGCGGTGACCGCCGGGGTCAAAGAGGTCCGGGCCGAGATCGACACCGCCAAGCGCGAACTCGCCCTCGGGCGTCCCACGGTGCTGTTCGTGGACGAGGTGCACCGCTTCTCCAAGACCCAGCAGGACGTGCTGCTGCCAGCGGTGGAGAACCGCCTGGTCACCCTCATCGCGGCCACCACCGAGAATCCCTCCTTCTCGGTGATCTCGCCGCTGCTATCCCGCTCGCTGCTGCTTCGTCTGGTCCCGCTCACCGACGAGGACGTTTCGGCCCTGCTCGACAAGGGGCTCGGCCACGAACGCGGCCTGGTCCGCCCCGACGGGGGACGCTACCAGCTGGACGGCGACGCCCGGGCCATGATCGTGCGCCTCGCCGGTGGGGACGCACGCCGGGCGCTCACCTACCTGGAGGAGGCGGCCGCCGGTGCCGAAGAACGAGAGGTCATCACCGCCGAGATCGTCTCGGCCGCGGTCGATAAGGCCGCGATCCGCTACGACCGGGCCGGAGACCAGCACTACGACGTCATCAGCGCCTTCATCA
Source organism: Propionibacteriaceae bacterium (assembly GCA_030528545.1). The sequence goes on from JAUMYR010000039.1 coordinate 740, forward strand.
AGTCGATCCGCGGTTCGGATGTCAACGCCGCGCTGCACTACCTGGCCCGGATGCTGGAGGCGGGCGAGGACCCCCGCTTCATCGCCCGGCGCCTCATCATCTCGGCCTCGGAAGACATCGGTCTGGCCGCGCCGAGCGTCCTGCAGACAGCGGTCGCGGCGGCTCAGGCCGTCCAGCTGATCGGCATGCCCGAGGCCAGGATCACCCTGGCGCACGCCACGGTCGCCGCCGCGATGGCACCCAAATCGAATGCGGCCTACCTCGGAATCAGCGCCGCGATCGCTGATGTGCAGGCCGGGCGTGGGGGCCAGGTGCCGCCACACCTGAGAGATGCCCACTACAGTGGAGCGGCCGGACACGGGCACGGCGTCGGCTATCGCTACGCACACGACTTCCCCCACGGTGTGGCCGCCCAGCAATACCTGCCCGACGACCTGGTGGGCGCCGATTACTATCGCCCAACCCGGCATGGTGCCGAGGCCGCGATCGCCGATCGGCTGGAGGTCCTCAAAGGCCTCCTCGGCGGCCCGGAGGGCTCTCGGTGAGTGCGGGGTGACCACCGGCTCGCCCGGGCACTAAAGTGAGTCCGTCACCGGACAAGGAGAAGCCATGACTCTTGGAGAAGTAGCCGGACTGATCGCGGCCATCGCGTTCTGCATCCTGGTCGGCGTCACCGCCGTGCCGCTATTCAAGCTCGGGCGGGTGCTTGAGGAATTGCGGCTGGCCGTGCGTGACTTCGGCCACGGCACCGTGCCCATCCTGCACGAACTGAAGGAGACCGTGACCGCGACCAACACCGAGCTGGAGAAGCTGTCGCTGGTCACCGAGGATGTCTCGAAGGTCTCCGGCCACGCCACGGTCGTCAGCGAGAACGCGGCCAACCTGACCCAGCTATTCGCCGCGACCCTGGGCGGCCCGCTGGTCAAGACCGCGGCCCTCAGCTATGGCGTCCGCCGCGCCTTCAAAGGGCGTCAGGCCAAGAAGGGCGGACGCTCATGAGGCGGTTGTTCTGGTTCGCGGTCGGGGTCGGGCTGACGGTGCTGGTGGTGACCAAGGGCAAGGAGATCGTCCACCGTTTCACTCCCGCCGGGGTCAGTGAGCAGGTGAGCGAACAGGGCAAGAACCTGCTCAACACCGCCCGGGAGTTTCTCAACGACGTGACCACCGCGATGAACGAACGCGAAGCCGAGTTGCGCGCTGAGCTTAATATGGCGCAGAAGAACTGATTGACCAGGTAGGGACCACATACATGAAGACCGCTGACATCCGGCAGCTGTACCTTGACTTTTTCGCCAGCCGTGGCCACACGGTCGTGCCGAGCACCTCCTTGCTGTACAACGATCCGACGCTGCTGTTCGTCAACGCTGGCATGGTCCCGTTCAAGTCCTATTTCGAGGGCACCGAACCCGCTCCGTTCCGCCGTGCCGTGAGCTGCCAGAAATGCGTGCGCACGCTCGACATCGACGATGTCGGCAAGACCACCCGGCACGGCACCTTCTTCCAGATGAACGGCAATTTCAGTTTCGGCGACTATTTCAAGGCCGGGGCTATCGAGATGGCCTGGGAACTGGTCACCAGCGAACAGCACAACGGAGGCTTCGGTTTCGATCCCGACAAGGTATGGGTCACCGTGCTGCACGGTGACGACGAGGCCGCCCAGCTGTGGCGCAAGGCCGGGGTCCCATCCAGTCGAATCCAGTTCCGGGGGCTGAAGGATAACTACTGGCACATGGGTGTGCCCGGACCAGGTGGCCCCTCCTCGGAGATCTACATCGACCGTGGCCCTGAATACGGTCCCGATGGTGGCCCCGAGGCCGACGAGGACCGCTTTCTCGAGATCTGGAACCTGGTGTTCCAGCAGGAAGAGATCACCAATGTCTTGGGCAAGGATTCCTTCGACGTGGTCCGGCCGCTGGCCAGCCAGAACATCGACACTGGTAACGGCCTGGAGCGCACCGCCTACCTGTTGCAGGGTGTGGCCAACATGTACGAGATCGACGAGGTCTTCCCCGTCATCGCCCGCGCCGAGGAGCTGTCGGGACGCCGCTACGGTGCCGACCCAGCCGACGATGTGCGGTTCCGGGTGGTCGCCGATCATGTCCGCTCCGGACTGATGCTGATGAGCGACGGAGTCACTCCGGGCAACGAGGCCCGTGGCTATGTGCTGCGCCGCCTGCTGCGCCGCTCGATCCGTGCCATGCGGCTGCTCGGTGTGCATGAGCCGGTCCTGGAGCAGCTACTGCCGGTCAGCCGCGACCTCATGCGCCATTCCTACCCCGAGATAGACCAGCAGTGGCAGCGGGTGAGCCAGGTCGCTTCCGCCGAGGAGGACAGTTTCCGGCGGACGCTGGCATCGGGCACCAGCATCTTCGATCTGGCTGTCGCCGAGACCAAGGCCTCCCAGCGCGCCACTTTGTCGGGGGACAAGGCCTTCCAGTTGCACGACAGCTACGGCTTCCCGATCGATCTGACGCTGGAGATGGCCGCCGAGCAGGGACTGACGGTTGACCGGGATCGTTTCGCGGCGCTGATGCAGGAGCAGAAGGACCGGGCGCGCGCCGACGCGATCGCCAAGAAGGGCGGTACCACCAGCACCGACGCTTACCGGGAACTCCGGGACGCGGGCGAGGTCGCGTTCCTTGGCTACACCGATCTCAATGTGACCTCCTCGGTGCGGGGAATCGTCCGGGATGGAGTCGTGGTCGACCGGGCCCTCGACGGCGAGACCGTTGAGGTGGTGCTAGCCGAGACCCCGTTCTACGCGGAAGCTGGCGGCCAGGTGGCCGACCGGGGCCGGATCACCGGCGACGGGTTCAGCCTTGAGGTACTGGATGTGCAGCGTCCGGTTCCCGGGCTGATCGTGCACCAGGTGCAGGTCCTCGGTGAGTTGCCTACCGGCTCGCGCGTCGACGCGATGGTGGATGCCGCCAACCGGTTCGCTGCGTGCCAGGCCCACACCGCCACCCATGTGCTGCACGCGGCGTTGCGGGAATACCTCGGTCCGACCGCCGTGCAGGCAGGTTCGTTCAACAAGCCCGGATATCTGCGTTTCGACTTCGCTTCGGCCCAAGGGCTCTCACCCGCGCTCCGGGCCGAGATCGAGGCTCGCTGCAACCTGGCTATCCGTGACGACTTCGAGATCACCGATCAGCAGCTTCCCCTGGAGGAGGCGAAGGCGCGCGGGGCTATGGCGATGTTCGGCGAGAAGTACCCGCCAATCGTTCGCATGGTCGAGTTCGCGGGGGAGTGGTCGCGGGAGCTCTGCGGGGGGACTCACCTGAGCCGCACCAGCCAGATCGGACTGCTGAATCTGCTGGCCGAGTCTTCCATCGGATCTGGGGTCCGCCGCGTCGAGGCCCTGGTCTCGACCGATGCTTTCGAGCACTTCGCAGCCGAGCGTGCCCTGGTGAATCAGCTCACCGACACGCTGCGCGTCCCGGCAGATCAGCTTCCTGGGAGGGTCGAGAAGCTCTTGTCCTCCTTGAAGGAGGCCGAGAAGCAGATCGCCGAACTCAAGGCGGCGCAGTTGCGTGCGGGGCTGGACTCGCTGGTGGCCTCCGCCAGGGACATCGACGGCGTCCGGCTCCTCGCGTCGCGGGTTCCCGGCGTCAGCGGCAACGAGTTGCGCACCCTCGCCTCGGACGCCCGCGCCCGGTTCGGTTCCGATGCGGCGGTGGTCGCTCTGGTCGGGGGCAGCACGGACAAGCCCGCTGCGATCGTGGCGACCAATGAGGCTGCCCGGGATCAGGGGCTCAAGGCCGGGGTGCTGATCGGCCTAGCCTGCGCCGAGCTCGGCGGCCGCGGTGGCGGCAAGGACGATATGGCTCAGGGTGGGGGAACCAACGCCGCCGGGGCTGAGCAAGCCCTGGCCCGTATCGAAGAGGCGATCAGGGCGCGTGGCTGAGTTACGCCCGGGGGTCCGGCTCGCCCTGGATTGGGGAAAAGCGCGCATCGGGGTCGCCGCGTGTGACCGCGAGGGCGTGCTCGCCTATCCCGTTGAGACCGTGGCGACCAGTGAGGCTGCCCGCCGGTTGCCGCAGCTGGTCGCCGAGTATGAGCCCGCCGAGATCGTTTTGGGCTTGCCGGTCGACCTGAGGGGCGAGCGCGGCCTCGCCGCCCAGCACGTCCTGGACCAGGCCCGCCAGGTGGCACCGCTGCTCGCTGTCCCCATCCGTCTGGTCGACGAGCGGCTGAGCACGGTCTCGGCCTCACGTAGGCTGGGTCAGGCAGGCAAGAACTCTCGGGCTCAGCGGCAACTGATCGACCAGGCCGCCGCGATAGAGATTCTGAACAGCGCATTGGACGCCGAACGCCGCGGTCAGCTCGGCGAACTCTTGATGGAGGAGGGCTAGTGAACCACTCGTCTAGCAGCGACAATGAGGGCCTGGACTGGAAGCGGATCGGATACCGGGCGCGCTCGGCCTTCGCGGTCGTGCTGTCGCTGGTGATCCTCGTCGGCGGCGGCTGGTTCGCTGGTTCCAAACTCTATTCGGGCTATATGAACTGGCGGACAGCCGATGACTATATCGGTCAGGGCAAAGACGAGGTCATCGTGACCATCCCGGCCGGGGCGTCCCTCACCGACATCGGCGGGATCCTGATCGACGAGAACGTCATCCGCGGCATCAAGGCCTTCCGTTCGGCGGTCAACGCCGAACCCGCGGCGAAAGGCATCCAGGCCGGACGCTACAAGCTCAAGAAGGAGCTGCCTGCCAAGGCCGCCGTCGCGATGCTGCTCGATCCCAAGAACCGGGTGGTGAACCGAGTCACGATCATTGAGGGCCTGCGCATGGAACGCCAGTGGGCCGCGATCTCGAAGTCCACCGGGATACCGGTGGAAGACCTGAAGACCGCTTCCGGCAACCCCGATTACGGACTTCCCGCCTGGGCGGCGGGTAAGCCGGAGGGTTTCCTGTTCCCCGACACCTATGAGATCGCGGAGAAACCGACCGCGACCGAGATCCTCACGAAGCAGACCGCCCAGTTCGCCGAAGTCGTCTCAGCGCTGGAGTTCGAGGACAAGGCCAAGGAACTGGAGATCACGCCCCTACAGGCCCTGACCGTGGCGAGCCTGGTGCAGGCCGAGGTCCGCCGCCCCGAGGACATGCCCATGGTGGCCCGCGTCGTCTACAACCGGCTCGCCAAGAAGATGCCCCTGCAGTTCGATTCCACGGTGCACTACGTCACCAACAAGTACGACAAGGTGTTCACCACCGACGCCGACCGCGCGATCGACTCGGAGTACAACACCTACCATCCCTCGACCGCTGGCAAGCTGCCTCCCGGCCCCATCAACTCGCCGGGCAAGGAGGCCCTCGCCGCCGCGATCTCACCGGCCGATTCGGACGCGCTGTACTTCGTGACGATCAACCTGGACTCCGGCGAGACGGCTTTCGCCGCGACCTATGAGGAGCACCAGCAGAACAACGCCAAGCTCCAGGCCTGGTGCAAGGCCAACCAGGGCAAGTGTGCCTGAGGCATGACCAAACGCTGCGCGGTCATCGGTGACCCAGCCTCCCACTCCCTGTCACCGGCGATCCACAAGGCCGGTTATGCGGCCTGCGGGCTCGACTGGGATTACTCCGCCGTGGACATCCCCGCGGCCGGGCTGGACTCTTTCGTGTCGCGATGCTCCACCGATCCGGACTGGGTGGGACTGAGCGTCACGGCCCCGCACAAGGGGGCGATCCTCGCCCATGGCGAGCCGGACGCCGTGACTCGGCTGGTGGGGGGCGCCAACACGCTGGTGTTCGCCGCTACGCCACGGCTCTACAACACCGATGTGCCGGGATTCGTGCGCGCCTGGCAGGCGCACGGTGAGTCGTCGCTCACCAGCGCGGCGATCGCAGGCAACGGCGCGACCGCCCGCTCCCTGCTGGTGGCCCTCGCCGGTCTCGACGTGAAAGAGGTCATCGTGCTGGCGCGGAACCCGGAACGGGCCCGCGGACTGATCGACCTCGGCACCGCGCTCGGTGTGGGGATCTCGGCCGTGGGCCTGGAGGAGCACTTCGACGGGGTGGACCTGATCGCGAACACCATCCCGGGGGAGGCGACAGCGCCGCACGCCAGAGCCTGGGCGCGGGCCGCCCGGGTCGTCTTCGACGCGGTCTACGATCCCTGGCCCACCCCCCTGGGCATCGCGGCCGAGAGATCGGGGAGGAAGGCGATCAGCGGACTGGACCTGCTCGCCGGGCAGGCTGTCGATCAGTTCGCCCACTTCACCGGCCAGGAGATCGCCTTCAGCCAGTGCCGACGCGCGGCTGAGGCTGAGCTGCGCCGCCGCCGATCTTTGACACAATAACGGCCATGCTTCGCTACCTCACCGCCGGAGAGTCCCACGGCCCAGCCCTCCTCGCCATCCTTGAGGGGATACCGGCCCATGTCGAGATCACCACGGCCGACCTCCGGTCTGCGCTTGCCCGCCGCAGGCTCGGCGCCGGGCGTGGGGCCAGGATGAAGTTCGAAGCCGATGAGGTGAGCCTCCTCGGCGGGGTACGGCACGGATACACCCTGGGGTCTCCCATCGCCATTCAGGTCGGCAACACCGAGTGGCCGAAGTGGACGACCGTGATGTCGGCTGACCCGGTCGATGCCGAGGAGCTAGCCTCCCTGGCCCGCAACGCGCCGCTGCGCAGGCCGCGCCCCGGCCACGCCGATCTCGCCGGGATGCAGAAATACGATTTCGACGAAGCCAGACCGATCCTGGAACGGGCATCGGCCCGAGAGACCGCCGCCCGGGTCGCGGCGGGCGAGGTGGCCAGGGCTTTCCTGGCCCAGGCCTGCGGCATCGAGATCATCAGCCATGTGGTCGAGCTGGGGCCGGTCAAGGCTAAGAGCTCCCGTCTGCCTACGCTGGCTGACCGCGACGCCATCGACGCCGATCCGGTGCGCTGTTTCGGTGACGCCGCGGCGGCCGAGGCGATGCTGGCCGAGGTCGAGGCCTGCCACCGGGAGGGCGACACCCTCGGAGGGGTCGTCGAGGTCGTGGCCTGGAATCTTCCCCCCGGGCTCGGCTCGCATATCCAGGGCGACCGGAGGCTGGACGCCCGCCTCGCCGGGGCGCTCATGGGAATCCAGGCGATCAAGGGAGTAGAGATCGGTGACGGTTTCGAGCTGGCGCGGGTGAGAGGTTCCCAGGCTCACGACGAGATCGTGCCGACCCCCGACGGCATCTCCCGGGCGAGCGGTCATGCCGGTGGCACGGAGGGGGGCATGTCGACCGGAGAGCCGCTGCGGGTAAGGGCCGCCATGAAACCCATCGCGACGGTCCCTCGGGCACTGCGGACACTGGACGTGCTCACCGGGGAACCGGCTAGCGCCCACCACCAGCGCTCCGATGTCTGTGCGGTGCCCGCTGCCGGGGTGATCGCCGAGGCGATGGTGGCCCTGGTGCTGGCCGAGGCGGTGCTGGACAAGTTCGGCGGAGATTCCCTGGACGAGGTGCGGCGCAACTGCCAGGCCTACCTGGCACGCCTGGCGGAACGCCGCCTCCGGCTCAATCCGGGGCAGCGATGAAGACCGTCGCGCTGATCGGGGCACCCGGAGCGGGCAAGTCAACCGTGGGCAGGGCCCTGGCGGCGAGGCTGGGGGTGGGATTCTCCGATTCTGACCAGGTGATCGAGGAGCGCGCCGGTAAGCCGATAGCGGAGATCTTCGCCGATGACGGAGAGCCCGCCTTCCGCGCGCTGGAAGAACGGGTCGGGCTGGAGTTGCTGAAACAGCCAGGAGTGGTCTCCCTGGGCGGGGGAGCCGTGCTGAACGAGAAGATCCGCCACGCCCTCGCCGGGTGCGTCGTGGTGTGGCTTGAAGTCTCCATCGCCCAGGCCACCCGGCGGGTCGGAATGAACCGGGCTAGGCCGCTGTTGCTAGGCAATGTGCGGGCCCGGCTGATCGAACTATTGCGCCAGCGCACGCCGCTGTACCGTGAGGCCGCGACGGTGCGGATCGGCACCGACGGCCTGACTCCCGCCCAGGTGGTCGACGCCATCGAGGAGGCCCTGGAATGATCGTCGAGGTCAACTCCGCGGAGGCTTATAACGTCAGTATCGGGGCCGGGGTGAGCGGCCAGCTCGGCGCTTTGGCCGCCTCCGCGACGCGGGTCGCGATCATCCATCCGCCGGGGCTGCGGCAGGTGGCGGCGCGGCTGGCGTCCTCTCTGGAGCGGGAGTACCTGCTGCTGGAGGTGCCCGATGCCGAGGACGCCAAGACCACAGCGACCCTCGTCCGGTGCTGGGAGGCGCTGGCCCGCGCCGGTTTCACCCGCAGCGATGTCGTGGTCGGGCTCGGCGGTGGGTCGACCACGGACCTGGCGGGCTTCGTGGCGGCGAGTTGGCTGCGCGGCGTTGGCTATGTCTCGGTGCCGACCTCGGTGTTAGGAATGGTGGACGCGGCCGTCGGCGGTAAAACCGGCATCAATCTACCCGCGGGGAAAAACCTGGTGGGGGCTTTCTGGGAACCCAAGGCAGTGTTGTGCGACCTCGATCTGCTCCGTTCGCTGCCCGAGGCGGAGATTTCCAGCGGCTTGGCCGAGGTTATCAAGTGCGGTTTCATTTCCGACCCGCGCATCCTAGAGCTCGTGAGCGACTCCCCCCACGAATCCCGGGATGTCAGCAGTGAGCGCTTCGCGGAACTGGTCTATCGGGCGGTCTCGGTGAAGGCAAAGGTGGTTTCGGCCGATCTGCGAGAGCGGACCTCCACGGTTGGAAAGATTGGCCGGGAGGCGCTCAACTACGGCCATACCCTAGGCCACGCCATTGAAGCCCACGAGAACTACCACTGGCGCCACGGCCCCGCGATCGCGGTCGGCATGGTGTGGATGGCGGAGGTCTCGGCGCGGCTGTGTGGCCTCGACCGGGATGTGGTGGCTCTTCACCGGCACCTGCTGTGCGCGGTGGGCCTGCCCACTAGCTACGATCGCGACTGGGCGCCGCTGCGGGCCTTGATGAGCCTGGATAAAAAGGCCCGGGGATCGGCTCTGCGTCTAGTAGGGCTGGTCAGCCTGGGCCAGCCCGAGATCGTCTTGGAACCGCCAGAGGACATTCTCCAGGACGCCTACCATCAGCTGGGATAGGGCGGGTGAAACGAAATCGGCCTGCCGATGAGTGTTGCGGGGAGGGGGCAAACCATCGGCAGGCCGTGTTCGGTATCGCTATTCGCGATAGGCCAATGCAAATCCAAGGAATCACGAGGAGATTCAGAGGTTTCGCATCAGCGGAACACCGGAATCATAGTTAATCCCCGGAGCGAGAGTCAAACCAACAAGTCATCCTCACACCCATTTAGGTAATATCGCGAAACTCTCCTGTCCCGGGCCTCGCCACCCCTTTCCTCCGCATCGATCGCCTTCGCCGCGGGCACACCCGGGGTAAGCCCCGGGGACGGAAGAACCCACGGCG
>JAUMYR010000039.1:10234-21963 GCA_030528545.1 Propionibacteriaceae bacterium
CACCGCCGTTTCGGGGAGCAGGCCGGTTGCGGCTAGGATGAGTCCTCGGTCATTCCCAGCCCACGAGAAAGGCAGTCTCTTGGCGTCCACGAACGATTTGAAGAACGGCATGGTGCTCGACCTCGACGGCCAGCTCTGGCAGGTCCTGTGGTTCCAGCATCACAAGCCGGGCAAGGGCAACACCGTGGTCAGGAGCAAGCTCAAGCACATCCTGACCGGAAAGATCGTTGACCGCACGTTCAACTCCGATACCAAGGTGGACACCGCGACGGTCGACCGGCGCGACATGCAGTACCTGTACCACGACGGCGACGGCTTCGTGTTCATGGATAACACCACCTATGACCAGCTCACCGTCAGCGATGAGGTGGTCGGCGAGGCCAAGGATTACATGCTGGAGAACCAGACCGCGACGGTCGCGCTGCACGAAGGCACCCCGCTCTACATTGACCTTCCGGCCTCGGTCGAATTGGAGGTCACCTACACTGAGCCGGGCCTGCAGGGTGACCGCTCCACCGGGGGAACCAAGCCCGCGACCCTTGAGACCGGCAAGCAGATCCAGGTTCCGCTGTTCATCACGACGGGAGAGCGGATCAAGGTCGACACCCGCGACGGTTCCTATCTCGGACGCGTCTCCTCCTGATGACGGCGCCTCGTCACGGCACCCGCACCAAAGCTCGCAAACGCGCCCTGGACATCCTCTTCGAGGCCGAGTTGCGCGGCCGCGATGCCTTAGACACCCTGGCCGACCACATCGTCGCCGGGCATCCTCCCGTGAGGGAGTTCACCAGCGACCTCGTCAAGGGCGTCCATGAACACCGCGAGGCGATCGATGCTCGCATCGCGGCCAGCCTGAGTGCGGCGTGGACGCTGGACCGGATGCCGCGGGTAGACCGCAATCTCGCGCGCATCGCGGTCTATGAGATTGACTACACCGACGTCGCACCCGAGGTCGCCATCGGTGAGGCCGTGGCCTTATCGGCGGAATTGTCCACAGACGAGTCCCCCGGCTTCCTCAACGGGATGCTGGCCGTAGTATTGACCGGAACAGCCAAAGGCAGGTAAACCCGTGAGCGTACTCAACCGTCCGGCAGCGATACTCGTGACAGAGGACGGTCGAGTATTTCGTGGGCGTAGTTTCGGTGCCGTGGGGGAGACCTTCGGTGAACTGGTCTTCTCGACCGGAATGAGCGGCTACCAAGAAACCCTGACCGATCCCAGCTACCACCGTCAGGTCGTCGTCGCCACGGCCCCGCACATCGGCAATACCGGGTGGAACGACGAGGACGACGAGTCCGGCCAGATCTGGGTAGCGGGATATGTCGTGCGCGATCCTTCGCCCCGGCCCTCGAACTGGCGTTCCCGCCGCAGCCTCGACGAGGAACTGCGGGCCCAGGGCATCGTCGGTATCTGCGATGTCGATACCCGCGCCCTGACTCGTCACATACGTGAGCTGGGAGCCTTACGCGTTGGCATCAGCTCCGAGGACACCGACCCGGAGGGGCTGCTGGAGCGGGTTCGCGCGGTGGCGCACATGTCAGGAGCGGACCTCGTGGGGGAGGTCACCGCCGCCGAGCCCTATCTGGTACCCGCTCTTGGCCAGGCTAGGTTCACCGTCGCCGCACTGGATCTCGGTATCAAGGCCACCACCCCGGCCCAGCTCGCGACGCGCGGGGTCGATGTCCACGTCTTCCCGGCACAGGCCACCTTCCAGCAGTTGCTGTCGGTGCGCCCCGATGGGGTCTTCTTCTCCAACGGCCCAGGCGACCCCGCCACCGCCGATGGCCCGGTCCGCCTGCTGCGCGAGGTCCTAGCGGCCGGCCTGCCCTATTTCGGCATCTGTTTCGGCAATCAGCTGTTCGGAAGAGCCCTCGGCTTCAGCACCTACAAGCTGAAGTACGGGCACCGGGGGATCAATCAGCCTGTCCTTGACACCACCACCGGCCGGGTCGAGATCACGGCCCACAATCATGGTTTCGCGGTGGACGCGCCGCTCGACCGCACGGTCGAGACCCCCTATGGCAGCGCCGGGGTCAGCCACATCTGCCTCAATGACAACGTGGTGGAGGGCCTACACCTCATCCGCGATGGACGCCTGTGCGCCTTCAGCGTCCAGTATCATCCCGAGGCCGCGGCCGGCCCGCACGACGCGAACTATCTATTCGACCGCTTCATCGAGGTCATGACAGCCCACAGGGGAGCCTGATATGCCGCGCCGCACCGACATCTCATCCATCCTGGTCATTGGCTCAGGCCCCATCGTGATCGGTCAGGCCGCCGAGTTCGACTACTCGGGAACCCAGGCCTGCCGCGTCCTGCGTGAGGAGGGTTTCCGGGTCATCCTGGTGAACTCCAATCCCGCGACCATCATGACCGACCCGGATCTGGCCGATGCCACCTACGTCGAGCCGATCACCCCGGAGTTCGTGGAACGGGTCATCGCCAGGGAGCGCCCCGACGCGGTGCTCGCCACGCTGGGTGGGCAGACCGCGCTCAACACCGCCGTCGCACTGCACTCCAGTGGTGTGCTGGAGCGTTATGGCTGTGAGCTGATCGGCGCCTCCATTGAGGCGATCCAGCGTGGCGAAGACCGGGAGCGGTTCAAGGAGATCGTGTCTGGTGTGAGCGGCATTCCCGGTGGCCCGCCCGAGGTCGCCAGGTCCGTGGTGTGTCACTCCATCGAGGAAGTGATGGCGGCCGCCACCGAGCTGGGCTATCCGGTGGTGGTGCGTCCCAGCTTCACCATGGGCGGGGTGGGGTCCGGATTCGCTCACGGCCCGGAGGACCTAGTGCGCATCGCCTCCACCGGGCTGGCCGCCTCACCGACGACGGAGGTACTCATCGAGGAATCCCTCGTGGGGTGGAAGGAGTTCGAGCTGGAGGTGATGCGCGACAAGGCCGATAACGTCGTCATCGTCTGCTCGATCGAGAACCTCGACCCGATGGGCGTGCACACCGGCGATTCCATCACGGTGGCGCCAGCGATGACTCTCACCGACCGGGAGTACCAGCGGATGCGCGACATCGGTATCGGGGTAATCCGCGAGGTCGGCGTCGATACCGGCGGATGCAATATCCAGTTCGCGGTCAACCCGGCCGATGGGCGCATGATCGTCATCGAGATGAATCCTCGGGTATCGCGTTCCTCGGCCCTGGCGTCCAAGGCGACGGGATTCCCGATCGCCAAGATCGCGGCCAAGGTCGCGGTCGGCTATACCTTGGACGAGATCCCCAACGACATCACACACCAGACTCCCGCCAGTTTCGAGCCGAGCCTCGACTACGTGGTGGTCAAGGTACCCCGATTCGCTTTCGAGAAGTTCCCGGCCGCCGACTCCACGCTGACCACCCACATGCTGAGCGTGGGGGAAGCGATGGCGCTCGGGCGTAGTTTCACCGAGGCTCTCGGCAAGGCCCTGCGCAGCGTGGAGGATCCGCGGGCGCCCTTTGACTTCGCCGGGCCGATCGCGCAGAGTCCGGAAGAATTGCTGCGCGAGGCCGCCCGCCCTCACGATGGCCGTCTGGGGCTGGTCCTATCGGCGCTGCGTGCCGGGGCCACCGTCGAGGAGGCTCACCGGGCGACCGGAATCGACCCGTGGTTCCTGGATCAGCTCATGATCCTGGTCGATCTCGCCGACGATCTGCGCCGGGCCCCGGAACTGACCCCCGAGTTGCTCCGGCTAGCCAAACGGCATGGTCTATCGGATGCCCAGATCGCCGGCATCCGGAACCTATCCCCAGAAGTCGTGCGCGGCGTGCGCTGGGCGCTGGGCATCCGGCCGGTCTTCAAGACCGTCGATACCTGTGCCGCCGAGTTCGCCGCAGATACCCCCTATTTCTACTCTTCCTACGAGGAGGAAACCGAGGTAGCGCCCCGCTCCAGACCGGCGGTGCTCATCCTCGGCAGCGGACCCAACCGGATCGGGCAGGGGATCGAGTTCGACTATTCCTGCGTGCACGCCGCGATGGCGCTGTCGGCTGCCGGGTATGAGGCGGTCATGGTCAACTGCAATCCCGAGACCGTCTCGACCGACTATGACACCGCGGACCGGCTGTACTTCGAGCCCCTCACGCTGGAGGACGTGCTGGAGGTCTACCACGCCGAGGCCAGGGTCGGGCCGGTCGCCGGTGTCCTTGTCCAGTTGGGCGGCCAGACCCCGCTCAAACTCGCCCAGGCCCTCAAAGACGCCGGGGTCCCGATCGTGGGAACCAGCCCCGAGGCCGTGCACCTCGCGGAGGATCGCGGTGCCTTCGGCCGGGTGCTGGCAGATGCCGGGCTCCCCGCCCCGAAACACGGCATGGCTGCCTCGGCCCCTGAGGCGTTGCGGATCGCCAACGAGATCGGTTACCCGGTGCTGGTGCGCCCGAGTTTCGTGCTCGGCGGACGCGGCATGGAGATCGTGTACGGCGACGAGGCCCTGGCCCGTTACATCGAGTCCTCGACGCTGATCGGTCCGGGCGCCCCGGTCCTGGTCGACCGCTTCCTCGACGACGCGGTCGAGATCGACGTGGATGCGCTTTTCGACGGGGAGGAACTGTATCTCGGTGGCGTGATGGAGCATATCGAGGAGGCAGGGATCCACTCTGGGGACTCGGCCTGCGCCCTGCCACCGGTCACTCTCGGCGGGGAGATGATCGAGCACATCCGGGTCTCGACCCGCGAGATCGCCCAGGCTGTCGGCGTCCGGGGACTCATCAACATCCAGTACGCACTGGCCGCCGACACGCTGTATGTGCTTGAGGCGAACCCTCGGGCGTCGAGAACGGTGCCCTTCGTCAGCAAGGCCACGAACGTGCCCCTGGCGAAAGCCGCCGCACGCATCATGCTCGGCTCTTCCATTGCCGGGTTGCGCTCCGAGGGCCTGCTGGCCCCCGTCGGCGACGGCGGGGACCTAGCCCTGAGCAGTCCAGTCGCGGTCAAAGAGGCGGTGATGCCGTTCAACCGTTTCCGCACCCAGGAGGGATCTTCGGTGGATACCGTACTCGGTCCCGAGATGAAGTCGACTGGTGAGGTCATGGGCCTGGACGCCAACTTCGGGCAGGCTTTCGCGAAGTCCCAGATCGCGATCAATGGTCCGCTCCCGAAGTCCGGAACCGTGTTCGTCTCGGTCGCCAACCGCGACAAGAGGCACGCGATCTTGCCCATCAAGAGGCTCGCCGACCTAGGCTTCCAGATCCTGGCCACCGCCGGGACCGCCGCGGTGCTCCAGCGGCACTCGATCGCCGTCACGACGGTGCGCAAACACTCCGAAGGCATCGGACCCGATGGGGAGCCCACCATCGTCGGGCTGATCGCCGACGACCGGATCGACCTGATCTTCAACACCCCGCAGGGGCAGACCCCTGGGGGTTCTCCCCGGGCCGACGGATATAAGATCCGCACCGCGGCCGTGCTGCGGGAGGTACCCTGCATTACCACGGTTCAGGGGCTCGCCGCGGCGGTGCAGGCCATCGAGGCGGATCTCCGGGGCGATTGGAGCGTTCGGTCTCTTCAGGAATGGGCAAAGCGATGAAAATGTCACAGATCACAAACCTTGTCCTGAGGCAGGGTTACCGTCGCATCGGACGCCGGGTGCTGTTCAATTCCTATGGCGGGGACCCCGAACGCATCCACGAGGTGATGATCGCGGCTCTGGCGCGGATGCCGAAGGCCGGAGCACCCAAGCGCCATAACCCGGTCACGGTCGCGGGAATCTCGTTCCCCAACCGGGTCGGGCTCGCCTCCGGCCTAGACAAGGACGGCCTCGCCGCCCACACCTGGTCGCGTTTCGGGTTTGGTTTCGCTGAGCTCGGCACCGTGACCGCGATCGGGCAACCGGGCAACCCAAAGCCCCGGCTGTTCCGGCTGCGGGCCAGCCAGGCGATCATCAACCGCATGGGGTTCAACAACCTCGGTGCCGAAGCGATGGCCCAGAGGCTGGAATCCAAGGGGCTGCGGCGCGGTTCTGGACCTATTCCGCTGGGCATCTCGATCGGCAAATCAAAGGTGGTCGACCTCGCCGACGCGACCGCCGATTACCTGACCAGCCTCCGCGCGGTTGGCCCCTATGCCGACTACATCGCGATCAATGTCTCCAGCCCCAACACCCCAGGCCTGCGCAGCCTACAAGACTCCCGGGAACTGTTCCGCCTGGTGAGCGCGCTGCGCAGTGAGGCCGCGGTGCTGTCATCCGATCCGGTGCCGATCTTCGTCAAGCTCGCGCCCGATCTCACCCCGAAGGAAGCCATCGACATTGCCCGGGTGGTCGAGGACGCTGACGCCGCCGGTCTCATCGCGACCAACACCACCTTGCGCCGCGACGGCCTGAACCCCGCCGATGCGGCACTAGCCGCAGAGGCCGGGGGATTGTCCGGGCGCCCCCTGACCCGCCGGTCCCGGGAATGTGTGGCACGGCTTCGGGAGGCGACCGAGCTGCCGATCATCGGCGTCGGCGGCATCATGACTCCCGGGGACGCAGCGGCCATGCTTGAGGCAGGGGCCGACCTCGTCCAGGTCTATACCGGGTTCATCTATGAGGGCGCCGCCCTCGTTCACGGCATCAACCATCTGATCTGAGGCATCCCCATGTATTTCTCTCGGCTCCACGAACTGACCACCGCCCGGGGAAGGCTCTGCGTTGGCCTAGATCCGCAACCAAGCGTCCTTGATGCCTGGGGATTGCCCCACGACGTCAACGGGGTGGAACACTGCGTGCGCCAGACCGTCGCGGCGCTCGGTGAACTGGTCGCGGTATTCAAGCCGCAGTCGGGTTTCTTCGAACCGTTCGGTTCGAGGGGAATCGCGGTGCTGGAGCGGGTGCTGGCCGATATTTCCGCCGCTGGCGCCCTGAGTCTCCTCGACGTCAAGCGCGGCGATATCGGCTCCACCATGGGCGGATATGCCCAGGCCTATCTCGCCGACGGCTCCCCGCTGGCCGCCGACGCCATCACGGTGAGTCCCTATCTAGGGTTCGAATCACTGCGACCGGCGATCAATGCCGCCTCCACCTCCGGCCGAGGACTATATGTCCTGGCCCGCACCAGCAATCCCGAAGGTCAGAGCGTGCAGCTCGCCCGCGGCGAGGACGGCCGCACGGTCGCCCAGAGCGTGATCGACGCGGCGGCGGCCGAGAACACCGCCAGCGGGAGCAATTCGATCGGCTTAGTGGTTGGCGGGACCCACCACGACCTGGGGGTGGATCTGCGCTGGTTCAACGCTTCCATCCTGGTTCCCGGTATCGGGGCCCAGGGGGGACGCATCAAAGACCTGCGCACGATCTTCGGCCCGGCGCTACCGCATGTGCTTCCTAGCGTTAGCCGCGAGGTCCTCAACCAGGGACCCGATCCGGCTAGGCTGAAAGCTGCGGTCGAACGACTCATCGCCGAGTGGCGTGAGGTTTCCTGAAAGCGGTTGGCCCGTTTCGCAACCGGTTAGACCGATCAACGGGTAGATTCAGGCTCAGCAGTAGGTATTTAGTCAGCCGATAGGAGAGAACAACGTGGCTATTCCTAGCTTGAGCCCAGAGCAGCTGAAAGCCGCTCGGGCCGCCGCGACGGAAGCTCGACGTGCA
Source organism: Propionibacteriaceae bacterium (assembly GCA_030528545.1). Next base: position 17,785 of record JAUMYR010000039.1, read on the forward strand.
CGAGCTGCTCTCAAAGACCAGGTCAAGACAGGCGAGTTGACGCTCAGCGCTGCGCTCGACAAGGCTATGGCGGACGAGGTGCTCGCTCATGTCAAAGTGGTTGACCTGTTGCGTTCGCTGCCCCGTGTGGGAGTGAAACGTGCTGACGAGATCATGGAACGCCTCGGCATAGCTCCGAATCGGCGGGTCCGTGGACTCGGACGTCACCAGGTCACCCAGCTGAAGGCGGAGTTCGAGTAACCTTCCACTTCGTGAGGTCTTCTGTCTGGGTTATTTCTGGACCGGCCGGGGTCGGCAAGGGAACTCTTGTCGCCCGCCTAAAAGAGTTGCATCCCGATATCGTGGTGTCGGTGTCGGCGACGACTCGTTCACCTCGCCCGGGTGAGGTGAACGGCCAGTCGTACTACTTCGTCGACGATGCCGAGTTCGATCGGCTGATCGCCACGGGGGAGCTGCTGGAGTGGGCCGAGGTTCACGGCGCTGCGCGCTATGGCACCCCCCGCGGCCCGGTCCTGGCCGCCGTGGATTCGGGGCATACGGTCATCTTGGAGATTGACCTGCAAGGGGCCGAACAGGTGCGCCACACCATGCCCCAGGCACGCAGGATCTTCATCGCTCCACCGAGCTGGGAGGAACTGGTCCGGCGGCTGAAGACCCGCGGGACCGAGACCCCAGACCAGCAGCGGCGACGGCTGGAGACCGCGAAACACGAGCTGGCCAGCGCACCAGAGTTCGACTTCGTGGTGGTGAACCGCGAAGTCGATACCGCCGTGCAAGATTTGGTAGCATTGATTGGCTTGTGACCAAGCATCCCCGACTTTGAGAAGGCTTTTCCGTTGAGTAACCACACCGAAGAAGGCATCACCAACCCGCCGATCGACGATCTGCTGGAATCGATCGATTCCAAGTACCGGCTGGTGCTGTTCGCTGCCCAGCGCGCCCGCCAGATCAACGCCTACTACAGCCAGCTGGGCGAGGGACTGCTGGAGAACGTCGGTCCGCTGGTGCAGGCCGGGGTACAGGAGAAGCCCCTGTCGATCGCGCTTCGAGAGATCAAGCAGGGTTATCTCGAGTACACCGAGTTCGATCCCGAGGCCGAGGCGGCGGCCCGCGCTGCCGCGGCATCCGACCCGAGTTTCGCTTTCATCGATCCGTTCTCGGACGCGGACCCGGCCTGATCCATGGGCCGTCTATTCACTTCGGAGTCGGTGACCGAGGGCCATCCCGACAAGATTGCCGACGCGATCTCCGACGCGGTGCTGGACGAGTTGCTGCGCCAGGACCCAGCCTCGCGGGTCGCGGTGGAGACCCTGGTCACGACCGGGCTGGTCGTCGTGGCCGGTGAGGTGTCGACCAAAGCCTATGCCGACATCGCCGGGATCGCCCGCGAGAAGATCCTCAGCATCGGCTATGACTCCTCCAGGAAGGGCTTTGACGGGGCCTCCTGCGGGGTATCCGTCGCGCTGGGTTCGCAGTCTCCCGACATCGCCCAGGGCGTGGACGACGCCTATGAACATCGCACCGAGGGGGCCGAGGACGCCTATGACCGGCAGGGTGCCGGGGACCAGGGCCTCATGTTCGGCTATGCCTGTACCGAAACCCCCGAACTCATGCCGCTTCCGATCGCCCTGGCCCACCGGCTGAGCGAACGCCTGACCGCGGTGCGGAAGAACGCGATCCTGGACTATCTGCGTCCCGACGGCAAGACCCAGGTCACCATCGAATACGACCGCGACCACCGTCCGGTCCGGCTAGACACCGTGGTGCTGTCGACCCAGCATGCCGCCGGTGTCGACCTAGACACCCACCTCACACCGGACATGAGGCGTCATGTCATCGCTCCGGTGCTGGACGACTTCGGGCTGTCTCTCGAGGGGGTACGCACCTTCGTCAACCCGACCGGCAAATTTGTCATCGGCGGCCCGATGGGCGACGCCGGGGTCACCGGGCGCAAGATCATCGTCGACACCTACGGCGGGATGGCCCGCCACGGTGGGGGCGCCTTCAGCGGCAAGGACCCCTCCAAGGTCGACCGGTCGGCGGCTTATGCCATGCGCTGGGTAGCCAAGAACGTGGTCGCGGCCGGGCTCGCGGATCGCTGCGAAGTCCAGGTCGCCTACGCCATCGGCAAGGCTCATCCGGTGGGCTTCTACATCGACTGCTTCGGCACCGCGAAGGTCCCAGAAGAGCAGATCCGTGAGGCGGTGCTGGACACCTTCGATCTGCGCCCGGCTGCGATCGTCGCCGATCTGGACCTGCTCCGGCCGATCTATTCGAACTATTCGGCCTATGGCCACTTCGGCCGCACCTCACCGCGTCCGACCTGGGAGGAGACCTCCAAGGCCGACCAGCTGGCGCGCGCGGTACGCGGCTGAACCGCCTCGCCCCGGGGGGCGGGATCGATGCGGCCGTTAGCATCGTGACCATGACCATCGCGCGAGTGGCCTTGGACCAGCCCCTGTCGCATCTCGACCGGCTGTTCGACTACGAGGTACCCGAGTCCATGAGCGGTGCCGCCGTGGTGGGTTCCAGGGTCATCGTGCGCTTCGCCGGACGCCGGCTCGACGGGTGGATCGTGGAACTGGCCCAGGAATCGGACTTTTCCCAGCTCGCGCCGCTGCTCAAGGTGGTGTCCTCGGAACCCCTGATGCGCCCCGAGCTGGTGCGCTTGATCCGGGCGGTCGCCGACCACTACGCGGGCACCTTCGCCGATGTGGTCCGGCTCGCGGTCCCGCCCCGGCACACCCGGACCGAGAACGCCGAACAGCAGCCCTGGCCCGAACCGGTCTGCGATACCCCGGCGACGGTGCTGCGGGGTTACCCGGCGGGGGAGGCCTTTCTCGCCGCGCTGCGCCGTGGGGACTCGCCCAGGGCGTTCTGGCAGGTCGCGGCGGTGGCTGGGGGCCCGGGTTCCTGGGCGAATGGGATCGCCGAGGCGGTAGCCGCGACCCGCGCCTCTGGCCGTTCGGCGCTGATCCTGGTGCCCGATGAGCGCGATCTCAACCGGATACACAGCGTGCTCTCCGCTCGCTTCGGCGCCTCCGGGATCGCCGTCTTGCACAGTGGGCTCGGGCCCTCGCGCCGCTACCGGAACTACCTCGCCGCCACCCGCGGCCGCGCCCGGATCCTGGTGGGCACGAGGGCCGCCGCGTTCACCCCCCTCGCCGACCTCGGCCTGATCGTGCTGTGGGACGACGGGGACGACCTCTATGCCGACCCCCAGGCCCCCTATCCCCACACCCGGGAGGTCGTCGGTATCCGCACGGTTCAGCAGGGCAATGCGCTGCTGCTGGCCTCGCGGGCCCGCAGCGCCGAGGCCCAGGCGTGGCTGGAGCGGGACTGGCTGCGTCCCATCGAGATGTCGCCCTCCAGGAGTCGCGGCCTCACCCCGGTGGTGCGTGCGGCCGGGGAATCGGAGGCCGAGCTGAGGCGGGACCCGCTCGCCCTGCGGGTGCGTTTGCCCGGCCGGGCCTTCGAGGCGCTCCGGGTCGGTCTGACCCAGGGCCCGGTCCTGGTACAGGTGCCGCGGGCTGGATACCTGGTCCGTCTGAGCTGTGACCGGTGCCGTGCCCCCGCTCGCTGCGAGGTGTGTTCGGGTCCGCTGGCGGGTCCCGAGGCGGGGGCACCGCCGCAGTGCCGCTGGTGTGGCCGTTTGCACCCGAGCTGGCGGTGCGCCTCCTGTGGGGCCACCCGCCTGCGTGCCCCCAGGGTCGGTGCGGTACGCACCGCCGAGGAGCTCGCCCGCGCCTTCCCAGGGGTACCGGCGATCAATTCCTCCGGGGAGCGAGTGCAAGTCGACGTCCCCGACAAGCCCGCGATCGTCGTCGCGACGCCCGGGGCCGAGCCGAGCGCACCCTCAGGCTATGCCGCGGCTTTGCTGCTCGACACCGAGGTGCTGCTGCAGCGTCCCTCGCTGCGGGTGGCTGAGGAAGCCTTGCGGCGGTGGCTCAACGCGGTCGGTTTAGTCCGCCCCGGCAGCGAGGGGGGCACGGTGATTGCCGTGGGCGATCCGGGGACCCTCCAGGCGCTGGTTCGTCTGGACCCGGCCGAGGCCGCCCGGCGCGAGCTCGCCGACCGGAGGGCGACCGGTTTTCCTCCCGCGGAGAAACTCATCCGGGTGCAAGGCCAGCTGGCGGGGCTTGAGTATTTCCTGGCCGCGGTGGACTGGTCCGGCACCCA
>JAUMYR010000275.1 GCA_030528545.1 Propionibacteriaceae bacterium
GGGGTGCACGCCCTGATCGAGAAGCCCTTGGCCAAGACGGCCGAGGCCGCGAAGAAGCTCGCCGAAGCCTTCGCCGCGGCAGGGGTGATCGGTGCTGTCGGTCACATCGAACGCTATAACGCGGCGCTGCAGCACCTGCGGCAGCGGCTGGAGGCGGGCGAACTGGGCGACCTCTACCAGATCTGCACCCGCAGGCAGGGGCCCTTCCCGGCCCGCATCGCCGACGTTGGTGTGGTGAAAGACCTAGCCAGTCACGATATCGACCTGACCTCCTGGGTGACGCAGCGCGACTACGAGATGGTCGCGGCGCGCACCATGTACAAATCGGGACGCGAGCACGAGGACATGGTTGCGGCGACCTGTCAGCTGTCCGGCGGTCTGATGAGCAATCACCTGGTGAACTGGCTCACCCCCACCAAGGAACGGCTGACCATCGTCACGGGTGAAAAGGGCATGTTCGTCGCCGACACCCTCACCGCCGACCTGACCTTCTACGCCAACGGGACCATCGCGACCACGTGGGACGATATCGCGCAATTCCGTGGTGTCAGCGAAGGGGAGGTGGTCAGATTCGCCATCGCTAAGCCCGAGCCGCTCCGGGTGGAGCACGAAAACTTCCGGGATGCGGTGCTGGGCAAGGAGTCCGACATCGTCACCCTCGACCAGGGGGCCCGCGTCGTGCAGGTGTGTGAGGCCATGATCGAATCCGCCAGTACCGGCCAGTTCATCACCATCCGCTGAGCCCTGGACCCGTGCCCTTATAGACTGCCCGGGCAGCGAGGCGGAACGAAGGGAGTGGCACGGCGGTGTTCCTGGACGATGATGCCATCCGCGCAGCCTGGAGCAGGGGCGCAGCACACAGCTTGGAAGCGCTGAACGGCTACCGGCTTGGCCCGGCAGCCCACGGTTCCGATCTGGCCGAACTCACGCCGGACGCCTCCTGGGCCGCCGGTGAGCTGGAGGGACTGATCCGCACCGCGGCGTCCATCCTCTCCGAGACCAAGGACAAGATCGATACCTGTATCCAGACCTTCCACGCCACCGACCAACAGACGGCTGGCACCTTCGACGGGGTGACGATGCCATGACGCTGCTGGATGTCGCGAAGGAACTACAGAGCCTGCTCGCCAAACTCCAAGACATCTCGCTCTGGCCGCCGGACGAGGCGGCTAGGACGCTGTTCCGGTTGCTCGGGACGGTCGCCAGGGTCGCGCTGTTCAAGCCCGACCCCCAGCCCGAGAACATTGAACTCGCCGCCGCTGAGTGGCGCAAGGCCACCCGCCTGTGGGACACCGCCGAACTCGACCTTGGCGCTACCCAGCGCGGCATCACCGACAGCGTGTGGGATGGGGAGGCCGGAGAGAGCTGCCGGAGCTCCCTGTCCGCGACCAGGGTGCGATTCAACTCGGTGTCCCAAGCGACGCAGCACGTTGAGCAGGCCCTGCGGACCTGCGCCACAGACATGGCGAGCGCACGCTCGCTCCACGGGGAGGGACATCGTGACCTGCTGAGCGCAGCCGCCCCGATCAACCTGTTGCAGTTGCCCTGGGACCTGGCGAGCGAGGTGGCCGACCGGATCGCCCTCGCCGGGACCGGCATCGGCAAACTCATCAAGGCCTATACCGATGCCGACGAGGCGATCCGGGCATGCGGGGCGAGCATGCAGGCCGGTCTGGACGGGGCTCAGCTGCCCCGGCACACCACTCCCGGCATGTCCGCGATCGACCAGACCAATCTGCCGTCTTCGGCGGGTGGGTATCAGCAGGACACCGGACCGCTGCGCGGCAACACGGCCCAGCGCGCCCAGCAGGCCCTAGATGCGATGTCGCCGGCGGAACGGGCCGAAGCCGAGCGTCTGCTCGAGGAAGAATCCGACCCGGAGAAGAAGGCGTGGATTCTGGCGGCGATCGGGTCTGGGCTGACCGGGACGGCACTGGCCGCTTATGCCCAACAACTCGCGTCCATGAGCCCACAACAAGTGCGTGACCTCGACCCGACCAACAAGGACGCCGTTGGCCAGTTCGTCCAGCCCGATGACACCACCTGCGGTTCCTCCACCATCGTCATGTCGCGGATGATCAACGATCCCGCCTACGCCATGTATATCCAGACGGGCATCGACCCACGCGGTGTCCTGCCCGACGCGACCGCCATGACACCCAAGGAACGTTTCGCGCAGGCGGCGCTGGCGATGCACGACGAGACCAACCAGTGGTGGCCCCAGGCCTGG
>JAUMYR010000276.1 GCA_030528545.1 Propionibacteriaceae bacterium
GGGGTGCACGCCCTGATCGAGAAGCCCTTGGCCAAGACGGCCGAGGCCGCGAAGAGGCTCGCCGAAGCCTTCGCCGCGGCCGGGGTGATCGGTGCGGTCGGTCACATCGAACGCTATAACGCTGCGTTGCAGCACCTGCGGCAGCGGCTGGAGGCGGGCGAGCTGGGTGACCTGTACCAAGTGTGCACCCGGCGCCAGGGCCCGTTCCCGGCCCGCATCGCCGATGTCGGGGTGGTGAAGGACTTAGCCAGCCACGATATCGACCTCACCGCTTGGGTGACGCAACGCGACTATGAGATGGTCGCGGCGCGCACCATGTACAAATCGGGACGCGAGCACGAGGACATGGTTGCGGCGACCTGTCAGCTGTCCGGCGGTCTGATGAGCAATCACCTGGTGAACTGGCTCACCCCCACCAAGGAACGGCTGACCATCGTCACGGGTGAAAAGGGCATGTTCGTCGCCGACACCCTCACCGCCGACCTGACCTTCTACGCCAACGGGACCATCGCGACCACGTGGGACGATATCGCGCAATTCCGTGGTGTCAGCGAAGGGGAGGTGGTCAGATTCGCCATCGCTAAGCCCGAGCCGCTCCGGGTGGAGCACGAAAACTTCCGGGATGCGGTGCTGGGCAAGGAGTCCGACATCGTCACCCTCGACCAGGGGGCCCGCGTCGTGCAGGTGTGTGAGGCCATGATCGAATCCGCGAGGACCGGCCAGTTCATCGCCATCCGCTGAGCCCTGGACCCGTGCCCTTATAGACTTCCCGGGCAGCGAGGCGGAACGAAGGGAGTGGCACTGCGGTGTTCCTGGACGATGATGCCATCCGCGCAGCCTGGAGCAGGGGCACAGCACACAGCTTGGAAGCGTTGAACGGCTACCGGCTTGGCCCGGCAGCCCACGGTTCCGGTCTGGCCGAACTCGCGCCGGACGCTTCCTGGGCAGCCGGTGAGCTGGAAGGGCTGATCCGCACGGCCGCGGCGATCCTGTCTGAGACTAAGGACAAGATCGATACCTGTATTCAGACCTTCCACGCCACCGACCAGCAGACGGCTGGCACCTTCAACGGGGTGACGATGCCATGACGCTGCTGGACGTCGCGAAGGAACTACAGAGCCTGCTCGCCAAACTGCAAGGCATCTCGCTCTGGCCGCCGGACGAGGCGGCTAGGACGCTGATCCGGCTGCTCGGGACGGTCGCTAGGGTCGCGCTGTCCAAGCCCGACCCCCAGCCTGAGGATATCGAGCTCGCCGCCGCTGATTGGCGCAAGGCCACCCAGCTATGGGACGCCGCCGAACTCGACCTTGGCTCTACCCAGCGCGGCATCACTACCAGCGTGTGGGATGGGGAGGCCGGAGAGAGCTGCCGTAGCTCGCTGTCTGCGACCAGGGCGCGGTTCGACTCGGTGTCCCAGGCGACGCAGCACGTTGAGCAGGCCCTGCGCACCTGTGCCGCAGACATGGCGAGCGCCCGCACGCTTCATGGCGACGGTCACAGTGACCTGCTGAGCGCGGCCGCCCCGATCGACCTGCTGCAGTGGCCCTGGGACCTGGCGAGCGAAGTGGCCGACCGGATCGCCCTCGTCGGGACCGGCATTGGCAAACTCATCAAGGCCTATACCGATGCCGACGAGGCGATCCGGGCATGCGGGGCGAGCATGCAGGCCGGTCTGGACGGGGCTCAGCTGCCCCGGCACACCACTCCCGGCATGTCCGCGATCGACCAGACCAATCTGCCGTCTTCGGCGGGTGGGTATCAGCAGGACACCGGACCGCTGCGCGGCAACACGGCCCAGCGCGCCCAGCAGGCCCTAGATGCGATGTCGCCGGCGGAACGGGCCGAAGCCGAGCGCCTCCTCGAAAAAGAATCCGACCCGGGCAAGAAGGCGTGGCTTCTGGCGGCGATCGGGTCGGGGCTGACCGGGACGGCCCTGGCCGCCTACGCCCGCCAGCTCACGTCCATGAGCCGACAACAAGTGCGTGACCTCGACCCGACCAACGAGGACGCCGTTAGCCAGTTCGCCCAGCCCGACCGCACCACCTGCGGTTCCTCCGTCATCGTCATGTCGCGGATGCTCAACGACCCCGCCTATGCCATGTACATCCAGACGGGCATCGACCCGCGCGGCGTCTTGCCCGACGCGACCGCCATGACTCCCAAGGAACGCTTCGGGCAGGCGGCGCTGGCGATGCACGACGAGACCAACCAGTGGTGGCCCCAGGCCTGG
>JAUMYR010000277.1 GCA_030528545.1 Propionibacteriaceae bacterium
AATCCGGGGGCGGAGACCAGCGCGCCGAGGAACTGGCCGCCGAGGTCCAGCGCCTGTCCTCGGAGAACGAGCGGCTGCGCGACGACCTGGAGCGGGCGCGCAGCGACCGTCCCGCGCAGATCGTCAGTATGGCATCCGGTGCTGGTTCGGAACAGCTGGTGGTTTCGACGACCGAACAGGCTAGCCCGGCGGTAGTGCGGCTGGTGCAGCTGGCCACCGAGCAGGCCGAGCAGGTGGTAGCGGAGGCCGACAGCGAGGCCAAGCGCAAGATCGCCGACGCCGAAAGGCGAGCCTTCGAGATCACCACGGATGCCCGGACCAAGGCCGACCGGGTCGAGTCCGAGGCGCGGGTGAACGCCGAGAAGATGGTGTCCGAGGCGACCGGACGCGCGGCGCAGATCGACCGCGAGGCTGCGGAGCGGCGCACCGAACTGTTCTCGGCGCTGGAGGCCGAGCGCGACGACCTGCGGGGCAAGGTGGACCACCTGCGTGACTTCGAGTCCAGCTTCCGGGAGAACCTGACCAACCACTTGGAGAAGCACCTGGAGTCGCTTCGTTCGGCTCGCCCGGAACCCCACGACATCCCGGTGCTCGCCGCGCGCAGCGGTCACACCCCGCGTCTCGACGCTCTGATGGGGGAGTGACGGCAAGAAGGCCTCAGTAGTGGTGTACCCTCTCCCAGCAGTATGAGCGAACGGGGACAACATGTCTGAGATCCAAAGCCTCCCTGTCCGAGACGGCGAAGAGCCGTGGACGCCAGAGGAAGTGGCAGCGCAGCGCACGGAGTTGCTCGCTGAGATTGAGCGCATGGAGAAGCGCATCGCTGTGGCCGAGGCCGAACTTGAGGCCCTCATGCAGGAAGGAGCCGATGTCGGCGGGCGGGACCCGGCCGATGTCGGAGCCTCCAATTTCGAACGCGAGCAAGAGATGTCGCTGGCTCATGGCGTTCGTGAACTGCTGGACCAGTCCAGGCTGGCCCTTCAGCTGTTCGATGAGGGACAGTATGGGCTGTGCGAGGTCTGCGAGCAGCCGATCGGTAAGGCCAGGCTCCAGGTCTTCCCCAGGGCGACCCTGTGCATGGCGTGTAAACAGCGCGAGGAAAGGCGATAAGCATTACCGGGAAGCCCATCGCGCGGTTGTGGCCGATCTGGTTCGTGATCGCGCTAGCCGGGTACTTGCTGGATCTGGTCACCAAGATCGCGGCCGTCGCCTACCTTGACCCGAAGGACCCCCCGGTCCTGCTGGGGGGCCTGCTGAAGCTCCAGCTAGTCCGCAACCCCGGAGCGGCATTCAGCCTCGGGTCCAACCTGACGGTGGTGTTGTCGATCGTGGCGATCCTCGCCTTCCTCGGGGTCGCGGGTTATGCCGCCCCCCGGGTGAAAACGCCTACGCAGGCTGTGATCGTCGGGCTGATGCTCGCGGGCATCGCCGGGAACCTGACCGATCGTCTGTTCCGGGCGCCGGGCCCATTGCGCGGCCATGTGGTGGACATGTTCCAGTTCCCACATTTCGCGATCTTCAACGTGGCCGACGTGTTCATCACCACAGCGGCGGGGCTCATCATCCTGATCGCGCTGAGAGGCGAACGCGGGTGAGCGTGTTCTACGTCCCCGATGGCCTCGCGGGCGAGCGGCTGGACGCGGCGGCCGCGCGGATCACCGGCTATAGCAGGGCCAAGGTCACTGACCTTATCGAGACGGGACGGGTCCGGCTCGATTCCCACACCGTCACCAAACCTTCGCACCGGCTGGCTGGTGGGGAACTCCTCGATATCGAGGTGGAAGGCATCGTCACCGCGGTGCGGGTGAATCCCCGGCTGGCCGACGGTTTGCGCGTGGTCTACGAAGACCGAGACATCGTGGTGGTGGACAAACCCGCCGGTGTCGCGGCCCACCCAAGCCTCGGCTGGGATGGGCCGAGTGTGACCGAGCACCTAGCCGCGGCGGGAATCCGGATCGCCACCTCGGGTGCCCCGGAGCGTCAGGGGGTCGTCCAGAGGCTCGATGTCGGCACGAGCGGGCTCATGGTGCTGGCCAGGTCCGAGAGCGCCTATTCGATCCTGAAGCAGGCATTCCGGGACCGCACGGTAGACAAGATCTATCACGCGCTGGTCCAGGGTCACCCCGACCCGTTCGAGGGCACGATTGAGGCACCGATCGCGCGTCACCCGGGTCATGAGTGGAAGATGGCGGTGGTCGAGGGGGGACGCCAGGCGATCA
>JAUMYR010000278.1 GCA_030528545.1 Propionibacteriaceae bacterium
AATCCGGGGGCGGAGACCAGCGCGCCGAGGAACTGGCCGCCGAGGTCCAGCGCCTATCCTCTGAGAATGAGCGGCTGCGTGACGACCTGGGGCGGGCGCGCAGCGATCGTCCCGCGCAGATCGTTAGTATGGCCTCCGGTGCTGGTTCGGAGCAGCTGGTGGTTTCGACGACTGAGCAGGCTAGCCCGGCGGTGGTGCGGCTGGTGCAGCTGGCCACCGAACAGGCCGAGCAGGTGGTAGCGGAGGCCGACAACGAGGCCAAGCGCAAGATCGCCGACGCCGAAAGGCGCGCCTTCGAGATCACCACGGATGCCCGCACCAAGGCCGACCGGGTCGAGTCCGAGGCGCGGGTGAACGCCGAGAAGATGGTTTCCGAGGCGACCGGACGCGCGGCGCAGATCGACCGCGAGGCCGCGGAGCGGCGCACCGAGCTGTTCTCGGCGTTAGAGGCCGAGCGAAACGACCTGCGGGGCAAAGTGGACCACCTGCGTGACTTTGAGTCCAGCTTCCGGGAGAATCTGACCAACCACTTGGAGAAGCACCTGGAGTCGCTTCGCTCGGCTCGCCCCGAACCCCACGACATCCCAGTGCTCGCCGCGCGCAGCGGTCACACCCCGCGTCTCGACGCGCTGATGGGGGAGTGACGGCAAGAAGGCCTCAGTAGTGGTGTACCCTCTCCCAGCAGTATGAGCGAACGGGGACAACATGTCTGAGATCCAAAGCCTCCCTGTCCGAGACGGCGAAGAGCCGTGGACGCCAGAGGAAGTGGCAGCGCAGCGCACGGAGTTGCTCGCTGAGATTGAGCGCATGGAGAAGCGCATCGCTGTGGCCGAGGCCGAACTTGAGGCCCTCATGCAGGAAGGAGCCGATGTCGGCGGGCGGGACCCGGCCGATGTCGGAGCCTCCAATTTCGAACGCGAGCAAGAGATGTCGCTGGCTCATGGCGTTCGTGAACTGCTGGACCAGTCCAGGCTGGCCCTTCAGCTGTTCGATGAGGGACAGTATGGGCTGTGCGAGGTCTGCGAGCAGCCGATCGGTAAGGCCAGGCTCCAGGTCTTCCCCAGGGCGACCCTGTGCATGGCGTGTAAACAGCGCGAGGAAAGGCGATAAGCATTACCGGGAAGCCCATCGCGCGGTTGTGGCCGATCTGGTTCGTGATCGCGCTAGCCGGGTACCTACTGGATCTGGTCACCAAGATCGCGGCCGTCGCCTACCTTGACCCGAACGATCCCCCGGTCCTGCTGGGGGGTCTGCTGAGGCTCCAGCTAGTCCGCAACCCCGGGGCGGCGTTCAGTCTCGGGTCCAACCTGACGGTCGTGCTATCGACCGTGGCGATCCTCGCCTTCATCGGGGTCGCGGGTTATGCGGCCCCCCGGGTGAAGACGCCCACGCAGGCTGTGATCGTTGGGCTGATGCTCGCGGGCATCGCAGGCAACCTGACCGATCGTCTGTTCCGGGCACCGGGTCCATTGCGCGGCCATGTGGTGGACATGTTCCAGTTCCCACATTTCGCGATCTTCAACGTGGCCGATGTGTTCATCACGGCGGCGGCGGGTCTCATCATCCTGATCGCGCTGAGAGGCGAACGCGGATGAGCGTGTTCTACGTCCCCGATGGCCTCGCGGGCGAGCGTCTGGACGCGGCTGCCGCGCGGATCACAGGCTACAGCAGGGCCAAGATCACTGACCTTATCGAGACTGGACGGGTCCGGCTCGACTCCCACACCGTCACCAAGCCCTCGCACCGGCTGGCTGGTGGAGAACTCCTCGATATCGAGGTGGAAGGCATCGTCACCGCGGTGCGGGTCAATCCCCGGCTGGCCGACGGTTTGCGGGTGGTCTACGAAGACCGAGACATCGTGGTGGTGGACAAGCCCGCCGGTGTCGCGGCCCACCCAAGCCTTGGCTGGGATGGGCCGAGCGTGACCGAACACCTAGTCGCGGCGGGATTCCGGATCGCCACCTCAGGTGCCCCGGAGCGCCAAGGGGTCGTCCAGCGGCTCGACGTCGGCACGAGCGGGCTCATGGTGCTGGCCAGATCCGAGAGCGCCTATTCGATCCTGAAGCAGGCATTCCGGGACCGCGCGGTGGACAAGATCTATCACGCGCTGGTGCAGGGCCATCCCGACCCATTCGAGGGCACGATCGAGGCGCCGATCGCGCGGCACCCGGGTCATGAGTGGAAGATGGCGGTGGTCGAGGGGGGACGCCAGGCGATCA
>JAUMYR010000279.1 GCA_030528545.1 Propionibacteriaceae bacterium
GCGGCCGAGAAAGCGCTCGCCACTCTGCTGGTGGCGTGCGCCCGGGAATCGCTGGCATCGAGTGCTCACGACCTCGCCGATGGCGGCCTGGCCGTGGCGCTCATGGAGGCATGTTTCCAGGGTGGCCACGGCGCGCGGGTGGACCTGGGCGAGGGCGACCACACCGTGACGCTGTTCGCCGAGTCCGGCGCCAGGGCGCTCCTCAGCGTCCCCGCCCCATCGCGCTCCCGGTTCCTGGCGCTGTGCGACCACCACCAGGTTCCGGTGCAGAGCCTGGGCGAGGTCACCGACGAGCCCGAGATCGAACTTTCCGGTGTCGTCACCATGGACCTAGCAGAACTGCGTTCTGCCTGGTCAGCACCAATTCCCGATGCCATGAGCTAGCCGCGCGGCGCGGCTGTCGAGAACGGCAGACCCCCAACGGGTAGTTCTACCCATCGCGACGCGATCCAGGTGGCCCCAAGGCCGCTTAGCCTGCGAGCAGTTAGTGCTGAGCGTGGGGATCGGGGAGGGTCTTGATGCGACGAGTGGCCATGTTCCTGGGGGCTGTGGCGGTGTCTGCCGTCACCGCTATTCCGGCCTACGCAGGTGACGAATCGGCGTCTGTGCCCATGGCGGCGGCGGTGCCGGATCTCCTGCCTCTGGTCGGGGTGATCGGCGTCATCATGCTGGCTGGTTTCGGCTATCGCAAGGCCGGTGGCTGAGCCGCTGTCCGTCGTTGCCGCCGGTGATGGATGGGTGGGCCGGATGCCGGAGCGTGGGCTGGGGTAGCCTCAAGGATCGTGACTGACCTTTTTCAAGCCGTGGACGCGGTCGTTCCCGGTGTTTGTGAAGACCTTGCCCGCCTCGTGGCGATCCCCTCGGTGTCCTCGCTGCCCCAGCACGCCGAGGACGTGGGTGCCAGCGCCCGCTATGTCGCTGAGCTGCTGACCCAGGTGGGCTGCCCTGACGTGCGGATCATCGCCGAGGGTGGACAGCCCGCGGTCATCGCACGTTTCCCCGCGCCGGAGGGCCAGCCGACGGTGTGCTTATACGCCCACCACGACGTCCAGCCCACCGGGGATGCGTCTCTGTGGACCACCGACCCGTTTACCGCGCGGCGGCGCGGGGAGCGGCTGTACGGACGAGGGGTCGCCGACGATAAGGGCGGTATCGGCGTCCACCTGGCCGCGTTGAGGGCTTTCGGGGGCAAGCCTCCGGTCGGGGTGACCTTGTTCATTGAGGGTGAGGAGGAGATTGGTTCGCCCTCCCTCGGGGCGATCATTGAGGCTCACCGGGACCTGCTCGCCGCCGACGCCTATGTGATCGCCGATGCCGTCAACTGGCAGCTCGGGGAACCGGCGCTGACCACTCGCCTGAGGGGTATGGCCAGGGTGATGGTCGAGGTCTCGACGCTGGACCACGCGCTGCACTCGGGCCAGTTCGGAGGGGTGGTGCCGGACGCGATGATGGCGATGGTGCGGCTGCTGGGCACCCTCCACGACGCGGATGGCAACGTCGCGGTCTCGGGGATCGAGCCGGGCGTCCCCTTCAGGCTGGACTATCCATCAGAGCGGCTGCGGCACGAAACCGGGCTGCTGGAAGGTGTCGAGTTCATCGGCAGCGGCGGCACCGCCGACCGGATGTGGACCAGGCCCTCGCTGACCGTCATCGGCCTGGATGCGACGCCGGTGGCGCTAGCCTCCAACACGCTGGCCCCGAGCGTTCGGGCCATGATCGGCCTGCGGGTCGCCCCGGGCAGGGACGCCGAAGCCGAGGCCGAGGCGCTGCGCGTCCACTTGGAGACGCACGCCCCCTGGGGAGCCCAGGTCACCGCCCGGGTGCTGGAGTCCGGGCAGCCGGGCGTGGTGGCCAGTGACGGCCCGTTCTATGAGGCCGCGGCTCAGGCGCTGGCCGAAGCCTTCGGCGTCCCGGCGGTCGAGGCGGGCTGCGGCGGGTCGATCCCGCTGGTCGCCGAGTTCCAGCGGGCCTTCCCGGACGCGGCGATCTTGCTGACCGCGGTCGTGGACCCCGATTCCCGGATGCACGGCATCGACGAATCCCTGCACCTGGGCGATTTCACCAAGGCCTGCCAGGCCGAGGCCCTGTTCCTGGCCAAACTCGTGCGCTGAGGAGATCAGCGGGTCTGCCGGGCCCGGCCTCAGGGGACCCGATAGGAACTGAGGCGCTCGACGGCCTCGGGGGAACGGTGATCG
>JAUMYR010000040.1:0-16642 GCA_030528545.1 Propionibacteriaceae bacterium
TAGGTGCATGGCGGATGGCATGGTCATCGCCTCTTTCCTCAGGCGTCGTGGATGGCGATGACCACGATGCCGGGGACCGGTTTCTCTGCCCGGAACTCCAGTTTTCCGAACACGTGATCTGGGGTCTTGGTCTCGAAGGTGTACTCCATCCTGACCGGCTCGTTCACCCCACACGTGCCCTTCAGCGCGAACTGCATCGGCTTGCCGTCGTTGGACGGGATGATCGCGTAGCCGCTGGGGGCACTGGACTGGCAGGTCGCCTCGATGACGTAGCTGCCCGGTTTCTTGGACCAGCCCTCGTTCTTCGGCGACCCGATGAAGGTGTTGTGCCCGAGGAAACCTTGCGAGGAGTCCTCCAAGACGTTGACGAAGCTGCGGCTGAAGACCTCGGGATTGGGGAACTTCAGTCTTTCGGTGTGAATCGTCTTGGCGGCCGCCCGCCATTTCTGGATTGCCGGGTACACCGCGGCGCCGTTCATGGGAATCGGGCGCCGGTCCCATTCCAGTAGTTTCTCAATGGCGCTGGGATCGGTCACCACCTCGGTGAATGCCTCCGCCGAGGCTGGCGAACTGATCTCTTCCGGCGCGGGGGTTTCCAGGAGTGCTTTCTCTACTTCGGGGCCGTAGGAGGGGGCGGCGGACGCCGGTGCGGCCGAACTCGGCGCTGGCATGGCGGTATCGGTCCGGCTGGGTGTCGCCGCGGGCTGTGCTCCACCGCCGCAGGAGACCAGCATCACGGCCGCCGTGAGGCTAACAGCTACCGCTGGGCATGACCCCTTGAATCCCATTACTTCCCCTCTCCAGCAGAGGCGCTTGGAACCTTGATTCTGGGGTCAGGATCCCATCTGGCGCAGCCTGGGTCATGGCCCTACCGGGGTCGAGTTAGGCGGTGGCCGCCGTGTGGCACAGGCCGCTGCCGCCCGGTTACGGGGAGGTTCAGAAACTCCGGGTTCAGGGGCCCTGGCGCACCGGTCCTAGCCACGGCTCCAGGCCGTCGGAGGAGACCTCCCATACGGTGCCGCCGGTGGCGACATCGTCCTCGGTCAGCAGGCAGGAGCGCAGCGCGGACTCCAATTGGCCCCGCCCCTCATCGACGCCGACGACCACGATGCGGGTCAGCGGCTCGTCGCTGCGCCAGGTGCGCTCCACACCGACGCCCAGCCGCCCGCCCGCGCCCGCCCAGAGGCAGGCCTGACGCGGGCGGCTCGGCAGCCAGGAACACCCCCGCGACCGGCGCGGGCCGCGGCTGAGGAAGGGTGCCAGCTGCCTGAGCCGCCCGGGGTGCAGCGGTAGCGGGGAGCGGAAGTCGAGCACCCAGGCCGGGGAGAGAGTGAGCTCCGGCAGTGGATATAGGCAGCCCAGGACTCGGTTCCTCCCGGCTGGCGCACCCCGCTGGCCAGCACGGGGGCGTCGAGTTCGGCGACGCTGGCCGCGTGCTGGGCGTCCGGGCACATGAGCGCGGTGAGGATCTCGGTCTCGGGATGGTCCAGACGATTCGGGACGAACACGGCATCGGCGTACTCCGCCATGGAGCAGGCGACCTCGCTCACCGTGCGTTCGTCGTCTGGGCGCACCGGCAGGTCGAGTCCGGTGAGGGGTTCGCCGCCCACGAGGCCGGTGAGCAGGCTTTCTGGGCTCAGCGCGACGACCACCGCGGCGATGCGCACGTGAAGTGCGTCCTGGGGAGCCGGTGACAGCCCCCGGCACACCTGCCAGTGCCCGGGGCGGTCTGCCCGCCGCCGGGACTGGCGGATGCGACGCGGGGCCGCTGTGTCGATCTGCTTGCCTGTTTGTGTCTGCCTTCAGATTAGGAAACAATAGTGTTGTGAAATCAACGCGCAGTCGTGAAACCGTGGACGCCAACGCCTCCACGCGACGCCGCGTCGCGCAGCTGATCATGCAAGCTGGCTCAGCCACGGCGGCGGTACTTGCCAAAGAGTTGAACCTGACTGCGGCGGCGGTGCGCCGCCACCTTACCACCCTGGTCGATGACGGACTGCTCGAGGTGCGCGAGCAGCGGGTCTATGGCACCAGGGGGCGCGGCCGTCCGGCTCAGGTCTATGTCCTGACCGACGCGGGGCGCGCCGACTTCTATCAGGCCTACGACGACCTGGCGATCCGCGCGCTGCGCCATCTCGCCGAAGCCGCGGGACCCGAGGCCGTGCGGGAACTTGCCCAGCAGCGGATCGCCGACGTGGAGCAGCGTTTTCTCGCGATCCGCGCCGAGCGTCCCGAGATCCCGCCGAACGAAGCCCTCGCTCAGGCCCTCACCGCCGATGGCTATGTCGCCTCGATCCAGCCGGTCCGCTCTGGCGACCAGCTGTGCCAGCACCACTGCCCGGTCGCTCATGTGGCCGAACAGTTCCCGCAACTCTGCGAAGTCGAAACTGAGGTATTCTCTCGCCTGCTCGGCTCTCATGTGCAGAGGCTTGCCACCATCGCCCACGGCGATGGTGTGTGCACCACCCATATCCCAAAACCAAGGAAGGCCTGACTGTCTATGACGACCACCTCCGCGCCGGGTACCGGAGCGACCCAAGAAGAACACCTGGAAGCGCTCACTAAGTACCAGTGGGGTTGGCACGACTCCGATGCAGCTGGCGCAGCGGCCCAGCGTGGCCTGAACGGGGATGTCGTTCGCAACATCTCCGCGTTGAAGGACGAGCCGGAATGGATGCTCGACCTGCGCCTCAAGGGCCTGAAACTCTTCGACAAGAAGCCGATGCCGAACTGGGGCGCCGACCTCAACGAGATCGATTTCGATGAGATCAAGTACTTCGTCCGCTCGACCGAGCGCCAGGCCAACACCTGGGACGATCTGCCCGAGGACATCAAGAACACCTACGACCGGCTGGGGATCCCCGAGGCCGAGAAGGCCCGCCTGGTGGCGGGCGTCGCCGCTCAGTACGAGTCCGAGGTGGTCTATCACAAGATCAACGAGGAACTGGAGCGTCAGGGCGTCATCTTCCTCGACACCGACACCGCGCTCAAGGAGCACCCGGAGCTGTTCAAGGAATACTTCGGGACGGTGATCCCGGTCGGCGACAACAAGTTCGCCGCCCTCAACACCGCGGTGTGGTCCGGCGGTTCCTTCGTCTATGTTCCCAAGGGCGTCCACGTCTCGATTCCGCTGCAGGCCTATTTCCGGATCAACACCGAGAACATGGGTCAGTTCGAGCGGACGCTGATCATCGCCGACGAAGGCTCCTATGTGCACTACGTCGAGGGTTGCACCGCGCCGATCTACTCCTCCGATTCGCTGCACTCCGCGGTCGTCGAGATCATCGTCAAGAAGGACGCCAGGGTCCGCTACACCACGATCCAGAACTGGTCGACGAATGTGTACAACCTGGTGACCAAGCGCGCGGTCTGTGCCGAGGGTGCGACGATGGAATGGATCGACGGCAACATCGGGTCCAAGGTCACCATGAAATACCCGGCGGTCTATCTGATGGGAGCCCACGCCAAGGGTGAGACGCTGTCCATCGCGTTCGCAGGCGAGGGTCAGCACCAAGACGCCGGATCGAAGATGGTGCACTGTGCCCCGCACACCTCCAGCTCAATCATTAGCAAGTCCGTCGCCCGCAGTGGCGGCCGCTCCTCCTACCGCGGGCTGGTCAAGGTCGAGGAGGGCGCCCGCCACTCGGCGAGTTCGGTGAAATGCGACGCCCTGCTGGTCGACACCGTTTCGCGCTCCGACACCTACCCCTATGTGGATGTCCGCACCGACGATGTCGCGATGGCCCACGAGGCCACCGTCTCCAAGGTCAGCGACGACCAGCTGTTCTACCTGATGAGCCGCGGCATGGAGGAAGACGAGGCCATGGCGATGATCGTGCGCGGTTTCGTCGAGCCCATCGCCAGGGAACTCCCGATGGAATACGCGCTGGAACTCAACCGGCTGATCGAACTGCAGATGGAAGGCGCGGTCGGCTGACCCCGGCGCCACGGTCACGAGAAAGAAAGCACATTACGTTGTCAACTGACTCCCTTACAGCGCCAGCGGTTGCTGGAGCGATCGAGACCGTCGAGTCTCACCTGCACCCGACCCCCTCGTGGAACCTTGAGGACCACCCCATGCCCACCGGGCGGGAGGAGATCTGGCGTTTCACCCCGATCCGGCGGATCAAGGCGCTGCTTACCGATACGGCGAGCGAAGCCAGCCTGGCCTGGGAGGAGAACTGCCCCGAGGGAGTGACCTCAACGGTCATCTCGTCGGCCCAGGCCCAGGAACTCGCGGCCGAGGCCGCTCTCGACCGGGTCGCCGCCCTCGCGGTCAAACATGCCGGTGGGGCCCGCCTCGTCGATATCCCAGCCGAGGCCGAGCTCGCCGAACCCGTGACGATCAGGCTGAGCGGATCCGGTGAGCAGGTGTGGGGGCACCTGGTGCTGCGCGTGGGCGCCCACGCCAAGGCCACGGTCGTCGTGCGCTACACCGGACGAGCCTTCTACGCCGAGAAATTCGATGTCCTCGTGGGTGACGGCGCCGAACTCAACCTGGTCACGGTCCAGGACTGGGAGGACGACGCGGTGCACGGCGGCCAGCGTTCGGTCCTGGTCGGCCGGGACGCCAAGGTGAAGACGGTCACCGCCTCCATCGGCGGTGACGTGGTGCGGCTCCAGGAGGACGCGCGTTTCGCCGGGCCCGGCGGGGGACTGGAACAATACGGCCTCTACTTCGCCGACGCTGGACAGCACATCGAGCACCGGCTCTTCGTCGACCACAACGCTCCCAAGACCACCAGCAACGTCGACTACCGAGGCTGCCTGCAGGGCCAGGGGGCACACACCGTGTGGATCGGCGATGTCCTGATCCGCAAGGTCGCCGAGGGCATCGAAACCTACGAGGCCAACAAGAACCTGGTGCTGACCGACGGCTGCCAGGCAGACTCGGTGCCCAATCTTGAGATCGAGACCGGTGAGATCGAGGGCGCGGGACACTCCTCCACGACCGGCCGGTTCGATGACCTGCAACTGTTCTACCTGCGCAGCCGCGGCATCCCAGACGAGGAAGCCCGTCGCCTCGTCGTGCGCGGATTCTTCGCCGAGATCATCCGCCGGATCGGGGTCCCCGAGGTTGAGACGCGGATGCTAGAGACCGTCGAGGCCGAACTTGAGATGGCCCATGGCAGCACTCACACCGCACGGGAAGAGGCATGAGCTTCGTCGCGGTCGCCACCCTCGACGAGTTGAGGGGGGCCGAGCCCCTGGCTGTCGAGCACGACGACCACGTGGTGGCACTCGTCCAGGTCGAGGAACAGATCTTCGCGATCAAGGACGAGTGCAGCCACGCCCGCGTCCCGCTGAGCGAGGGCGACGTGGAGGACTGCGCGATTGAGTGCTACCTGCACGGCGCCCGCTTCGACCTGCGAACCGGCGCGGCCCTCAGCCTGCCCGCCACCGAACCGGTCCCGGTCTACCCGGTCCGGGTCGAGGGCACCGACATCTTGGTCGATTTCGACCACCCGAACACCACCACTCAGGAGTCCTGAAACCTATGTCAAAGCTTGTCATCTCCGACCTGCACGTCGATGTCATCACCGAGGAAGGTAACAAGCCGATCCTCAAAGGCGTCGATCTCACCGTCAACAGCGGAGAGGTGCACGCCATCATGGGCCCGAACGGTTCGGGCAAATCCACACTGGCCTATTCCATCGCGGGCCACCCCAAGTACGAGATCACCCAGGGCTCGGTCCAGCTCGACGGGGTCGAGCTGAGCGAGCTGACCGTGGACGAACGGGCCCGCGCCGGGCTCTTCCTGGCGATGCAGTACCCGGTCGAGGTGCCCGGGGTGTCGGTGGCGAACTTCCTGCGCACCGCTCGCACCGCGCTCGACGGGAAGGCGCCCAAGGTGCGCACCTGGGTCAAGGAGGTCAACACCGCCCTGGCCAACCTCGGGCTGGACGCGGAGTTCTCCTCGCGAAGCGTCAACGAGGGTTTCTCCGGTGGAGAGAAGAAGCGCCACGAGATCGCCCAGCTCGAACTGCTGAACCCCAAGTTCGCGATCCTGGACGAGACCGACTCCGGCCTGGACATCGACGCGCTGCGGATCGTGAGCGAGGGGGTCAACCGCTACACCGCCCAGGGCGACCGGGGGCTGCTGCTCATCACGCACTACACCCGCATCCTGCGCTACATCGACCCGGATTTCGTGCATGTCTTCGTGGACGGGCGGATCGCCGAACAGGGCGGCAAGGAACTCGCCGAGCGGCTGGAGGCCGAGGGTTACGAAAGGTACAGCAAGGCGAATGCCTGACCTATCGCATCTGCGGGCCGACTTCCCCATCCTCGATCGCAGGGTGGGGAAGTACCCGTTGTGCTATCTCGATTCGGCCAACACCTCTCAGAAACCAGTCCAGGTCGTCAAGGCGATGGAGGAGCACTACCTCGCGCACAACGCGAATGTCGCCAGGGCCATGCACATGATCGGAGCCGAGGCGACCGCGGCCTATGAGGGGGCCCGCGCCAAGATCGGGTCCTTCGTCGGCGCGTCCCGCCCGGAGGAGATCGTCTTCACCAAGAACGCATCCGAGGCGCTCAACCTGGCGGCTCACACCCTGGGGTCCAGGCTGGAACCGGGCGATGAGGTGGTGATCTCGGTCATGGAACACCATTCCAACATCGTGCCCTGGCAGATGGCCTGCGAGCGCACCGGGGCCAGGATGCGCTGGTTCGACATCACCGGCGACGGACGCCTCGACCTGGAGACCGCCGAACGTGACGGGCTCATCAACGAACGCACCAGGATCGTGTCCCTGACCTGGGTCTCGAACGTGCTCGGCACGGTGAACCCGGTCGCGGCGATCGCGGCTCAGGCGCGCGCCGTGGGGGCGACCATGGTCGTCGATGCCTCTCAGGGCGTGCCCCACCTGCCGACCGAGGTCTCGGCCCTGGGCGCCGATCTGGTGGCCTTCACCGGGCACAAGATGTGCGGCCCGACCGGCATCGGCGTGCTGTGGGGACGCCACGGCCTGCTGGAATCCCTGCCCCCCTTCCTTGGCGGGGGTGAGATGATCGAGGTCGTGACGATGGAGCGCTCCAGCTATGCGCCGCCGCCCTACCGCTTCGAGGCCGGGACCCCGCCGATCGCCCAGGCAGTCGGGCTTGGCGCCGCGGTGGACTACCTCGAAGGGATCGGGATGGAGGCCATCGCCGCCCACGAGGCCGAGATCACGGCCTATGCCCTCGACAAGCTGACCAGCATCGACGGCCTGGTGATCCTCGGGCCGAGGGAGGCGATCGAGCGGGGCAGCGCGATCTCGTTCAACCTTGCCGGGGTGCATCCCCACGATGTCATGCAGCTGCTGGATTCGCGGGGGGTGGCGATCCGGGGCGGACACCACTGCGCCCGTCCGCTGCACAAGAGGCTGGGACACCAGTCCTCCACGAGGGCCTCGGCCTATGTGTATACGACCAGGAGCGAGATCGATGCGCTCGCCGACGCGCTGGTCTACACGCGCAACTTTTTCGCGGGGAAGATGTGATGGACGTCGAAGAGCTGTATCAGCAGATCATCCTTGACCACTACCGGGAGAAGCACCACGCTGGCCTGCGCGAGCCCCACGAGGCCGAGGTACACCACGTCAACCCCTCATGCGGCGACGAGCTGACGCTGCGGGTCCACCTCGAAGGGGATAAGGTGGCCGACGTCTCCTACGAGGGGGAAGGCTGTTCGATCTCCCAGGCCTCGACCTCGGTCATGGCCGACTTGGTGATTGGGCGTGAGGTGGACGATACCCTGGCGCTGCACGATGAGTTCCTGGATATGATGCAGAGCCAGGGACGCATCGTCCCCGATGAGGAGAGGTTCGAAGACGCCATCGCCTTCGCCGGGGTCTCCAAGTTCCCAGCCCGCGTCAAGTGCGCGCTACTGTCGTGGTCAGCGGTGCGTGATGCGATCCTGCAAGCGAGTGTGAAGGAAGACTGATATGTACACCCCACCCCCGCGACCCAGCGACCTGGTCCAAGACGACCTTCCCGACGCTAGCGCGCCCAGCTCTGCGCCAAGCGAGGAAGACATCATTGAGGCGATGAAGGATGTCGTCGACCCCGAGCTGATGGTCAATGTCGTCGATCTTGGGCTGCTCTATGGCGTCCATGTCGATGAGGCCAGCAATGTGACTCTCGACATGACGCTGACCAGCCCGACCTGCCCGCTGACCGACCGGATCGAGTACGACACCCGCTATGTGCTGGAGGGGCTGGCCAATGAGGTGACCATCAACTGGGTCTGGTTGCCGCCGTGGTCCCTCGACATGATCACCGAGGACGGACGCGAGCAGCTTCGCGCGGTCGGTTTCTCGGTCTAGTCTCGCCTCCCGCTTGGCCTGGGCGCCGGTTCCTTCGGTCCTGGGCCTGCCGGGCGGGGCGCTAGCCTGGTTCCCATGGGGCGTTGGCAAGCCCAGCATGACTGGGTGAATCGGATTGATCGTGCGACACGGCACAGGCCCGACGCCGACCTCACCGCGGGTACGAACCTGATCGACGCCAAGACGGCATCGGCCGTGGTCGACCTCGCCCTGCGGGTCAGCGAACTCGCGTTGCGCTGTGGTGCTTCCGCGGCGGACGCGACGGCCTTCGCGCTCACCGTCGCCGAGGCTTACCGGCTGCCAATCGATGTGGATGTCACCTGGACCTCCATCACCATCAGCTACCACCGTTCGGGCACCTCGGAACCGATCACCGGGTTCCGCAGCGTCCGGGAACGTTCCAACGATTACCAGATGTTGGCTAGGCTCGCGCTCTTCGTGGACGCGGCCGCCGCAGGTCAGATTCCACTGGCCAATGCCCAAGACAAGTTCAACGTGCTGCGGGTCAGCGGGCGTCCCTACCGGGGCTGGGTGGTTGCCGTCGCGAACGGGGTGCTGAGCGGAGGGGTGGCCGCGATGCTGGGCGGATCGGCCCTGGAGGTCTCCCTGGCGGCGCTCAGCATGGTGTTGGTCTATCTGGCCCAGGCCGGGTTGCTGAGACTCCGGGTGGCCACCTTCTATCAGCAGATCGTCGGGGCCGCGGTGCCGACCGCGATCGGTCTGGCGGTCATGCAGTTCCGGGAGGAGCTGGAGTGGCTGGCCGGAGCCTCCCCATCGATTATCGTCGCCGCGGGCATGGTGGGGCTGCTGGCCGGGCTCGGTGTCGTCACGGCGGCCCGGGACGCTTTGGAAGGGAGTTTCATCACCTCCGCGGCGCGCACCTATGACAGCCTGATGTCCACCGGCGGCATCGTGGTGGGGGTGATCCTCACCTTGTGGGCGGGGGTGCGGCTGGGCGTCCAGGGGACCATCTCGCCCACGGCCGGTGTCGTGGAGCCCGCCTTCTGGCAGGCCGTGGTCGCCGGGGCCTGTTCGGTGGCCTTCGCCGTGATCTGCCACGTGTCTCCGCGCTCCCTGCTGGGGTGTGGGCTGCTCGGGACGATCGGCTATGCCAGCTATCTGGCGGTCTCGCCCTCGCTGGCCTATTACCCGGCGGCGGCCGCTTTCGGAGCGCTGGCCGTGGGCGCGGGAGCCCAGCTGGTGGCCTGGCGGTGGCGGGTCCCGGTACTGGCCCTCATCACCACCGGCATCGTCGCGCTGATGCCGGGCATGATGCTGTACCGGGGCCTCTACTACAGCATCAACTCCGGCGTTCCCATGGTCGCGATCCAATTGCTGCTGGACACCGTCTTGACCGGTCTTGGGCTGGCGGCCGGGTCCATGCTCGGTTCGCAGCTGGTCCGCCCGCTGGTGGTGCCCGCCCGCTGGCGCTGGCGGGTCGCCCACGAGTAAGCGGTGCCGCTCAGATCCACCACAGGATCAGGAGAAGAAGCGTGACACCGCCGAGCACCGCCGCGGCGATGGTGTACCACTTCCTGTTGCCGCTGTAGAGGCCCACCAGGTAGCAGGGGAAGGCCAGGAATCCGCCACAGGCGGCGTAGCAGACCAACACGCTCAGCCACTGATCCGTGCGCCGTGCCGCGTCGACGGTAAATCCATACATGGTGCCCAGCAGGTAGGTCAGGGCCGCGCCGATCACCGCGACGACGATGACGACGGCGAGGACCGCTTTGGCCGCGAGCCCTGGCAGCAGCGCCTGCCCGGTGATGGCGTATCGCGGCTGGTGGCCGGGTGCGGGCCCGGAGAAAACCTGGCTGGCAGGCTCCGCCCCCGCTGGCTGTCCCTGCGTCCCTGGAGAGGTCAGGTCGGTGAATCGCGCGTCCGAAGGCTCGGTGGCCGGCTGGGTCTCCTCAGTCATGTCGCCTAGTATGGCGCAACGTGCTGCAAGTGAAAGACATTGAGGTGCGGGCCGGGGCGCGCCTGCTGTTGTCCCCGGTGTCCTTCCAGGTCCTTCCGGGGGACCGGATCGGGCTGGTGGGACGCAACGGCGCGGGTAAGACCACCCTCACCCGGATCCTGGCTGGGGAGGGGCTCCCCGCCGCCGGACAAGTGAGCCGGGGCGGTCAGATCGGCTATCTTCCCCAGGATCCGCGCTCGGGCGACCCCCAGCAGCTGACGCGGGACCGGATCTTGAGCGCCAGGGGACTCGACCAGGTGCTGCGTTGGTTGCGTCGTGCCGAGATCGACATGAGCGAACGCTCCGGGCAGGCTCGGGAGCAGGCGATGGCCGCCTATTCGCGCGCGGAGTCGGAGTTGCTGGCGGCGGGAGGCTACGCCGCCGAGGCGGAGGCGGCCCGGATCGCCGCCAACCTGGGACTGCCCGAGCGGGTCCTGACACAGCAGCTCGGGACGCTGTCTGGCGGGCAGCGGCGCCGGGTCGAACTGGCCCGCATCCTGTTCTCATCGGCCGAGACGCTGCTGCTGGATGAGCCGACCAACCACCTCGACGCCGACTCCATCGTGTGGCTGCGCTCCTATCTCCAGTCCTACGGCGGCGGGCTGATCATCATCAGCCACGACACGGGCCTGCTGGACGCCGTGGTGAACAAGGTCTTCCACCTGGATGCCAACCGTGCCGAACTCGACGTATATTCCATGAACTGGAAGCGTTACCTGCTACAGCGTGAGACCGACGAGAAACGCCGCAAACGCGAACGGCTCAACGCCGAGCGCAAGGCCGACCAGCTGCTCGCCCAGGCCGACCGGATGAGGGCGAAGGCCACCAAGGCCGTCGCCGCCCAGAATATGGCCAAACGCGCCTCCCGGCTGCTCGCCGGGATCGAGGGGGAGCGAGCTAGCGACAAGGTCGCCAAGATCAGATTCCCCGATCCAGCGCCGTGCGGAAAGACCCCGCTGTCGGCCTCCGAGCTGAGCAAGTCCTATGGTTCCCTTGAGGTGTTCACCTGCGTCGACCTGGCGATCGACAAGGGGTCGCAGGTGGTCGTCCTCGGGCTCAACGGGGCGGGTAAGACCACGCTGCTGCGGATCCTGGCCGGATTGGAAGAATCCGACACCGGCGAGGTGCGCGCCGGACACGGTCTCAAACTCGGCTACTACGCCCAGGAGCACGAGACCCTCGACGTGTCGAGGAGCGTCCTGGAGAACATGAAGACCTCCTCACCGGCGCTGAACGATACCGAGGTCCGAAAGGTCCTGGGCTCCTTCCTGTTCTCCGGTGACGACGTCGACAAGCCCGCGAGGGTGCTATCGGGTGGGGAAAAGACGAGGCTGGCGCTGGCCATGCTGGTGGTGAGCGAAGCCAACGTGCTGTTGCTGGACGAGCCGACGAATAACCTGGACCCGGCCTCGCGGGCCGAGGTCCTGAACGCGATCCGCACCTATAAGGGGGCGGTGGTGCTGGTCACCCACGACGAAGGGGCGGTCGAGGCGCTGAACCCGGACCGGGTGCTGCTGCTGCCGGACGGGATCGAGGACCTGTGGAGCCCTGACTACGCCGAACTCATCTCCTTGGCGTGAGCGGCGCACCGCCTGGACCCGCGGTGCACCGAGCGCGCATCCCGGCTGTTCAGTCGCTGCCGCTCACCGTGGCCCGTGACTATCGTGGACACAGCATCGAGTGGAAGAGGTCAGGATATGGCGGTGAAATTCGGTACCGGAGGCTGGCGGGCGATCATCGGAGACGAGTTCACCAAGGCGAACGTCCAGCTGGTCTGCGCCGCCCTCGCCCGCAAGATGTCGGTTGAGGACGTCGCCACCCAGGGGCTGGTGATCGGCTATGACCGGCGCTTCCTCTCGGACGAGGCGGCCAAGTGGGCGGCCGAGACCTTCGCCGGCTATGGCATCCCGGTGCGGATCATCCAAGGCCAGTCTCCGACTCCGCTCATCATGTACACGGTCAAGCGCCACGGGCTGCCCTATGGTATGGCCGTCACGGCGTCCCACAACCCGGCTCTCTACAACGGCCTCAAGGTTTTCATCTCGGGCGGGCGGGACGCTGACGAGGCGACCACCGCCGACCTGGAAAGGTTCATGACCGAGGTCGAGTCCAGCCCCGATCCGATCCCGACCCAGCCCTATCAGCGCGCCCTGGCGCGTGGGGTGATCACCGAGATCAACCCGTTCAACGACTACATCGACTCCATCATGGCCCAGGTCGACATGGACGCGATCCGGGCCGCCAACCTCAAGGTGGCGCTCGACCCGATGTTTGGGGTGAGCCGCACCTCGCTCCAGACGCTGCTGCTGACCGCCCGCTGCCAGGTCGACGTGATCCACGACCGCCACGACACGCTGTTCGGTGGACGCCTGCCTTCCCCCTCCAGCAACACCCTCAAGGCGCTGGCGGACTATGTGCTGAATAACCACTGCGATATCGGCATCGCCACCGATGGCGACGCCGACCGGATCGGCATCATCGACGACCTGGGTCACTTCCTGCACCCCAACCAGTTGTTGGTGATCCTCTACTACTACCTGCTCAAGTACAAGGGATGGAAGGGGCCGGTGGTGCGTAACGTCGCCACCACCTCCCTGCTGGACGAGGTCGCTGAGCGTTTCGGGGAGACCTGTTACGAGGTTCCGGTCGGTTTCAAGCACATCTCGAGCCGCATGGTCGACTCGGATGCCATCATCGGGGGAGAATCCTCGGGTGGTTTGACGGTGCGCGGCCACATCGCGGGCAAGGATGGCATCTACGCGGCCGCATTGCTGGTGGAGATGATCGCGGTGGTCGGCAAGCCGCTCAGCCAGATCTACACCGAGATCACCGGACAGTTCGGTCCCCGCTACATGGAAGAACAAGACTTCTGCTTCGACCCGGAGCGCAAACCGGAGATCCTCAAGACCCTCCTGGTGGATAGGCAGCTTCCCCAGTTCAGCTGGCCGGTCACCGGGGTGTCCTATCTCGATGGGTGCAAGGTGTACTTCGATCAGGGCTGGATCATCGCCCGGTTCTCGGGGACTGAGCCGCTGCTGCGGATCTTCTGCGAGATGCCCAACGAGGCCGACGCCAAACGCGCCTGCGCCGAGTTCCGCAGCTTCCTCGGCCTGTGACCTCCGCCCGGCAGGGCCGCGGGGCGCCGTGACCGGATGGCCAGCGCCCTGGCGCGGCTCGACGTCGGCCGGGTGGGGCTGGGCGTCCCATCCGGGCTGGACTCGCCACGCTCAGCGACCGAAAGTGTCGGCTTGGCGGGCTAGCATCTGCCTCAGGCTGGATGCCGCTGGCGGATGGAGGTGAGCGATGAGTGTGTCGGGGTCGTGGCGGGCGATGACTCAGCTGCGTCAGGACGCCAGCGTCAAACACCATCGGCTCGCCCCGGGCACCTGGTCGAGGGCATTGAGCTGGGCGCGGCCATTCAAGTGGCTGCTGAGCGGCTATCTGGCCCTGCTGGTCTTGGACGCGGTGCTGGCGGTCGTGCCCGCCCTGCTGTTCCAGAGGATCATCGATGACGGTGTGCTGGCTGGCCAGCCCGGTGTGGTGGTGTGGCTGTCCATCCTGGTCGCGGTGCTGGCGGTGGCTCAGGCCGGGCTGAGCCTCATCCAGCGCTGGTGCTCGGCCCAGATCGGCGAGGGGCTGATCTATCGGCTGCGCACCGCGGTCTTCGACCACGTGTCGAGCCAGCCGATTGCCTTCTTCTCCCGGGTGCAGACCGGCAAGCTGGTGTCCCGGCTGCAAAGCGATGTGGTCGGGGCGCAGCAGGCCTACACCACCACCTTGTCCACCGTGGTCTCCAATGTGGTGACGCTGGCCCTGGTGCTGGGGGCCATGGTCTCGCTGTCGTGGTGGCTGACCCTGCTAGCGCTGGCCCTGTTGCCGGTGTTCATGGTGCCGACTGGCATGGTGGGGCGGCGGGTCGCGCAGGTCTCGCGTCAGCGCATGGGACACAATTCCGATCTGGCCGCCATGATGACCGAGCGCTTCTCGGTCTCGGGTGCTCTGCTGGTCAAGCTCTTCGGACGCCCAGACGATGAGAGCCGCCGTTTCAGCGACCAGGCCTCCGCGTTGCGCTCCGATGGAATCCGCATCGTCATGCTGACCAGGCTCTTCTTCACCGCGATGGGTCTTACCGCGGCCCTGGCGACCGCGGTGGCCTATGGTGTCGGCGGCTGGCTGACGATCGAGGGCCAGTTGACCTTGGGCACCCTGACGGCATTTGTCGCGCTGCTCGCCCGGCTATACGGCCCGCTGACCCAGCTCGGCAATATCCGGGTGGACATCATGACGGCCATGGTGAGTTTTGAGCGGGTTTTCGAGGTGCTAGACCTCGCCCCGGCGATCCGCGACGCCGATGGTGCGCGTCCCGCCTCGGGGGTGGCCAGCGTGGAGTTCCGCGGGGTCTGGTTCTCCTACCCCGACCCGGCCGAGGTCTCCCTGCCCTCCCTGGAGGCTGTGGAGGAGGCCTTTGAGTCCGCCACTCAGCCGGTGCTGCGGGGGATCAGCTTCGAGGTTCCGGTGGGGCACACGGTCGCGCTGGTCGGGCCATCGGGGGCGGGCAAGACCACGATCACCCATCTCATCGCGAGGCTCTACGACGTCTCAGACGGCAGCGTGCGGGTCGGCGGGGATGACGTGCGCGAGCTGGCCCAAGAATCCCTGCGGGCGCAGATCGGCTACGTGACCCAGGACGCGCACCTGTTCCACGACACCATCCGGGCCAACCTTCGCTACGGCGCACCAGAGGCTACCGAGGAGCAGCTCCGCTGGGCCCTGGCCGAGGCCCAGCTCGCTGACCTCGTC
The DNA here is from genome assembly GCA_030528545.1 of Propionibacteriaceae bacterium. Next base: position 15,067 of record JAUMYR010000040.1, read on the forward strand.
GACAACCTGCCCGATGGTCTCGAGACCGTGGTCGGCGACTCCGGCTACCGGCTGAGCGGGGGCGAGCGGCAGCGGCTGGCGATCGCCCGGCTGCTGCTCAAGGCCCCGTCCATCGTGGTGCTGGACGAGGCGACCGCCCACCTGGATTCGGAATCGGAGGCGGCGGTACACAGAGCCCTCGAACGCGCCAGCCGGGGACGCACGAGCCTGGTCATCGCCCACCGGCTCTCTACGGTGCGGCGAGCCGACCAGATCCTAGTGGTGGAGGCCGGTGAGATCGTCGAGCGCGGTACACATGCCGAACTGCTCGCGGCCGATGGGTCCTACGCGCGTCTCTACGCCCGCCAGTTCAGCGAATAGGCTTGGGGCCATGTCCTCTGCGCTGCCCCAGGCAGATCCGGTCCCCGAGGACGGCCGGCTTCCCGAGGAGGCCGTGGCCGAACTCGGGAGCGCGCCGCTCAGCGTCTATGTCCATGTGCCGTTTTGCCGCACCCGTTGCGGCTATTGCGATTTCAACACCTACACGGCCTCGGAACTGCCCGGCGTGCGGCGGGGCGACTACGTCTCCGCGGCCCTGGCCGAGGTCGAGTTGGCCCGCCGGGTCTTGGGCCTGGGCCCGGCGGCCTCCACGCTGTTCTTCGGCGGTGGCACACCGACGCTGCTGTCGCCGCGGCAGCTGGGGCAGCTGGTGAACGCTGTCCGTGACGGTTTCGGCCTGGAGCCTGGGGCCGAAGTCACCGCCGAGGCGAACCCGGACACCCTTGATGAGCCGGTGCTTGAGGCCTTGCTGGAGGCCGGGATCAACCGGATCTCGATAGGTATGCAGTCGGCGGTCGAACATGTGCTCGAGGTGTTGGAGCGGACCCACACTCCGGGCCGGGCCGTGGAGATGGCCAAGGCCGCACGGCGCGCCGGTTTCGAGCGGGTCAGCCTCGACCTGATCTATGGCGCTCCGGGGGAGTCGGCGGCCGACTGGCAGCGTTCCCTCGACGCGGTGATCGAGGCGGGCGTGGACCACGTCAGCGCCTATTCCCTGATCGTCGAGCCCGGTACCAGGATGGCCAGGAAGGTACGGCGGGGCGAGTTGCCGATGCCAGACGAGGACGAACTGGCCGATAAGTACCTCCAGGCGGAGTCCGCGCTGGCCGGGGCCGGGTTCAGCAACTACGAGACCAGCAACTGGGCGCTGACGAAGGCCAGCCGCAGCCGCCACAATCTCGCCTACTGGCGGGGCTTCCACTGGTGGGGGATCGGCCCGGGAGCCCACAGCCACGTCGGCGGGGTGCGGTGGTGGAACCGCAAGCACCCCCGGGCCTATGCCGAGGCCCTGGCCGGTGGCCGCACCCCGGCGCAGGGACGCGAGGTGCTCAGCCGCGAGGAGCGCCGCCTGGAGCGTGTGCTGCTGGAGCTGAGGCTCGCCGAGGGGTTGCCCATCGGGGTGCTGACCGAGGCCGAACGGGAGCGCATCCCGGGGCTGATCGCCGACGGCCTGGGTGTCCTGGCGGGCGAGCGCCTGGTCCTGACGCTGCGGGGGCGGCTGCTGGCCGATGGAGTCGTCGCCTCGCTGCTCGCCTGA
>JAUMYR010000040.1:16742-21525 GCA_030528545.1 Propionibacteriaceae bacterium
TAATACAGATGGGAGGTGGAGATGGACTTCGATGCGGCACGGCCGATCTGGCTTCAGATCGTCGAAGAGTTCCGGCGGCGGATCGCCGTGGGGTTCTGGCGTCCCGGCGGCAGGATCCCAAGCGTGCGCGACCTCGCGCTCGAACTCGGGGTCAATCCGAACACGGTCCAGCGTGCCCTAACCGAACTCGACCGGCTCGGCCTGACCGCCAGTGAGCGCACGGCCGGGCGCTACGTCCTGGGTGACCAGGAGGCCGCCGACTCGACGGCCTCCGAGATCGCGACCCAGCTCACCGACACCTATATCTCGCAGATCCGCGGCCTCGGCTACGGCCTCGACGCCGTGGTCGAGCGGCTGCGGACGCGCTGGGACACGACGAAAGGGGACTGATGTCTACTGTTGAGGTCAGGGAACTGACCGTATCGTATGGGTACAGGGCGGCCCTTGACGGCCTGTCGCTCTCGCTGGAGGCCGGGCGCATTGTCGGCCTCATGGGAGAGAATGGTTCGGGCAAGACGACGCTGCTGAAGGTGCTCGCGGGCCTGCTCGCCGACTACGGTGGCGAGGTCACGGTGCTCGGGCACCGGCCGGGGCCGGAATCCAAGGCTGGCGTCAGTTTTCTGCCCGACGCCAGTTTCCTGCCCGATGCCATCACCGGCAACGACGCGATCGGGTGGTACCGCGACTTCTTCGCCGGCTTCGACGAGGCCAAGGCGCGCGACATGATCGGCTACTTCCGGCTCGACAGCGGGCAACGGCTCAGGGCGCTGAGTAAGGGCATGCGCGAGAAGTTGCAGATCGCGCTGGCCATGTCCAGGCGGGCCAGGCTATACCTGCTGGACGAACCGATCTCTGGGGTCGACCCCGCCGCCCGCGAGGTTATCCTGGGTGGCATCCTGCGCAATTTCGCCTCCGACGCGCTGATGATCGTCTCCACGCACCTCATCTCCGACGTCGAGAACGTCGTCGACGACGTGGTGTTCCTGCAACAGGGGCGCGTCCTGCTGCACGGCCTAGCCGACGACCTGAGGCAGTCCCATGGCAAGAGCCTCGACCAGCTATTCCGGGAGGTGTACGCATGTTCGGCATACTGATGAAGCACGAGATCAGGCAGACCATCAAGCCGCTGGCCACCATCGTCGGCGCATCGGCGCTCATCGTGGTGGCCGGGGCCGTGCCGGTCTACCTGAAGATCCCGGTGGTCTCGGGCATCGGGCTGGCCGTCGGTCTCGTCGCCCCGATCGCGATGCCCTGGGCGGCGCTGATCTACCTGCTGGTCAGCTACTACCAGACGATGTACGGCCGCGTCGGCTACTTCACGATGTCGCTGCCGGTGCGGGGACGATGCCTCTACCTCGCCAAGACCCTCTGGGCGTTCCTGGTCGGGATGTTCTGCTACGCGCTCATGCTGCTCAGCCTGATGTGGAGCGCCTACCTCTCCGGTGAGGAGGCCATGCGCGGTGGGATCTCCAGTCTCGTCGATGAGATCGGCTGGCTGGGGATCTCGGTGCTCGTGCTGCTGCTGGTGAGCGCCCTGCCCGCGCTCATCGCCCAGGGGGCCTTCGTGGTGACCTACAGCATGCAGAACAGATTCGCCAGGTTCGGCCTGGGCGGACCGGTCATCGTCGGGCTGATCGTCTATGTCGTCAACCAGGTCACGATCCTGGCCGCACTGCTGGCCATCCCGGTGGGGGTGAGATTCCTTCCGGGCGGGAACGCCGAGATCGTCTACGAGGGCACCTGGGCCTCCATGGTGCGCGCCCTGGAGGGCGATACCTCCGCCCCGCCGGTGATCGGGCTCGGCGTGGTGATCGTCTACCTGGCCCTGGCGGTCATCGCCTCGGTGTGGGCGGCGCGTTCCATCGAGAGGCGCACCTGCCTGCGGTAGCCTCGCCAGCGTGAACAGGTATGGCGGCGATGTGCTGCGTCCCGGCTGGCAACAGTCGGGACGCAAGCGTTCCAGGGACGTGGCCCTCGAACTTGACCTCGTGGTCGAGGACCCCACCAGCGGCTTCTGCGGTGCCGTGACCGGCTGGGAGAACGGCGTGGTGATCCTCGAAGACCGGCACGGCAAGCGGCGCTCCTTCCCCGTAGGACCCGGATTCCTACTGGAGGGGGAGCCGGTCGCGTTGCGGATTCCTCCCCGGCGGGGCGCGAGCACCCCGAAATACACGGCCTCGGGCTCCCGGGCCACAGAGCCTGCCAGGGCCCGGGTCGCCCTGCCCAGCCGGATCTACGTCGAGGGCCGTCACGACGCCGAACTCATCGAGAAGGTCTGGGGCGACGACCTGCGCCACGTCGGCGTCGTCGTGGAATATCTCGGGGGCATCGACGATCTGCCCCAGATCGTGACCGAGTTCCGGCCGGGTCCAGGACGGCGGCTGGGCGTCCTCGTCGACCATCTGGTTCCGGGCAGCAAGGAGTCCCGGATCGCCGCAGAGGTGGCCAAGGGCGGCTTCGGCGACTACGTGCTGATCGAAGGCCACGAGTTCATCGATATCTGGCAAGCGGTTCGGCCAGAGCGCATCGGGCGTAAGGCCTGGCCCAGCGTGCCGCTGGACGTCGACTTCAAGAAGGGCACGCTAGCCGCGCTGGGCCTGGCCCACCAGGATCAGCGCGACATCGCCAGGGGATGGCAGGCGATCCTGGCCCGGGTGCGCACCTGGAAGGATCTAGAGCCGGGGCTCAACACCACGGTGGAGACCCTGATCGACTTCGTAACTCAAGATCACGCCTAGCCAGCCACGGCACTAGGCTGGTGTCATGGATTCTGCCGCGATGATTCAGCTGCTCGACGAAGTTGCCGAACTCGTCGTCCGCCCAAAGTTCCGCGCACTGAGCGCCGACGATGTTGAGCAGAAGGCGCCGGGGGACTTCGTCACGGTAGCCGATCGCGAGGCCGAGCGGGCGATAGTGGACAGGCTGCGACCGCTGGTGCCGGGGGCGCTCCTGGTGGGTGAGGAGAGCTCCTTCTTCTCCGAGGCCGCGCTCGCCGGATTGCCCCACGCCGACCTGGCCTACACCATCGACCCGATCGATGGCACCGCCAACTTCGTCAAGGGCTCGCCTGACTACGCGCTCATGGTCGCCGAGGTCCGGTCCGGGCAGACCACCCGATTCTGGATCTGGCAGCCGGAATACCAGCGCTCCTATGTCTGCGAGCTCGGCGCCGGGGTGTACCGCGACGGTGAACGGCTGGCCCCGGTCCCGCGCGAGGGCCTGCCGGTCGGTGCGGCCTCCAGCAAGCGTTTCCACGGCCACCAGGTCGAGGGGGCCATCGCCCCGGTGGTGCGCAGCGCTGGCTCGGCGGCCTTCGACTATCCCAACCTCGTGGAGGGCCGGGTGGACTACCTCTATTACAAGAGGCTCCGGCCCTGGGACCACCTGGGTGGGGCCTTGATGGTCAGCGAACTCGGTGGTGTCAGCCGCACCCGTGACGGAGCCGGCTACGGCCCGGCGACCGGGCCGGGAGCCAGCCACCTGCTGGTGGCGGGGTCACCAGGGATCTGGGAGATCGCCAACCGGCACTGGCCCCAAACGGCCTGATCGGTGTGACCCGGCTACGGGCCACCTCTCCGCCCGGTCCCGGTGCCCGGCCAGGCGCCATCAGCTTCCGGCCCCGGGCTATTCCCGGAGCGGACCGCCGGGACATGAAAACCCTGAAAGGGGCTCAGATCAGGGGAAGGCGGTGCTCCGCTCTCACTCCCCGCAGCGCCAGTTCGGCATAGACGATCGGCAGCGCCTGCGACAGGGTCGAAGGGCTGAACGGCCAGGTGGAGGCCGCCACGGCTTCCGCGGCGCCGATGCCTTGCCGGGCGAGACGCTCGGCCTCGGCGTACAGCATCGCGATCTCGGCGCGCTGCCGGAAGGCGAACATCCGGTCGACGACCTGGCCGTGGCCGGGGACGAAGCGGGTGTCGTCGTTGGCCGCCCCCAGCGCGCTATCCAGGACGCTGGGCCAGCCGCTGACTTGGGTGCTGGGACCGAACTGGGGATCGGCGCCCTCTTCCAGCAGGTCGCCGGTGAAGATCACGTTCTCTTCCGGGACGAAGACCATGAGATCGGTGTCGGTGTGGGCCGCGCCCAAGTGCAATATTTCGACCCGGACCCCTCCGAGATCGACCGCCTTCGCCAGCGACATCGGTTCGCTCGGGGCGAGGATATCGGCCGGGCCGACCCCGTATTCCTCGGCATCGGCGAGGACACCGGGATGCGTGCGCCACCGTTCGAGACCCTCGTGGCCGATGACCCGGCCGGTGCCGACCCCGGCGGCCCCGAACCAGTGATCCCAGTGCCAGTGCGTGATGACGAGGTGGTCGACCGCTCTGCCCGCGAGCCGCGAGGCCGTGTCCGCCAATTCGCGTCCCTGGTCTGGGTGGGAGCCGGCGTCGATCATCAGGACATGATCGTCGCCAACGACCAGCCCGATATTGACCCCGGCCGGTTCGCAGCGCGAGACGAAGACCCGGTCGGTGAGGGCCAGCCAGCGTCCTACGGAGGAATCCACGTTTCGACTCTAACAGCTACACTTGGCACTCGTAACCGGTGAGTGCCAAAGCAAAGGGAGGTGTCTGATGCTGGACGATCGCAAACTCGCGGTTCTTAAGGCCATCGTCACCGACTATGTGTCGAGCCGGGAGCCCGTGGGCTCCAAGGCGCTGGTCGAACGGCACAAACTGGATGTCTCCAGCGCGACCGTGCGCAACGACATGGCGGTGCTGGAGGAGGAAGGTTATATCACCCAACCGCACACCAGCGCGGGACGGATCCCCACCGACAAGGG
>JAUMYR010000280.1 GCA_030528545.1 Propionibacteriaceae bacterium
TTCCCGCAGCCCTTGGTGGGCGCAGGCTCGCGACCCTGCCGACGGATCGGCTGATCCTGGTCGGGGTCGGGGCCAGCGCTGCGGCCAGCGGACTCGGATGGCTGGTCACCCCCGATGCGCCCTGGGCCTCGCGGGGGGTGCACCTGCTCATGACCGTCTGCGTGGCCGTGATGCTGCTGTGCTGGTGGCGGCTCGGCCCGCAGTTCCGCCACCCCGTCGCCGTCGCCCTGGCTTGGGCCGCGCCGATGATGCTCGCCCCGCCGCTGTTCAGCCTCGACGTCGCCGCCTACCTGGCCCAGGGCCGGATGGTCGTCGAAGGACTCGACCCCTACACCACCCCGCTGGGCCAGGCCAGCCTCCCCGGGCTGCCCGTCGACCACTACTGGAACGACACCACCTCGGTCTACCCGCCCGGCTCGCTGTGGCTCTTCGCCGCCGCGTACTGGCTGTCGCTCGGCCACGCCGGGCTCGGGGTGGTGTGGCTGCGACTGTTCCACCTGATCGCCCTGTGGGCGCTGGTCGCGGCCCTCAAACGCATCGCCGCGCACCTGGACATCCCCGCCGTCCCGGCGCTGTGGCTGGGCGCGGCCTGCCCCCTGTTCCTGGTCCAGGGCATCGGCGGGGTCCACAACGACGCCGTGCTCGCGGCCCTCATCGCCTGGGCCGCCGTCGTCGCACTGCGTGGCGGCTGGGCCGGGCTGCTGCTCGGCGGAGCCGCCGTCGGGGCCGCGATGCTGGTCAAACAGTCCGGGGCCGCCGCAGGACTCGGGGTGGTCGCCCTGGCCGTCGCCAGCCTCAAGGCCCCCACCTGGCCCGGCCTCGCCCTGCGCGCAGCCGCCGCCGGGGCTGCCGCCGTCGCCGTGTTCGTCGGGGTGTCGCTGGCCAGCGGGTTCGGCTTCGGCTGGTCGGCCGCCACCGCTGGCAACCCGCTCAGCGTCGTCAGCACCTCGCCCTGGTCCTGGGTGGCGCAGCTGCTGATGCTGTTCCTGCCCGCCCAGCCCGTGCTCTCGGTGATTTCAGCCCTGGCCACCCTCGCCATCCTCGCCGCGTGGGTGTGGGTGATCCGACGGTGGGGGCCGAGCCCTGAGCACCCCGGCCAGCCCTGGGTGGTGCTGTTCAGCTGCCTGCTGGCCTTCATCCTGGCAGGTCCCGCCAACCAGTCCTGGTACTTCCTGTGGGTCGCGCCCTTCCTGATCTGCTGCATCAAACCCCTGAACATCCGCCACGAGCACGCCGTCGCAGCGGTCGCCGTCGTCACCCTGCTCGGCCCCCTCCAGGCCGCCCTCGACGCGATCCCCGCGCTCGCCCTGCTGCTGGCCCTGTGGTGGCTGGATCGGCGACGGCGGCAGACCACGGTCTGAGGCATCGGCGACCCCGGGCCGACAAAAAATGTCAGTCCGGGCGGATAGGGTGCGATCCATGACCCAGTACTGGAAGCAGCGACCCGCCAACTGGGCGATCGAGCTGCGCGGCGTGAGCAAACGCTTCCGCCGCACCCAGGCCGTGTCCGGGCTCAGCCTCCACGTGCCCGTCGGCGGGGTCCACGGGCTGCTCGGCCCCAACGGCGCCGGCAAGACCACCACCATCCGGATGCTGCTCGGGCTGCTGCGGGCCGACGAGGGCAGCATGTTCATCCACGACCACAAGGTGCCCGACGACCTCCCCGCGGTCATCGACCGGGTCGGGGCCGTCGTCGAGTCGCCGCGCATGGTGGCGGGTTTCACGCTGCGCCGGAACCTGGAGATCCTGGCCGCCGCCACCGGCACCCCGCTCAGCCGCGTCACCGAGGTGCTGCTGGAGGTGGGCCTGGGGGCGCGCGCCGAGACCCCGTTCGGGGCCTGCTCGCTGGGCATGAAGCAGCGCGCCGCCATCGCCGCCACCCTGCTGAAACGCCCCGACATCCTGATCTTCGACGAACCGACCAACGGCCTCGACCCCTCCGGCATCCAGGAGATCCGCTCGACGATGCGGGCGCTGGCCGAGCAGGGCCGCACCGTCCTGGTCTCCAGCCACCTGCTCGGCGAGATCGAGCAGGTGGCCACCTCGGTCTCCATCATCGGCCGGGGCCGAGTGCTGGCCGAGGGGGACCTGGAGGTGCTGCTCGGGGCCGGGCAGGCCCACGTCGTGGTGGAGATCGACAACCTCACCCTGGCCCACGAGGTGCTGCGGCAGGCC
>JAUMYR010000281.1 GCA_030528545.1 Propionibacteriaceae bacterium
AGGTCACCTCGTGTCGGTTCCGGCCGAGTACCGCCATCGCCTGGGCAGGGGGCACCGGGGTGGTCGGCTGCGGGTCCAGCCAGCGCGGGGCCACCGGCGCGACGTGGGCGGACATGCCTCGCTCCCGCGCCCACATCGTCGCCCCGACCCCCTCATCCACGCTGATCGCGGTCAGCGAGAGGTAGTACTGCTCCCGCGCCTGACCCACAGGATTGGCCACAGGTTTCGGCTCCTGCCCGAGCACCAGAGTCAGCCCGAGCAGGGTGGCCAGGATCACGACGGTGACCGCCCCCGATCGGGTGAGGCGCCGTCTCAGCTGCTCACTCCGGGTGGGCAGGGCACAGCTGCGGCCAGCCCTCAGGTACAGCGGCTCGTCACTCTCCCCGCCAGCGATCCGCTCCAGCCTCTCGGTCAGGGAGGCGGGGGCCGGAGGGCACGGCGAGGCGCTGGAGGACAGCCGGGAGCGCAACGCCTGGATTCCTGCCACGGTCTCGCGGCAGGAGGCGCAACCGGCCAGGTGCTGACACACCTGACCCAGCCGACGCTCCCCCAACGTCCGGTCGACGAACCCGGACAGGTCGTCGGCGAATCGTCGGCAGTCCCGGCCCCGGCTCACCTAGGAGACCCCCAGGTACCGGGCGTGTTCGCCGTTCGGGGCGCGGTGGGCCAGCGCCTCCCGCAGCTGTGCCCGGCCCCGGGCGATACGGCTGCGCACCGTGCCGAGCTTGACGCCGAGCACTTGGGCGATCTCCTCGTATGACAGTCCCTCGATGTCACACAGCACCACCGCGACCCGCTGCTGCGGTTTCAGCTCCGCCAGGGCCTGGGCAACGTCAGCGTCGAGGGAGCCGTCGGCGTGGAGCTGCTCCGGGCTGGAGGCCTGCCCCCAGATGTGTTCGGGGGCCTCGGTCAGGGCATCCATGCGGATTCGCTGACGGCGCCTCGCCGAGTCCAGGAACAGGTTGGTCGTGATCCGGTGCAGCCAGCCCTCCAGGGTGCCCGGCTGGAAGGTGTGGATGGAGCGGAACACCCGCACGAAGACATCCTGGGTGAGGTCCTCCGCGTCCTGCCGGTTGCCGGTCAGCCGGTACGCCAGGCGGTGGACCCGCTCCGAGTGCTCGGCGACGAGCTCGGCCCAGGTCGGGGCCTCCCAGCTGGCGGCTGCCTGTTTGGGCTTGCCTCGGAACACTCCTGCACCCTTCATGGCGCCATCCTGACAGGTGAACCTGTGACGAAGCTGTGAATCAGCGATCGAGCAGGTCCAGGAAACGCTGCAGCACCTCCGGCGCGACCGCCCCCATCGGTGGACGGCACTGGCCGACGGCGAATCCCCTGCGGTTCAGCGCGGCCTTGACCATCATCGCCCCCTGCGTGGCGAACACTCCCCGGTAGGCCGCCAGGGCCTCGGCGTTGATCTGCTGGGCGCGCGCGATGTCCCCGGCCAGGAAGGCGTCGATGAGGTTGCGGGTCTCGCGTCCGGTGAAATGGGTGGAGGTGCCCACCACCCCGACACCGCCGACGGCGAGCAGCGGCAGCAGGTAGGCGTCGTCGCCTGCGTAGTAGGTCAAGGTGGTGCGCGCCAGCACCACCGAGGAGGAACCGATGTCCCCCTTGGCGTCCTTCACCGCCACGATCCGGGGATGGTCCGCCAGCCTGATGAAGCTCTCCTCCGGGATCGCGATCCCGGCCCGGTGCGGGATGTCGTAGAGCATCACCGGCAGCTCGGTGGCGTCGGCGACCGTGAGGAAGTGCGCCTCCAGGGCATCGACGGGGGGCCGGGAGTAGTAGGGGGTCACCACCAGCACCCCGTCGGCCCCCGCCTCGGCGGCCTGCTCGGCGAGCCGCACGCTGTGCCGGGTGTCTGCGGTCCCCACCCCTGCCACAACTGAGGCGCGGTCCCCGACCGCTGAGATGACGGCGTCGAGCATGGCCCGCTTCTCGGCATCGCTCGTGGTGGGCGACTCCCCCGTCGTGCCGTTGATGACCAGACCGTCGTGCCCGAGCTCATCGACCAGGTGGGTGGCCAACCGGGCCGCCTCGTTGCAGTCGAGCTCCCCCTTAGCCCCGAACGGGGAGAAAATCGCCGGCAGCACCCGCCCGAAAATAGGCGCTGGCGGGTTGTAGCTCAACTCACTCCGCCTGGGGGCCGGGCCCTGGTTCCCGGTCTGGG
>JAUMYR010000282.1 GCA_030528545.1 Propionibacteriaceae bacterium
CCTGCGACTTCGCCCACTACTACGCCGAATCCGCGGTGGAGGCCGTCGTGGGCGCCACCCAGGTGCCGCCTGCGGTGACGCTGGTGACCCCGCCGTGGAACTTCCCGCTGGCGATCCCGCTGGGCGGGGTGGCTGCCGCCCTGGCCGCCGGGTCGGCCGTGATCCTCAAGCCCGCCTCCCCGGCCCGTCGCTGCTCGGCCCTGCTGGCCGAGGCCTGTTGGGAGGCCGGGCTGCCGCGCGACCTGGTGCAGCTGATCGTTCCCGGCAACCGTGATCTGGGGCGTCAGCTGGTCAGCGACGAGCGGGTCGGCCTGGTGGTGCTCACCGGCTCTGCCGAGACCGCGCAGCTGTTCCGCTCCTGGCGGCCCAACCTGCCGCTGCTGGCGGAGACCTCCGGCAAGAACGCGCTGGTGGTGACCCCCACCGCCGATCTCGACCTCGCGGCTGCCGACCTGGTGCAGTCCGCCTTCGGGCACGCCGGGCAGAAGTGCTCGGCCGCATCGCTGGGCATCCTCGTCGGTTCCGTGGCCCGCTCGAAGCGGTTCCTGGACCAGGTGCTGGATGCCACCGCGTCGCTGGTGGTGGAGTGGCCCACCGTTGCCTCGTCGCAGATGGGGCCGCTGACCGAGCCGCCGGGTGAGAAGCTGCTGCGCGGCCTGACCCGGCTCGGCCCGGGCGAGCGCTGGCTGCTGCAGCCCGAGCGCATCGATGAGCGACTGTGGCGGCCCGGTATCCGCATCGGGGTGCAGCCGGGCAGCGAGTTCCACACCACCGAGTACTTCGGCCCGGTGCTGGGACTCATGGCGGCTCGGGACCTGATGGAGGCCATCGACTGGCAGAACGGCACCGACTACGGCCTCACCGCGGGCCTGCACGCCCTGGACGCCGAGGAGATCCAGCTGTGGCTGGACCGTGTCGAGGCCGGGAACCTGTACGTCAACCGGGGCATCACGGGGGCCATCGTGCGCAGGCAGCCCTTCGGCGGCTGGAAGCGTTCCGCCGTCGGCACCGGCAGCAAGGCGGGCGGCCCGAACTACGTGGTCGGTTTCGGCCACTGGGAGCCGGGGACGCTGCCCACCCGGCACGTCACCGACCCGCGGCTGGCGCGGCTGGTGGCCGGGGCCTCCCGCATCCTCGACAAGAAGGCCCTGGATCAGCTGCGCGCGGCGGTCGCCTCCGACCAGCAGGCCTGGCGGGAGGAGTACGGGGCCATCCACGACCCCTCGGCGCTGGAGGCGGAGATCAATGCGTTCCGGTACCGCCCGGCTCGGGTGACGGTGCGGGTGGAGTGCGACGACGTGGCGGCGGTGCTGCGGGAGGCCTCGGCAGCCCTGGTGACGGGGTCGAGGACGGTGTTCTCGTTCCGTGCCACCCCGCCCGAGCCCGTCGCGCAGCTGCTGGAGGACCTGGGCTTCACCGTCGAGGTGACCCCGGATGAGGTCTTCGATCCTGCGATCCGGGGCCGGGTCCGGCACCTGGGTGAGCGTGACCTCCTGAGCGCCGTCGGCGGGTCCATCGACGTCTCGGTGTACGCCGGTGCCTCCCTGCCGCCGGGGCGGCTGGCCCAGCTGCCCTACGTCCGCGAGCAGGCGGTGTCTGTCACCAACCACCGGTTCGGGCATCCCACGGCCCTGACCCGGGACCTGAGGCTGTGACCAGTGGTCGAGCAGGCCGCCCTGGATGAGGCACTGATCGCCTTCTACTCGGGCGACGACGAGGATCGTCGCATCCAGGGCGACACCGCCAGCGGGGTCGTGGAGTTCATCCGGGTGCAGCGGTTGCTGCGTGCCCGACTGCGCCCGGCCTCCCGCATCCTCGATGTCGGGGGTGCGACGGGGGTGCACAGCCGGTGGCTCGCCGCTGACGGGCACCACGTCACCCTGCTCGACCCGGTACCCTCGCAGGTGGCGGGGGCCGCCGAGGTCGGCACCTTCGAGGCCCTGGTGGGCGATGCCCGGAGGCTGCCCTTCGAGGATTCCAGCGTCGATGCGGTGCTGCTGTTCGGCCCGCTGTACCACCTGATCCACCGCGAGGACCGGACACGTGCCCTCACCGAGGCGGCGCGGGTGCTGCGGCCGGGCGGCCTGCTGTTCGCCCAGGCCATCACCCGCCTCGCGGCCGTCGCGACGGATGCCGCCGTCGTCGGCTACGACCACCTGGCCGAGCC